>CAZJNU010000028.1:0-28849 GCA_964547485.1 uncultured Actinomycetes bacterium
AAGCCACCATTTACTCGAACACCTGTACAGTACCACGACCGTGCGACAGTATCAAGAAGACAAAGGCGCGCCGGCAGGCAAAGTCGAAAGAGGCACGCCCCGCCGGCAGGCATTCGCCAATCGGCGACGACATTGTGCCTGGAAAGCTGATATCCGCGGGCAGTTACAGCTCCTGACACGCCGAGCGACCCGCCGACTCACCGGAGTCTGCTGCCAGTTCGAACTCCCTCCGAACGGCAGCCAATTCCCCGAATCATGCCCGTCTCCCGTAGTCGGCGCGTTGTATCGGGCGCGATCCTGACCAGCGCGTCGATGACAGGGTGCTCGCCGTCGGACTTGTCGACGTCAACCCGATCATGTCCCGAAGTGGCGCAGCTACTGTCAGCTGGCCTGACCCACGGAAGTGGGATCAGCACGGCTCCGGAGTAGTGGGTCGATTGGCCGGACCGACGTTCCCGATCTCCACCTGTTTCGAGAACTCGACTGGCAGCCCCTGCACCGAGGAGGCCGAATTCCCGCAAGATGTAGCAGCGGCAGTTGACTTCGCGCGCAGCCACTGCAGCCGGCCCGCGGGCCAGGGCCATCTCGGTCGCGGCCATGCACCGGACTCGCTGCTCGTGTGGACCCACCGAAGGAGATCCGTCGGATTCCCCGAGGCCTTCAGCGGCCGTGGCACCGGCGGTCCCGCCCTGCCCGCGCCTTGTCGCGGCAGGTGTGCGACGGCTGGAGGCTTACACGGCAGCGGCCGGTTCAGGCCACTAGGTTCCGGGAGGCTGCCAGGCAAAGGACGGTGCAGCTGGCGGATGTATCCACGAACAGCGACGCGCTCGCGGGTTCAACGTGAAGGACCTGGTAGCCGTTGCCCGCGGCGTGCTTCCCTGGCGACTGCGCGGACAGGAGCAGCGAACGTAGTTGAGCGGTGCGGATCGGCCATCACCCAGCGTCGCAGTTCAGGGGCTGACGGGTCTATTCGTGCGGGCGGTCAGGCGTTCAGCTACCGACCGACAGCGGCAGCCGCAGACTGAACGTTGCGCCGCCAGAGTCATTCGAGGCGACGTCCACTGCGCCACCGTGAGCGACGGCGAGTTCCCTGACGATGGCAAGTCCGATCCCCATCCCGGGGCCGCCGCCGGCATCGGCGTCACCGCGCCAGAGCCGTTCGAAGACGCGCTGTTGATCACCCGCGGTGAGCCCTGGCCCGGTGTCCGCCACAGCCAGCACCGCCCACCTACCGGACCGTGCGAGCGAGATGGCAACTGAGTCCCCCGCCCGGCAGTGCCGGGCTGCGTTGGCCAGCAGGTTGCCAACCGCCTGGTGCAACCGGTCGGCATCACCGTCGATGATGACGTTGGTGGCCAAGTCCGTGCTGAATCGAAGGCCCGCGTCGGTTAGGGCAGGCTCGGCGGCAGTCACGGCATCGGCCACCAACGACCCGAAATCAAGAGGAGCCCGCCGCAGACTTAACGCAGCGGATTCCGCAGCGGACAGCTCCGCGAGATCCCCGACAATGCGCCCGAGCCGGACGGACTGGGCATGCAAGGCCGCCAACCGGCGTGGATCGGGCTCCACCAGACCGTCCTGCAACTCCTCCAACCCGGCCTGCAGTGCCGCCAACGGTGTGCGCAGTTCATGTGCGATGTCGGCCGACATCGCCCTGCGAGTCTGCTCGGAGACCACTACCGCATTGGCAGTCGCGTCGAACGAGCGTGCCAATTCACCGAGCTCCCCAGGTGCCTTCACATCCACGGGTGCCGCCCTCACACCGCGGTCACCCGCGGCAAACGAGTGGGCAACCTGGGCCAGGCGGGCTAGCGGCGCGGATATTCGCCGAGTGACAAACCAGGCCACGAGCACGGCCACCAGCAGTGCCACACCCGCAGCAACCAGGATCCAGGTCCAGGCGATCTGCCGGGCCGAAGACCCGGCCGCGGGCGAACCGAAGGCCAGCCGCACACTCCCCACGGCGCGACCGTCCACAACCACGGGCGCAGTCATCGATCCCCGGCCCATCGCCGATCCGGCAGGGCTGCCTTGCATCCCGGGCATGGTGCCCCCGCTCGGCGTCAGGATCGACGAACCCTGGGAATCCCACACCACAAGTCGCGCACCGGCAGCGTTGGCGATTGCCTCAGCACGCCCGAGGTCGGCGCCATCCCAGCCTCCGGCCGCCCGGTAGGCCTCGCTCGCGGCAGCAGCAGTCGTGGTCGCTGCGGACTGCCGTTGCGACTCTTCGGTGGCGCTGATTCCACGCGAGGTGCCAATCAAGGCGGCAACCGTCAGCACCGCGACCGAGGACATCGCCACCAGCACGAAGGCAAGCAGCAATCGACGGCCGAGCGGACCCAACCCCAGTCGCGGTTCAGCCATCGCGCTCAAGTCCTAGTCGGTATCCGACGCCGAGCACCGTCTCCACAACCATCGGCCCGTCCGCACCGAGCTTGTGTCGCAGGTTCTTCACATGGGAATCGATGGTGCGCTCGTAACCGGCGAACTCGTATCCACGCACGCGGTTGACCAGTTCTGCGCGGCTGTACACGCGCCCCGGAGTGTCCGCCAACGCGGTCAACAGACCCCACTCGGTTGGCGTCAACCCCAGCGGTTGGTCGTCAAACCAGGCCTCGTGCCGACCATGGTCGATGGCCAATCGTCCCGCTCCGAATGCCACCCTCGTGGCGGGGGCGGCCGGCGACCAACGCGCCAATACGGCCGCGACCCGCAGCACCACTTCCTGCGGGCTGAACGGTTTGGTCACATAGTCGTCCGCACCGCTCTGCAGTCCCTGAATTCGGTCTTCCAGCGAGCTACGCGCAGTCAGCGCAATCACCGCCAGATCTGCCTCCTTGGCCGCCACCAGAACGTCCAAACCGTCGATATCGGGCAACCCCAGGTCGAGCAGAACAAGATCCGGCCGGGCCTCCGAGATAATCCGCAGCGCCTCCGCACCTCCAGTGGCCGTCAGAACGGCGTGACCTGCGCGCTGCAGGTACCTGCGCAGCAACTCGCGGATATCGCGTTCGTCTTCGACGACCAGGACCGTGGACACCCCCCCATCATGACGGACGCCAGCACCACCACTCCCCTGCTAACGCTGACGGCCGACAAACTCCACACGATCTCCATCTCCGTCACACGGTCGCTGCACAGCCAGTACCCATAGTCGGAGGTGACAGCAACACGAATCCGCTCGGAGATCCCGAGCCCCAGCCAGGAGGACATCATGCGTCGCAGTCTCGCAATAGCAGGCGGAGTCGCCGCCGGAGTTACCGCCATCGCCCTTGCCGCAGGACCGGCGATTGCGCTCGGATCGACATACGCCGGCAAGGATAACGGCAATACCCAATGCACCGGCCAGGGAAATGGCAACGGACAGGGCCAGGGACAGGGCAACAGACAGGGAAAGGCCGGGTCTGGCAGGCAGGGTATGGCCGGCGGCGGAAATGGTGCCGGTGTTGAGCTCAGCAACGTCGCTTCGGGCACGCTCACGGATGCGCAGAAGGCGCAGCTCGCAGGTATGGCCGAGGAAGAAAAGCTCGCCCACGATCTCTATGTCGCCCTCGCCGCGAAGTACCCGGAGACCAAGCAGTTCTCCCGCATCTCCCAGGCCGAGACCAAGCACCTCACCGCGGTTCGGGAACTCATGACCCGCTACTCGATCCCTGATCCGACAGCCGGCAAGGCTGAAGGCACCTTCGCGAGTGCCACCATGCAGACGCTCTACAACAACCTGCTGGCCGGTGCCACCACCAGCCAGAAGGCGCTGGCGGCCGGCGTCACCGTCGAGAAGACGGACATCGCGGACCTGGCCAAGGCCGGCGTCGGGGTCACCGCACCCGATGTGAAGCTCGTCTACTCGAAGTTGACCGCGGGCTCGGAACGCCATCTGCGGGCCTTCGGAGGGTGACCGTGAGGGTCCAGGGCGCTACGTGAGCCGATGATAAGATCGCCCGATGCCTCGGATCGAGGACGATCCCGGTCCGCGTGCGCCCTGGTCCCTGATCATTTTCGGCGCCATGACGACCGTCTTCACGGTCGTCTGGCTGCTGCAACTCTGGCGGCCCATGGCCTTGTTCGCAGATCAAGCTCTGCTCGAGATCGCTACCCGGGATTCCCTCCACCTGCAACAGGCGGTCGGGGCCCACTCTCGGCTCGGCGGCTTCCATCCAGGTCCCGCATATACTTACCTGCTCGCTCCGCTGTACTGGCTGACCGGCGAGACCCCCCGATCACTGTTACTTGGCACCTTCCTCATAAACGCTGGTTTCCTGTTCGCCGCAGTTGCACTTGTACGGGTACGACTTGGTGAGGTGTCCGCCCGGTGGGCAGTCGCCGTCGCGGGTCTGTATCTGGTCATGCTGGGCCCTGCGAACACCTGGTGGCTCTGGAATCCGAACGTCCTTGGTCCGGCGCTGATACTGACAATCCTGCTGGTTGCCGATTGCACCCACGGTCGAATCTGGTCGCTGATCTGGGCGGCGGTGACCGGATCGTTTCTCATCCAGGCGCACGTGGTGATGGCCGCTCCAGTGACCGCGCTGATGGTGGTGGCGGTAGTCGGCTACGCGGTATCGGCCCGATCCGCACGAAGTCGGCGCGAGGTATCCGATGGTCCACCACCGGGGTCGTCGCCGGGCCGCGGGAGGATCACCGTGGCCGTCCTCGGGGCGATCGTTCTGGTGCTCATCTGGCTACCGCCGGTGGTGGAGCAGTTGCGCGCGGGGCAAGCGGGCAACCTTTCCCACCTCTTCTCGGTGGCCACGGGACAGCTACCGCCACCGGCGGACTGGGTGCCGTCACACAGTCTGCGGGAGTCTCTCGGCGCCGTCCTTCGGATGCTGCCCGTGACAATCACAGGGCAGGATAACCTGCCGTCCTCAGTCGTCGACCTCAGCGATCAGCCTCTGCCGTTGGTGCGGCTGCTGGCCAGCGCGCTGCTGCTGGCAGTGGCAGTTGTCGTGGCCGTGTTGGGGTTCAAGCTGCGACGTTGGTTCGTCGCGGTGACGGCACTCGGGACATTGGTGTGCGCCGTGACGGCGGTGCTGCTGGAAACCAGGACAGCCGGGCCGCTGCTTCAATATGCCATCACCTGGGCGGTGGCCCTGCCGGTGCCGACTCTTATGGTCGTGACCGGTCTACTTCCGCGCCGGGCTACCGAAAGCCGCGCGGTGGCGGCTATCGGCACCTTCGCAGCGGTCGTTACCTGCAGCATGTTCGCCATCGTGGCAACCGTCGGGGCTCCAGCTACGGCCAATACCCAGCCGATCACATTGCTGGCTGAGTTGAAGCAGGCCCAACTTGCCGAGCCGATTGAGCTGACTGCTGCCCCCTCTGTGTGGCCCGTGCGGGCGGCGATTGTGAACTTGGCGGACAAGGAGGGGTACCGGGTCCTGGCCGCTGGTGAGCCGCCGCAGTTCCCGAGCCGACTCTGGGGCGACGGTACCGGCAGCCAATTAGTAGCCCTGCCTACCACCGGACCGGAAAGCACGCCGCCGACCGGCGCCCGGCTGGTGGGTCAGACTGCGAGTTACAGCCTCTGGCTGCTGGATTCGGGCAACGCCCAATCCGCAGGTCAATAGCGGTTCGTGCCTGTCGCCGCTCGGGGATGTCGGAGATCGCCTCCTAGCCGCCGGCGAGCACCTGCGCGTACCAGTCGAACATCCGCTGGTGCAGCAGCGTGCGTGCCGCCGGCTCGCAATGGAAGTCGGCTCCCTCGGCGGCTGTGAATGGTTGTAACACGACTGGTCCGGACACCAACTCGCTGAGTTGGGAGGACTGACCCGGCCAGAACTGCTCGCCTTCCGGATCACAGATGAAGAGCCGGGTGGTGATCTGGTGGGCCACCGGCGACACGTCGTACTCGCGCATCGCGTGAACGATCTCGTACGGCGATGACATGCCATAGGGCCGGCTCCGGAACGCCCACGTCTGCTTGAGTTCCGGCGACTGCAGCGCCATCGCCATGTACTGGTCGAACTGGGTGGAGTCGCCGTCGTCGAGGAGTTGGATCATCTCCGGCGGAAAGTGATCCAGCCAGGAAGTCGCGACATTGACGACACCCGGATCCAGCACGGCAGCTGCGATTCGTTGCTCGAAGGCGAGGGCACGGGCTGCCCAGAAGCCACCTTGGCTCCAGGCATAAAGCAAAAGCGAATCCGGTGCCACGTCGGGGCGGGCAAGGGCGAAGTCCACCACTGGGCCCAGGACCTGCTCCCAATCGGGCCGGAACGGCACGTTCTCGTCGAACAGCATCGACTGCTGCCCCGGACCGTCAAACACCAGCGAGTTGTAGCCGCGGGCCAATGCTGCCTGCATCTCACCCCACATCGCGGAGACGGCGCCGTCACTTCCATTGATGAGGATCAACGTCGGCCGGGGCGTGCCATCCACGCTGAGCCAGTAGCCAGGCAGGTCAGTTCCACCGCACGGAATGCTCACCTTCGTCAGTTCCGGTTGATGCCGCGCGGCGAATTCGTCCCAGCAGCGGCGGTGGGCATGGAACGCGTCGAGCACTGGTCCGATCTCGGCGAATGCCTGCAATGCCTCCATCGCTGAGGCGTAGTAGCTGGCCGCCCGCAGATAGGTTTCGGCTGCGCTGACGGTATTCCCTGCTTGTGCGCACCCGTCAGCGATGGCCTCGACTCGCCCGGCCAAGGCCAGGAACTCATTGGCCCAGGCCCGATTATCTCCGGCCGGAATGGCCTGAAAACAGTTGAGGATCTCGCCCACGTCCCCCATACCGAATGCCACCCCGCCGAGCGTGATCTGGGCGCGGAAGTTGAAGTCCTCGTCGTCGTAGAACTTGTATGCCATCAAAACCCTCCGGTTGAACCTGCCGAGCCTTCGCCACCCGGCGGCGGCGACAATGTCTACAGCCTGTCCCCCGTCACCGTTGGAGGCAAGATGGCGACCACACGTCAAGGTCCGCGCCGCGGGCTGGTTATCGCGGCCGCGCTCGTCGCCGCCGGACTGGTTGCGGGGATCTGGTGGTTCTTCGGGGTCAAGGATCCTCCGCCGCCGAGTCCGCTCGCAACAGCCGGAGCACGAACCGCGATCATCGTGCCCGGATACGGCGGCGGCACAGATGGCTTCGGCGCCCTGGCGTCAGCGTTGACGGCCCAGGGTGTGTCGGTGGAAGTACTCGATATCGGTGACGGCCACGGCGATATCAACGCCTACGCCGCGCAGTTACGGCAGCGGACAACAGAGGTGGAACAGCCAGTCGCCTGGATCGGATTCTCGATGGGCGGCCTGATTGTCCGGGCCGGCTACGGCAGCGAACAGGTCGACCAAGTCTCGTCGATCACGAGTTGGGCTGCGCCGCTGCAGGGCACCAAAACGGCCGCCTTGGCTCAATTCGCGGGAGCCTGCGACCAGGCCTGCCAACAGATGACACCGGATTCGGAATTGGTCGAATCGGTCGCCGGACCGCCGCCAGCCGACGTGCGGTGGCTCTCCCTGTACAGCCCTGCCGATGAGGTGATTTCGCCCTACACGTCTTCGGAGGCGGACGGCGCCGACAATATCGACCTCGGAAACTGCAGCCCACCCCAGAATCTGACGCACGGGCAGCTACCCGACAACGACGTCGTCCTGCGGCTGACGGTCGCGAACACGGTGGGTCCAGGCAAGCTAAGTTGCTAGTCATGGCACGCAGTCAGCAAGATCAGGATCACACGCCCAGCAAGTCCCCCCGGGCAGTCGTCATCAGTGGTGCCTCGACCGGGATGGGCAAGGCCACGGCACTGCATCTCAATACCTTGGGCTATCTGGTGTTCGCTGGAGTGCGCAAACCTACCGACGGAGAAGCGTTAGTTCGGGCGGCCCGGAACCCGGCCAATCTGGTCCCGATCCAACTGGACGTCACCTCCCGGACAGACATCGAGCGGGCAGTTGCGGTCATCACCGAGCGGCTGACGCCAACCGGTCTGCTGGTGGGGCTGTTCAGCAACGCCGGGATCGCCGGCTACCACGGGGACGTCTCCTGCGAGGGCACCACACCCGACGACCTCGACCGGATGATGGCGACCAACTTCGGTGGGGCCGTGCAGTTCGTGCAGGCCTTCCTGCCTATGCTGCGGCATTCCCGCGGAACGATCGTCGTCAACTCCGCCATGATGGCCCACCTGGTCGTGCCCTTCAGCGGCGGCTACGCATCGTCGAAGGCCGCCCTGGAGGCATGGGCGACATCGCTGCGGCGAGAAGTCGCACCGCTGGCAGTGCGTGTCGTGATCATGCGTGCCGCCGCCGTCGCAACCGACCTCGAAGGTCGTCAGCGGCCGGACCTGATCCCGATCGACAATCCGTACCCGGAGCAGCGGGCCCTGGTCAACTTCTTCATGGACTCGATGAAGAAACAGGCCGGCAAGAACGTGACTGATCCGCAGCGAGTTGCTGAGTTGGTCGCCCGCGCGTTGAAAGCACCCCGACCTGCCCCAATCCAGATTGTCGGCGGCGGTGCCAGACCCCTGAGCCTGCTGGGCTCGATGCCGACAAGAGTCCAGGATGCCGCAATGGCAGCCCTCGTCCGCCGATCGGTGAAGTACTCGAAGCGCGGCTGAACTCCACTCGATCACGCGACCTAGGATGGCGTCTGTGAACCCTTACCCGCAGCTGCTGGCACCCCTCGACCTCGGCTTCACCACCCTGCCAAACCGGGTCCTGATGGGATCGATGCACGTCGGACTGGAGGAAACCCCCGGCGGTTTCGAGCGGATGGCTGCCTTCTACGCCGGCCGGGCGCGCGGTGGAGTTGGCCTGATCGTTACCGGCGGGATCGCACCCAACGACGCCGGTCGGCCGATGGTCGGTGGTTCGAAACTGACGACCCCGCGGGAAGCGGCCCAACACCGGGTCGTGACAGCGGCAGTCCACGAAGCCGGCGGCCGAATCGCGATGCAGATCCTGCATTTCGGTCGATATGCCTACCATCCGGACCTGGTCGCGCCCAGCGCCGCGCAGGCTCCGATCTCGCCGTTCCCGCCAGCGGAACTGACGCCGGCCCAAATCGAGGCGACCATCGACGACTTCGCCCGCTGTGCCGAACTCGCCCAGTCGGCGGGATATGACGGCGTCGAGATCATGGGGTCAGAGGGCTACCTGATCAACGAGTTCATCGCCGCCCGCACCAATTACCGGACCGATGACTGGGGCGGGTCGTATCAAAACAGGACACGCTTCCCGCTGGAGATCGTCCGGCGGGTCCGGGAGCGGGTCGGCACCGACTTCATCATCATCTACCGGCTCTCCATGCTCGATCTGGTGACCGAAGGTTCCACCCTGGCGGAGGTAATCAACCTCGCGCAGGGCATCGAAACGGCGGGCGCGACGATCATCAATACCGGAATCGGCTGGCATGAAGCCAGGATCCCAACGATCGCCACGAGCGTGCCCCGGGCGGCGTTCTCCTGGGTGACCAAGGAACTCAAGGGTCAGATCGGAATCCCGTTGGTCACCAGCAATCGGATCAATAGTCCCGACGTTGCCGAACGGCTGCTGGCCGAGGGTTGCGCCGACCTGGTCTCGATGGCGCGGCCATTCCTGGCCGATGCCGACTTCGTGGCGAAGGCGGCCGCCGACCGAGCCGACCGGATCAACACCTGCATCGCCTGCAACCAGGCCTGCCTGGACCATACCTTCAGCGGGCTGGTCACCTCGTGTCTGGTCAATCCGCGAGCATGCCACGAGACTGTGCTGACCATCGAACCGGCTCCCCGGCCCAAGCGGGTGGCCGTCGTCGGGGCCGGCCCCGCGGGCCTGGCCTGCTCAACCACGGCCGCCCGCCGCGGTCACGACGTGACCCTGTTCGAGGCCGACGACATCATCGGCGGGCAGTTCAATCTGGCCAAGCAGATCCCAGGTAAGGAGGAGTTCCACGAGACGCTGCGCTACTTCCGCAATGAACTCGACGACGCCGGGGTCACCACCCGGCTGGGCACCAGGGTCGACGTTGATGAACTCGTTGCCGCTGGATTCGACGAGATCGTGTTGGCCACTGGCGTCACCCCACGCATCCCGGATCTTACGGGGGTGGACCACCCACGAGTGGTGACTTACCTCGAGGTCTTGCGGGATCATGCGCCAGTGGGAAAGACCGTGGCGATCTTGGGAGCGGGCGGTATCGGATTCGACGTCGCCGAGTACCTGACCCACGACACCGCCCACGAGTCCCACGGCCCGGATCCTGCCGAGTTCAACCGCACCTGGGGAATCGATACCAGCTACGCCCACCGAGGCGGACTGACCACCCCGGAGCGGACGCCCCCGGATCGGCAGGTCACCCTGCTGCAGCGCAAGACGACCAAGGTTGGCGCCGGCTTGGGCAAGACCACCGGTTGGATCCACCGCACAGAGTTGAAACAGCGAGGCGTCCGAATGCTCAACGGCGTCAACTACGAACGGATCGACGATGCCGGCGTACATATCAGCGTCGACGGCGAGCCCGAGGTACTCGAGGTCGACACCGTGGTGCTGTGTACCGGCCAGGAGTCCCGACGAAACCTGGCGGAGAGTCTGCGGGCAGCCGGACTCCCCGTCCATGTGATCGGCGGCGCTGACGAGGCGACCGAGTTGGATGCCAAGCGGGCCATTAGGCAGGGCACCGAACTGGCGGCCTCACTCTGACTCCGCGGCACTCGGACCCGCTGACTATCTGACCCCCTGCCGGACCCTGCAGTCAGATTCCGCTGACGCCCTTAGCCAGCAGGTAACTGCCGATCACCACCACGACCACTGACATCACCGCGGAATTGTTCCGCTGTAGCCACTGGCGTACCGTCCCCAATGGGCCCAGGATCCGTTCCCCGAATACCAGGTTCAGCACCAACGGCAGCGTGATCGTACTGGCCGCGATCGCGGTGAAGATCACGAGCCCCAGCACGATGTCCGCGGTTGCCAGCTCAGCGGAGCCGATTGCGAGCCCTGCCGCAGCCGTCAGCATCAGTACCTTCGGATTGGCGGCTGACAGCAGGAAGCCAAGGCGAGCTGCAGTGCGAGGGGTCAGCTCGTCGATGGATTGCATCCAGGCCGGTTCGTCGCTCGCCTCATTGCGAGTCAGCCACTTACGCACGCCCAGCGCGATCAGCAGCAGGCCTAACCCGACCCTTACCCACGACGCCCAACTGGGAGGTTCGTCGGCTCGCTCGACGACTGTGGCGAGCACGACGAAGACGCTCGCGGCCAGAATCACCCCGGTCGTCCAGCCGAGGATCAGACCTAGGCTGCTCGCTCGAGCGCGAGCGGTGAAGAGCAGCAACACCGCCGGGATGATCGGGAACGGCGATGCCGCCACCGCGATACCGAGCGGCACAACCTCGCCGAGAACCTCTCCCATGATGGCCAACCTCTCACGTCGATCGGGCCAAAGTCGTCGGCGGGCGGAACTAGCAGCCCCACCGACGTGGTGCTCGGGCGTCAGGCCGGCTGCACGCCCGCGGTTGTCCGATCTGAGTCCTGGGCAGGGCCTGTGTTGCTTGCGGCCGCGGCGCCGATGTTGCCGGCGGTGAAGGTAGCGATTATCGCCATGACTGCGGCAATCAGCAGTGCCGCCCACCAACTGACCCGGAACTCGGTGGCTGCGCCGAGACCCTCCGGCATAGCGAGGACAAAGGACTGAGCCCACGTGATGAATCCGGCGGACAGACCGACACCCACCGTGATGATGACCTGCTCACCTCGACGGTGTCGCCGCCGAAGCACGAGCCCGACAATCACCGCGATGACGACCAGGGTGGCCGCACCGGCCAGGCCTGCCAGCCAACTGTCCCCCCAGGACCAGATACCGATCGGTTCTGGCGTGATACGCGTGAGGCTGACCTGAGCCGGCGCGCCGGCAGCTGCCGTCAGCACGGATACGCCGAGCAGCGGCGCGAGCATCGGGATGACGAGAATCGCCCACCAGTTGCTTGCCAGGTAGGCAAGCGCACCGCCAGCTAGCACCGCAACGACGATCCCAGGTATGACCATCAGACCGATCAGGTAGGGACGGACAGCGAGCCAGGTGTTCAGGAACCTCGTGTGGATCAGCCAGCAGACCGCCCCGAGCAGGAAGGCGCCGACGACGACTCCGGGCCGCGATCCGGAGGTCCACCAGAGCGGCAACCGCTCAGTCGTGGTGACAGACCCTGCGGAGTTGATCACAGTGACCGAGGTGTGACTCGCCAGCGACAGCAGCAGGCCGCCGAGCGCGGCGCCCAGCCCGGCCAGGGCAGCACCGGGGATAGCAGGTGCCGGGATTCGCCGCGCGGCTCGCCCCAGGAGCAGCCAGAACAGTCCCGTCAGCAGCAGCGGCGCACCCGCAGCCGTGATCGTCCAACCGAACGAGGCACCGAGGGTGGAGGTGACGTCCTGCCGCCACCCGCCCAGCAGGGCAGTTCCGGTCAACCAACCGCCGGCCAGCCACGTTGAGGTCTCGGTGACGTCCAGCGCACGCAACACCGTGGCCATGACCAATCCACCCAATTGCGTGAGAGCGACCGCCACAAGGCCGGCGAGCAGCGCGAACAACAGCCCGATGCCGACCCGGGGTGCGTCGTCGTTGACTGACTCGCTCATGACCCGCCGCCGCCCAACTGCTGGCGGTGGGCGGGGAAGGCGTCGGTCATCACAACCGCCTCCGTCCCTGCCGGCAGCGTGGTGCCCGCCGGTACCGTCACGGTGACACTGGTGATGTTGCCGGCCGGGTCCGTCGTCGTTGTGGTGGCCTTCAGGTAGTCGATACCGACCGGATTCCCGTCGGGGGCGAGCAGCAGGATTGAGACGAAGTGCTCGCTGGCCTTGTAGTTGACGCCTGCAGCCAGCGTGATGGGTGCACTGACAATCGTTTCCGTGCCGCGGGTGACGGTGACCGGTCCGACCCCAAGTCCGGCTACTCGGCGAGTAGCGGGTGAAGTTACCGTTTCGCCGAGGAAGGTGCCCACCGTCGTGAGTTCACCTTGGGTGTCGCAGATCCCGGTCAGCGGCATTGTCGCGCCGTAGTTGGGGATGTCACCACAGACTGCCTGGCCGTAGAGCTGCGCGTCCGGGCCGACGACCCCGGCCGCATTGAGGGTGCCCCCCAGATTGAACTGCCGGACCGGGACCGGACCGAACTCGAACTTCAACGACAACCCGGTGGCCGAGGACCAGGAGAACGTGCCGTCTCGCATCTCGCCGGTCATCGGAAACAGGAAAGGCTGCTCGGCTGGGTCGGCGACCAGCACCGGGCCCGCCTGCTGGGCGCCGATGAACCAGATCAGCTGCCGGTCGGGGTTGCTGGTCGGAACGTAGCCGCCCACCCAGTTGTAGAAATCGAAGCCGATCTGGTTCACCGACGGCAGCAGGGCCGGCAGTGGCAGATCCAGCCGGGAAATGCTGATGCCAGACACTCGATCGGCCGAGGCCGTCGGCCGCCATTGCGTCCCCGACGGCCCCGTCGTGATCGCGAAACTCGCAGCGAACGGTTGCTGCTCACCGGGACCCAAGTTGACGTTGGCGAGACGAGGTCCACCCGTGGTGGTGAGTGCCTTCACATCGACCCGATAGCGGGTCTGGGGTGTGAGCAACTCTTTCGGCCGGACGTAGATGTACTCGCCATCCCCGGACACCGAGACTTGCGCCGGAAACGGCGGAGTCAGGGTGACCAGTTGCGAGGGATCCGGCACGGGGACCAGCCGCGCCGGAATCGACTTGCCCTTGTCGCGCACGATCACCCGACCGACAAGGACACCAGCCGGTGAGATCGTGGCATCGCCGTTGACAACGAGTGACCCACCCGGGTCGACCGGGATCACGTGCATTCCCTGCGCAGGCAACACTTCCGCCTTCGCGGCCAGGCAACGGCGATCCGTCGGGACGCGCAGGCAGTAGTCGTACGGCACGTGCCACACGACCCCGTCCTGGCTACCGATGTAGACGCCCTGCTTGCCCAGGGCGGGTGAGCCGTTCAACTGCTTCAGGTTCTCCAGGTGGGGATCATCAGAGGTCGTGTCGTAACTCCACCGAAGCGACCCGCTGTCGGTGTCGATCGCATACACGAGTCCGTTGGCGGCGCCGAAGTAGGCGATGTGCCCCTGGCCATCCGGGCCGGTGCCCACGGCAATCGAACTGCGGATGGGCGCCCCAGTGTCGAAACTCCACTGCAGGCTCCCTTCTGGTGACACCGAGTAGAGAAGTCCGTCGGTCGATCCGAAGATCAATTGTTGCGGGGCACCGTCGGGAGCCTCGATCAGGGCAGGTGACGAATAGATGTGGTTGCCGGTGGGAAACTTCCACTTGACCGACCCGCTGGCGGCATCCAACGCGTAGAAGTTGGAGTCAAACGAACCGGCGTACAGGGTGCCTCGCTGGTCCAGGGCCGGCGAACTGGTCACATAGCCCAAGGTGGACCGCTTCCACAGCTGCTCACCCTGCGGATTCAGGCCATAGAACGCCGTGTCAACAGATCCCCAGAAGGTCTCGCCGGCATCGTTCAATGCAGGCGGGGTCCAGACGGAGTTGCCGGCTTGAAACACGAACTTCTGTGTGCCGTCGGGGTTGATGGCGTAGGCAGCACCGCCGGTGTTGCCCTGAAAGATCGTGCCATCGGGACCCACGTTGGGGCTGCCCTCCCACCACGACACCGTCTGCCCCGGCACCGGCGGAAGGGTCGGCTTGAACGTCCAGATGACCCGGTCCTTGGCGGCCAGCCCAGGGGTTCGTTTGAGCTTGTAGATCTGGGCGTCCCCGGATCCGACGGTCAACGTCGGTCCGACTCCGGGTTCGCTCTGCAGCAGCGCCGGCGCGGTATCGATGATGCCCCCAGTGGGGAACCGCCACTGCTCCCTACCGCGGTGAGAAAGGGCGTAGAGGTTCTCATCGGCCGATCCGACATAGATCGTCTCCGCCTGGTCCACCACCGGGGTGGAGAAGATTCCGCGGGCGGTCGTGAACGACCACGGACTCGTACCGGGATCTTTGCCGGGCACATTGACCGCACCGGTGTTCCGCCGATTGGCGCGCATCGTCGGCCAAGGTGCATCGTCCGGCGTGGTCGGACCCACCGACGCCGCCGCTGGCTGCACAGCCGAAGAACCAGCAGGATTACTTATCACCACGGTGGCAACTCCGACCGCGCCGATCGCCACAACCGAGGCCGCGAGCCACTTCATATTCGCACCCTAGCGGGAAGCCAGAGGCAGGATCTACCTGACGGGAGTGGCCCACGTGCTGCGCTGCGGGCCACCCTGCACGGGCGTTATCCGGCTGTTGGGGCCCAAGCGCCGTGCAGCCCGTTCGGTACCCGAACTGGCAAGTCGACGCGGGCGATCGGACCGGCGCTGACGTCCTCTGCCGGCAACACGATGAAGGAAGAACGTAACGTCGTCCGGTCCGTGCCGAAGGTCACGAACCACCCCTCTGCCTCCGGGTCTGGCACGAAACACGGTTCGCCAACGACGAGATCCCCACCGTCGAACACCGTGGCCTCGCCGGTGTCGGGGCGGATGGTGAGCACAGAGTCGAACTCCCCAGGGATCAGGCCGGGACGGCCGGATTTGGCACCCATCGCGATCCTTGAGTGGCGCTGACCGACCAGTCGGTCGTCGATCCGCGGGAACTCCATCAGCCCCTCATGCAGCACCTCGGTACTGGTCGTACCAGCGGATGGCCGGAGGGTGGTCCGAACCAGGGCGCCCAGATTCTCCGCCACCTGGTCCCCCACCTGCAGGTGATCCCATCGGACCCAGTCCACAACCACCTCCTCGGCACTGTCGTAGGCGTTGGCAATGTGCCAGCACCACGACACCCGGTCGGCGTCCAGCCAGATGGGGGCGGAACCGTCCCGTGGAACCAAGACCGCCTTACTCCCCCGCTCCGGCTGCCACTGCAGCGGTGAGCCACCCTTCATCATCTCGTCCAGCGTGAAGACCGCCGGGTTCACCAACAGCAGCAGGTAGCGCTCCGTGATGGCGCAGTCATGGATCATGTAGGTGGCGTCGAAACCGGCGACACCGGTCGGTGGCTGCACAACGCTGCCGTCGGCGCCGATCACCGCCCAGGTGAGGAACGGCTCAGCGAACGTGTAGGCGAAGAGGATCATCTCGCCGGTGACCGGGTCGATCTTCGGGTGCGCGGTGTGCCCCATCGGGTAGGCGCCGTCCCAGGTCTCCGGCCCCAGCGTCGCCAACGTGGTGGGGTCCAAACAGTACGAACGGGTCGTCTCAGCGAGCGCAAGCAGCCGGCCATCGTGGCGGACGATGTTGACATCGGGCAGGTCCTTGGGGCTGAACTTCAACTCCTCCGGAACCTCCCCGAGCGGCATCGCGCCGCCCATCATGGTGGCCCACAGGGCCTTCTTGGCTGCCAGCTCCGCCTCGATCATCGGGGTCCGGACGAACCGGTTGCGGTAGTGGGCCCGACCGTCGCTGATGGCCATCTCGTGCACCATGCCATCGCCGTCGATGGGGTAGGTCCACGGAGTGGGCGGGGTGTACGGGGTGTTGGCGCCGTTTCGGTAGTAACTACCCCGAATGGCCTCGGGGAGCTCACCGTGGATAACGAGATCCTCCGCATCGACCTCGTCGAGAACCGGCGCAAACAGGCCGGTGACGTAGGGACTTGCTGGCGGCCCGGACTCGGCAGTCGTCGTTGGGGTGGTCGTCATAGGAATGGAGCCTAGAGATTGGGGACGCCGGGTGCCACCGTCGCGCCCAAGAGATTATTCACGGAGCATCCGTGGTAAATTGCTCCGAGGCTCAGCCCACCACCCGAGGCAGGGAGACCAGCCATGCCCGCCCGCCCGCGGACCGCACCGGACGCGATCCGATCCGTCCGCCACGACCCGGCCGACCGTCCCTTTCTGGTCATCTGGGAGGCCACCCGCGCCTGCGCCCTCGCCTGCGTCCACTGTCGCGCCGAGGCGATCACAGACCGCGACCCAGCGGAACTGTCAACCGCTGAGGCGACCGAGTTGATGGCGCAGGTAAGATCCTTCGGATCCCCGCCACCCATCTTCGTGATCACGGGAGGGGATCCGTTCGAACGCCCCGACCTGTTCGAGTTGGTTCGCCGGGGGCGCGAGCTCGGACTTCCGGTTGCAGTGTCGCCGTCAGGCACCGAGAAGTTGACCCAGGCGGCCCTGGCCGACCTCCACAACGCGGGCGCAACCGCGGTCTCACTCTCCATCGACGGAGCCACCGCCGAAGTGCACGACGGCTTCCGACAGATCCCCGGCACCTTCGACCGAACCCTGGCCGCCTGGCGGCAGGCGCAGCAGGTTGGGCTCAAGGTGCAGGTGAACACCACCCTTGGAGTGCATAACCTCAACCAGCTGCCCGAGCTGATCGCTCTCGTCTCCCGGCAGCAGGCAATGACCTGGAGCATCTTCCTGCTGGTACCGATGGGTCGCGGCAGCGATCTGGACACTCTCACTCCGCAAGTGGTGGAGGACGTCCTCAACGTTCTTTACGACGCCGGCGACCGGATCCCGATCAAGACCACGGAAGGTCACCACTTCCGCCGGGTCGCAATTCAGCGGAAGATCCTGGCCGAGACAGGTGAGGATCCGGTGGCGACCCTCGGCCTTGGACCAACCTACCGACGGCTTCGCGACGGCCTGGAAGCTTTGTCGGTGCCGGTCGCCCGCAACCGACGCCCACCCCTGAACGTCAACGCCGGCAACGGCTTCGCGTTCGTGTCCCACACCGGGTCAGTGCATCCCAGCGGTTTCCTGCCAGTCGCGGCCGGCAACATCCGAGATCAGAACCTGACCGAGATCTACCGGCAGTCGGAATTGTTCGCATCACTGCGCGACCCCGCCGCGCTGACCGGCGTCTGCGGGCAGTGCGAGTTCCGCCGAGTCTGCGGCGGCTCCCGCTCCCGGGCGTACGCCACGGGTGGAGATCCACTTGGAGACGACCCGCTGTGCAGCTACCTGCCCGGGTCGTTCGGCCACCAGGACGAACTGTCGCTCGCGCTCGGAGGCAAGGGTTAGCCTGGTGACATGGGCCCGTTCACAACTGGGAATCGGCTAGTCCACCTCGCGACGTCGTTTGTTGCAGCGGCCGTGCTAGCCGTCGCCGGTACACCTGCACCGCCGGCATCGGCCGGCGAACTGTGTTCAGCACCTTCGCCTTCGCTGACAGGACCGACCCCGAACGTGCTGGCGTCGCCGGTTCGGTATGTCGAGATTCCAGGCGCCCGGCTCGGCTACCGGATTGCTGGCCACGGCACACCGCTGGTGTTAATCCCGGGGTCGTCAAACACGATGGCGGAATGGGACCCGCCGTTTCTCAACCGGCTCGCGCGCCAGCATCGGTTGATCATTTTCGACAATCGGGGAACGGGCACCTCGACGGGTTCGGTTTCGAAGTTGACCGTGAGCCTGATGGCGCGCGACACAGCCAACCTGATCGCGCGGGTCGCGGGCCCGCAGGCGAACGTCCTCGGCTGGTCGATGGGTGGGTATGTCGCCCAGCAACTCGCAATTGACTATCCGGGCCGCGTTCGACGACTGATCCTGGTCAGCACCAACCCGGGGTCACCGGCAGCGACCCCGCCGACACCAGCCGCCCTGAAGATCCTGACGGACCCGAACGCGACCCAAGCCCAGCGGATGAGCATCCTCTTCCCGAAGAATCAACAGGCTGCGGGGGCGAAGTGGTCGGCGGCCGTGGGGGCGGCGTTCGCGGCCAACCACTACCAACCCGGAAACAGCTTCACGATCCCGTCCGCCACCGCGACCGCCCAGATCAACGCGACCGGTCAACTCTGGCTCGGCCCGGGGCGAGGCGTGCTCGGGCAGTTGCGTCGAATCCAGCAACCTGTGCTGGTCGCCGCAGGTCGCTATGACGTGGTGGTGCCGATTGCCAACGTAGGCCTCTACACCGCGCGACTACCACGGGTCACGACCGTCGTGTACCCCGACTCGGGCCACGCCTTCCTGTTCCAGTTCCCGCTGCGGTTCGCCGACGAGGTGAATCTGTTCATCGGACGATGCTGACGCGTTAGCTGCCAGCAGTGCGTTACGCGCGGGCGAGCGACGCCCGGGACAACGACGTGATCTCGTCAACAAAGGTCGGCCACAGCGGGCGCGGGAGGTCGTGGCCCATCCCTGCGAAGCCGACGAACTTCGCGCCCGGGATTGCCCGCGCCAGTGCCAGGCCCCCTGAAACACCGACCAGCGGGTCCGCCAGGCCATGAATCACCACGGTGGGGATCTTGAGGCGGGTCAGACCCGGAGTCCGGTCCGGTTGCCGCAGGCAGGCGGCCAGTTGTCGAAGCACACCGTCGGGATCGAAAGATCGATCCAGGCTGCGCTCTGCCAAACTCCGCACAGCCGCCTCATCGAACGGGAAACCGGGTGAACCGATGCGGCGGAAGGTAGCCACCGAGGCCTCGACCGCCGCCTCCCTGTCCACTGGTGTCCGACGGAAGATGGCCGGACCGAAGGCTCTCGGAGCGGCGTTGCCCACCCGACGGGATCCGGTCGACGTCATGATCAAGGTCAAGCTGCGCACCCGCTCGGGTACATGCAACGCGAAACTTTGACTGATGAACCCACCCATCGAAGCCCCGACGATATCCGCGTCCGCGATGCCCAAACCGTCCATCAGGCCGAGCAGATCGCGCGCCATATCCGAGATTGAGTACGGAGCGTCCGCCCGGCGGAACAGCACCGCCGGCGGTCGAGGCGCTGGCAGTTGACTCAGGTGGGTGGACAGTCCCATATCCCGGTTGTCGTAACGCACCACGAATCGCCCGATGTCGGCGATCCGCTGGCAGAATTCGTCTGGCCAGGCGATCATCTGGGTGCCCAGCCCCATCACCAGCACAACTGCCGGGTCGCCCGGACGACCGAACGTCTCGTAGGCCAGGTCGATCGACCCTGTTCGAATCGTCAGCCCGGTCGTGGGCCCTGTCTCGTTGCTCATCGCAGCGTCCTCAGGGGTTCGCGACGGCCTTGGCGACCGCGACTCTAGGGGGCGCAGTTCTCGGCGGCACTACCTTCGGCGGCACCGGGTACCCGGCCAGCTTCCGAAGGGCCTGCACGTTGCCTCGCCAGACGGACATGTCCGACGGTCCCGAAACACCGGGGACGTCTTCGCTCTCGCTGTACTGCCACCAGGACCAGGTCCAACCCTGCAGCGAAGGTTCCCGGGAATAGCCGGAGAGCCAGAGCGGATTACCTGCTCGGGCAAACAGGGTGCTGTTGCCCGCATGGGGCGTCCACCACCACTTCCCGGTATAGATCACGATGCGGCGCTGCGGATACTTCGTCAGTCGCTGCACTTCCAGGGTCCATGCCCGGATCCAGCGCACGACCGCGTGTGGCGGCAGCGCAGTGGGCCCTTCCGCGTCCAGCACCGCGAAGTCCCCGGCCGTGCGAAAACCGCCAGCCGCTCTGATCGCACCCACGTAGAAGCGCGCATCGAGGATCGGGTTCTTGCTGAAATCTGCGAAGTCGTAGGCGCCTCGGACGAGTCCGACCTCGGCCATCCGTCGCCAGTTGTAGTTCAGCCGGGAGTCGATCCGCCGTCCCTGCGTCGCCTTGGTGAACGCGAATCGCATTGGTTCGGACATGCCCGGCCGGGCCGGCGAACTGGCTACTCGCCGCCAGTCGACCCATTCCTGCCAATGAGAGACGTCAGGACCGTAGACCCGCGGACCGAGAAATTTCACGGCCGGGTCTGAGTCTGTCGAGGCGGTGGCGGGTTGCACGGCGACCACAGTCGCGGGCGGCATCGCTGGCGGTACGAACACTCTCGTGACGGTACCTGCCCGGTGCGGCCAAGGACCAAGTACCCCCACCCACGGCCATCCCCGAGCGGCAATTGACCCGCGCCCGGCCGCTGGATACGGCATGATCGACGCAGCGACGGCATAGGAGTGGCGATGACCCATACCGAAGAGCAGGCACCCCTGGGTTTCCCCGAGGTTGCGGACAGCAAAGGTCTCAAGACCGGGGCGCTAGGACTGGTCTCCAGCGTTGTGGTGGGGATGGCGTCGACTGCGCCTGCCTACAGTTTGGCGGCCAGCCTGGGCTTCGTGGTTGCCACGACGAACGGCGACGGGATTGTCGGCGTGAAGGCACCGGCCATCATGCTGCTGGCCTTCATCCCGATGTTCCTGATCGCGATCGCCTATCAACAACTCAACCGGGCCGAACCAGACTGCGGAACGACGTTTACCTGGGCATCGCGAGCATTCGGCCCCCGGGCGGGTTGGATCGGCGGTTGGGGCATCATCGCCGCCGACGTGATCGTGATGGCCAACCTGGCGCAGATCGCCGGCTCCTACAGCTTCCAGTTGGTCGGATTGGAGAGTCTGTCGGAATCCAAGTTGTGGAGCACGGTGGCGGGGGTCGTCTGGATCATCATCATGACCTACATCTGCTACCGCGGCATCGAAGTATCTGCCCGGCTGCAGTACGCCTTGCTGGGTATCGAAATCGTCGTACTGGTGGCCTTCTCTGCAATCGCGCTGGTGCGGGTATACAGCGGAGACGCCACGCCCGATTCGTTGACGCCGAGCCTGGACTGGCTGTGGCCGTCCGGGCTGACCTTGAGTGCGTTGGTGACGGCGACACTGATCGCAGTGTTCATCTACTGGGGGTGGGACACCGCTGTCAGCATCAATGAGGAGACCTCCAATCCGGAGAAGACCCCCGGGCGGGCGGCCATCATCTCGACACTGCTGTTGCTGCTGACCTACGCCATCGTGAGTGTGGCCACCGTCGCCTTCGCCGGCACTGGCGACAGCGGTCTGGGGCTCGCCAATCCGGAGAACTCCGAAGATGTATTCAAAGCCATCGGGCCAACCGTGTTCGGAGACGCCGGTGTCGGACAGATCCTTGAAGTGCTGCTGATCCTGTCGGTGCTGTCGTCGGCGGCCGCATCGACCCAGACCACCATCCTGCCCACCGCGCGGACCACCCTCGCGATGGGCGCCTACAAGGCGCTCCCCCGCTCCTTCGCCAACATTCATGCCAAGTACCTGACCCCGACGGTGGCCACCGTCTGGATGGGTGTCGTCTCGATCGCCTTCTACGTCGGTCTGACGCTCACCAGTGAGAACGTCCTAGGTGATTCAATATCCGCCGTCGGGTTGATGATCGCGTTCTACTACGGCCTGACCGGGTTCGCCGCAGTCTGGTTCTACCGCAAGGACATCTTCACGAGCGGCCGGAATTTCTTCATGAAGGGTCTGATGCCGTTCCTCGGCGGCCTGATGCTGCTCGGCGCCTTTGTGATCGCGTCCTACCAATACGCCCAGCCCGACTACGGCAGCACGACCCTGTTCGGCATCGGCGGCGTGTTCGTGATCGGGATCGGCGCGCTACTGCTCGGCGTGGTTCTGATGATCGCCTGGAATATCGCGGCGCCTGCGTTCTTCCGCGGCGAAACCTTGCCCAAGATGCATTCCGGCGACCTCATCATGGAACTGCCCGGGGAGACCGCAGCGATGCGACTGCCTGACTCTGGTCTACCCGACCTGGTCATCGCCCCGGATCTATCGAATTTGCCTCCGGGCGCGGTCGCCGTCGACCTGGAGACTGGCGTCGAAGTCGATCCGGACAACCCCGAGGATGACCTTCCGCCACCGAAGCCGCCTACGCAGTGACGTGGCGCAACTCGCGCGGATAGTGGCGGAGGACGGCTACACCCGGCGACGTTCCTTGGCCGCAACCGAGCAGATCCGCAGTCTGTTGATGATGAGCGGCACCGCCCGGCGTGTGCCGACCGCGCGCACCGCTCGGGCCGCATAGGCGCTGCACGACACAGGCTGCGTGCACACGTTCGGAGTGTGCGACGACACGTGCCGCTTGTAGCCACGCAGTAGCGCCAGCGCACGACGCCTGGCCGGCGGCAAGGTGTTGTCGTCGGCGAACTCAGCTCCGAATGCCGGGCTGGACACTGCCTCCCCTGGACTCGCGGAAGCGGCCGGCGTGGCAATGTTCCGCGGGCCGCCCTTGGCCGAGCCGAGGGCGACGATCGCGACCGCCAACAGACTGGTATCGCAGCCGCTCAGCAGGCCACAACCGCAGCTGGCGCACCAGGCGGCCTCACCGCCTCGGCGCAACCATTTCCGGCCGGAGGCCTCGGCTGGCTCCTCGTCGGCGCCGGTGACATCAGCCGCAGGATCCGGCTTCGGCGGGGCGGGCGGCGGCGTTCTGGGGCCGGGATCTTCGCCAGCAGCCAGGCGCTGTTGCCACAGTTCGTCCTGACGTTGCCATTCAGTGTATTCGTCCTCCGACATGCCGCTCCTCTGTGGCTCCGCCGCTGACCTGGCACACCCGAATCGTGCCCGTCCCGGGCGGGCACCAGCCTAGCCTCGGCAGTGAACTCCTCACCGCAATCGGACTTCCCCGGTGCGGCCTGCGCCATTTCCTCGAGGGATCGCGACCGCCACCCGGTTGGGCATAGGTTTGGAGCGGAACGCCCCAGCGAATCAAGGAGTACTCGATCATGACGACGGTTCCGATGAGCGTGCAGGATTCGCTCTGGCTCACAATGGATCGGCCAAACAATCTGATGGTCGTGGACGGGGCGATGGTGCTCGGTACCGCGCCTACATTGGCTGCCGTCCGCGACGTGTACACCGAGGCGGTGGACCGGTTCCCTGTCTTCGCCCGCAGACCGGTCGCTGCCGGTAACGGCTGGGCCTGGCAAGACGATCCCGACTTCGAGCTGGACCGCCACATCGAGCACCTCCAACTCGACGAGCCGATGACGATCAGAGGGCTGCAGGAATTCCTCGCCGAGATCCGGACGGCACCTCTGCCCAAGGATCGGCCGTTGTGGAAGGCGTACCTGGTGTCTCCGCTGGTGCTCACCGACGGTCGCCATGGCGCCGCCTTAGTGTCGCGTTTTCACCACTCAATCGCCGATGGTGTGCGACTTACGCAAGTACTGCTGGGGATGTGCGAAACCGACGATGCCGCCGTCGCGGCGGTGGTCTCGCGCAAGGCTGCCAGCCGCGATCAAGGCTCTGAAACCAATGAGAGTCTGGCCAGCGCCGCCCTGCATGCTGCAGGCGAGGCGACCAGTGCTGTCGGCCACGGCGTAGCCGATCTGGTCGCCGGCGCGGCGCACGCGGTGCGCCACCCGTTGCACACCATTGCTGACACCCCCCACCTGGCGTCGTCGGCGGTGCGGGCCGGGCTTCACGGCGTCGGTGGCAGCGTCGATCTGATGCGTCACCCGGACCGCTTGCTCGACGCCCTCGACGTGCTGGGGGTGGAGAACTACCGCGGCACCAACGACCTTTCTTCGGTCACCAAACTTGCCCTCGCCGACTCCGAGGAGACGGTCTGGTCCGGGGTACCCGGAACGGTCAAGGCAGTCGCCTGGTCTGAGCCGATCCCGCTTGACTCGATCAAAGCCGTCGGCCGCGCTGCCGGTGCGACCGTCAACGATGTCCTGCTGGCAGCTGTCGCCGGCGGGCTGCGGCGCTACCTGCAACAGCGGGGAACATCTGTGGATGAAGTGATCTGGATGGTTCCGGTCAACCTCAAACCGTTTGAGGACAACCTGCCACCGGACCTGGGCAACTACTTCGCCCTGGTGTTCGTGCCGATGCCGTTGGACACTGCTGGCACCGAGGATCGGCTGGCCCAGATGCACCATCGAATGCAGCGGATCAAGAACTCCGACGAGGCAGTGTTGACCTTCGGACTGCAGCGGTTGGTCTCGCAGTCGCCATCGCAGGTGGCGTTCTTCCTGACGAACTTCTTCGCGAACAAGGCAGTCGGGGTGCTCACCAACGTGCCTGGCCCGAAGGCTCCGATGACCTTCGCGGGGGCGCCGGTGCACCAACTCGTCGGCTTCGCCCCGTGCTCGGGCAACCAGCCGATGACCACCACCATCTTCAGCTACAACGGCGGCGTCACCGTCGGGTTCGCCTCAGATGCCGGGTTGGTTCCCGATCCGGATGTGCTCGCCGCCCTGGTGGTCGATGATCTGGTGGCGATGGGCGTCGAATTGGAGTGAGCCGCGGGCCACCGCGCCGGCCAACCACTTCGCGCCCTAGGATCGGCTGGTGCTGATGTCCGGGTTCCCGCCACCGCCGGAAGATCGAGTGACGTTGCACAACTGGCAGGACCCCCCGTTCAACCGGTGGTCCTTCTGCCACCTGCGGGAGTTGGTGCCCGCCCAGCCGATCACCAACCGCGGCCCGATCCGCTTCCCGGTCGACGACCCGGCCGTCGATGTGGACAGTCAGCCGGTGGCGCTGGCCGATGGCACGGAGACGTCTTTCGCGCACCTGCTCGACCGCACCTACACCGATGCCGTGGTGGTGATCTCCGATGGTGTGATCCGGTACGAGCGCTATTTCGGCGAGGCCCGGTTCGACCGCACCCACCTGCTTATGTCGGTGACCAAATCGCTGGTCGGCTGCGTCGCCGGCATCCTCGCCGATCGCGGTCTGCTCACGCCCGACTCCCCCGTCACGACCTACATTCCCGAGCTGGCTGACAGCGGCTACGCCGGTGCCACCGTGCGCGACGTGCTCGATATGCGCTCGGGTATCAAGTTCAGCGAGGAGTACACCGATCTCGACGCCGAGGTCCGGGTGATGGAGGAGGCGTTTGGCTGGCGACCCGCCTCGCACAGTGAGGTCCCGCGGTCAATCTACGAGTACCTACCGACGTTGACCAGCGAACGCGACCACGGTGGGATCTTCGACTATCGGTCGGCCGAGACGCTGGTGCTGGGCTGGGTCTGCGAGCGAGCCTCGGGTTCCCGAATGGCCGATCTGATCGGGGAACTGTTGTGGACGCCGATGGGCGCCCAGTTCCCGGCCGAGATCACCTGCGATTCGCTCGGCACCGCGATCCACGATGGCGGCATGTGCGCCACCGCCCGGGACCTGGCTCGGTTCGGGGAGGTGCTGCTGCACCACGGCCAGCTGGACGGCATCGAGATCGTACCGGCCGACTGGCTGAAGTCGTCCTGGCGAGTTGATCCCGACATCCGGGAGGCCTTCGACAAGTCCGCGGCCGGCCCCTACTTGCCCGGTGGCTGGTACCGGAACCAGTTCTGGTTCCTGCCACGGCGTCATGGAGACGTGTTGTTGGCGCTGGGCATCTACGGTCAGATGCTGTACGTCAACCCCGGCACCCGAACGGTGGCGGCCAAGCTGTCGACCTGGCCCGACGCGCAGTCGCCCATCCTGCTGAACGAGACGATTTCGGCGTTCGACACCCTCGGCGCAACCCTCGCAGGCCTGCCCACCGACCTGCACAGCGGCCGCCACGGCGCACCCGGTATCGCCTCCGGTCGGGTGCTCTAGCGCGAACATCACGTCCCGAGAGGTTGTCCGGAATTTCCACTACAGTCACACGAACCATCGGCAACCGAAGCGAGGCTCGACGTGAGTAGACACCGCACGGTGCTGACATCCCAGCATCAGCAATCGCTGAACGGCCTGTCCGAGATACGGGCATTCTTCCGGACGAACATCCAACCCATCTACTTCTTCGGTCCCACCGCCTTCAACCTATTGGGCGTCGATCGATGGGTCCGAAACTTCCGCTATGTCGTCTACTACGACTCCTGGGACGGCCACCACCCTCGCGTCTTCACGCCCGCGGAGAAGCCCTATGTGGAGTTCGGCAGCAGCGAAGAGATCAACAACTACCTGCTGCGCGATCCGGAGGTGCAGGCCTACATCGCCAAGCGGGCCGGGCCCGGCCAACGGCCGATGATCGCGATGGTCTTCTTCGATGAAGAGACCGAGCAGATCTGCCGCGAGCTGGGCTACGACCTGATCCTGCCGCCGGACGAGTTGCGACGCCGATTGGATTCCAAGATCGTCACCACCCAGTTGGGAAATGAGGCCGGTGTACCCAGTGTCCCGAATGTGTTGCACGAGGGGTTGAACTCCTGGCAGCACTTGTGCGAGGTGGTGGCCCAACACGGGCTCGGCAGTGATCTGGTGATCCAGACCCCATACGGAGACTCGGGCAAGACCACCTTCTTCATCGCCTCCGAGGCCGACTGGCGCGAATTTGCCGACGACATCGTCGGTGAGCAGGTCAAGATCATGAAGCGGATCAACAACAAGGCGGCCGCGGTGGAGGCGGTCCTCACGCAGCACGGAACGATCGTCGGGCCATTTATGACGGACCTGACCGGCTACCGGGAGCTCACCCCATACAAAGGGGGTTGGTGCGGCAACGATGTGTTCCCGGAAGCGATTGACGAGGAGCATCGAGCCAGGGCCATCGACCTGGTAGCGCGGTTCGGCAACAGGCTCTCTGCGGAGGGCTACCGGGGCTTCTTCGAGGTCGATGTGCTGATCGATCTGGATTCCGGCGAGGTGTACCTGGGCGAGGTCAACCCGCGGATCTCCGGGGTGTCGTCGATGACCAACGTGACGGTCGGCGCCTACGCCGATATCCCGTTGTTCTGCTTCCACCTGTTGGAGTTCATGGGGGTCGACTACATCGTGGACGTGGACGAGATCAACGAGCGCTGGCTGGAACTGGCAGCCGTTGATGTCTGGTCCCAACTCATCATGAAGGATCCCGGCGACGAGGTGGAGCGGATCCTCGCTGCACCCGAGACCGGGAACTACCGAGTGAACGACCACGGCACCCTCGAGTTCCGCCGGATGGCCCTGGATTGGCACGACCTCACCGACGAGCACGACGCGTTCTTCATGCGGGTCTACGCACCCGGGGACTACCGGTTCCACGGAGCCGACCTGGGCATCCTGGTCACGAAGGGTCGAATGCAGGATGACGATGGTCTGACGGACCTATGCCATAAGTACATCGCCGGTATTCGAGGGCTCTACGTGAGTGAACCGATCGCCGACCCGCCACCGCTGGTGGCCATCTCCTACGCCAAGTAGCGGGCTGGCCCCGACGCGTCAATATTCGAGTTCGGCTGCGTCCTCGGACACCTCGGTCCACATGGTGCGCACGACGAAGAAGTCATGCGTGCCCTCCTTCGGACGGTTATCCAGCAGGTGCCAGTCTGCGGCCAGGTACTGCACCTCCACGCTGGCTCGGTCAGCCGCGATGAGAGCCCCGAACTGCATCGACCTGCGTCCCTTCGACACATCCACGACCATCTGCGACGGGTGCAGCCCGTGTCGCCGCAGCCACGCCAGCGCCTCCGTCACTGAGGTCTCGGCGTCTGTCAGACTCTCCGCACTGTTGCCTCCCCAGACTCGCACGTTGCCGACCGGAAACGCGCGTCCCGCCAGCGGCATCACCTTGTCCACCAGGTCGCCGGTGACGTCCAATTCGTCGTCCTGCACCGTGGTCACAAGTGCCACGAATTCACATTCCTGCGCGGCGGCCAGCAGGCGCAGAAATGTCGTTCCAGGTTGGGCGGAGTCAAGACCGACGACGACCACCAGCCCGCGGCGACGGGCCAACCGTGACTCGTCAGGGAAGTCCAATTGCGAGATGGAGAGGGCAGTTGACAACTTCCGTTGCCACCGCCAGACCAATGCCGCCGTGACCAGACATGATGCGACCAGGGGCAGGATCACCCCGAGGATCCCCCAGATCGCGCCCACGTAGGTGACCGCATTCACCAGCAGGTAGAACGAGAAGAAGAAGGACACCACCAACCCGGACGGAAAACCTGCAATATGGCGCAACCGTGACAGCGCTCGATGCACCGCACCCGCGGTGGGCATCAGCACGGCCGCCTGGTGCCGGTAGTTGGCGGCCCGCGATTCCGGCGGTCCGTGGCCGTCTCTGGAATGCACGACCACACCACCGCCTGTCACCAGTTGAGCCCAACCCGTGGGTCGCTGATCTCGAAGCCGAAGATACCAACGTTTGTCGTGGCCCCGTGGGAAAGTGACGTCATGATGACCGCAGAGCCCGACTACCGCTGGGATGGTGACCGTTGGTGGCGTTGGGCCAGCGGCCGTTGGG
>CAZJNU010000029.1:0-28218 GCA_964547485.1 uncultured Actinomycetes bacterium
AGATCGGAGACAACGGCCACCCAGAAGTCACCAAAGTGTGGACCTACCCCAGACGAAACTGACAACCCCGGGCACACGCCGACACCCGGTTGGGCTGCCGACACCGACAACCCAGCCGGGCATCAGGCGCCGCGGAGTAGAGAGCCGCACGGAGAGCGGAATCGGGAGACGAGTGGCATGGAGCACCCCATCGCTCAGGGTCGTCGTCGGCCCGACCCTCGGCTGTTCCGTCGGTTTCGATTTCGTTGGAAGTCGCTGCCAACGGAACGGTCCGCCATGCCGAACGGGTTCTTCGAATTTGATGCCCTGGTATCGCTGATGTTGCTGTAGCGGCGGCGGTCAAAGTGCGGGGCACTGATCGATCTCGGGCGGCTGGCAAAGCCGGCCCCGCTTCCACAGCAACATACCTGGCCTGCCAACCACCACCTTCGAGCCGACCCAGAGCCACCTCAATTCCCAATCGACGAA
Source organism: uncultured Actinomycetes bacterium (assembly GCA_964547485.1). Taxonomy (GTDB): domain Bacteria; phylum Actinomycetota; class Actinomycetes; order S36-B12; family UBA10799; genus JACJWR01. The sequence continues at coordinate 469 of CAZJNU010000029.1, forward strand.
GAAGAGGCGCTAAATGACGTTTGCGGTCGGCCAGGCCCTAACCACCCGCGTGGCTGGCACAGTTGACGACGAGAATCGGTCGATCGAAGGCTTGCCAGCCGGTCATGGCTTCGCCGGTGAGAGCGACAAACTCACCAGACCCTCAGCTGCGGGCCTGCGACGCGCGACGAAGATGCGCCGGACGACCGCGCCAACGGCTAGCGTGGGTTCGTGATCGACGCCGACCTCGCCCGCGCCGCCCGCGGGGCCGCACTGGAGGCGGCTGGCACCCTGCTACGCAACGACCGACTTGCCGACCGCGGTCGGCTGGAACAGTACCGGCACCTTCGCCGACGGCAGGTGAGGCGGGCGCGATCGGCTTGGGAGGATCTGTCCTGGAGCCAGCGAGCATCGGTGCTGCTGAGAGAAAGGCGCAATCGTGACTAGAGCACCCCGCGTTCTACTGGCGTTGGCAGCGCTGGCCTCCGTTCTGATCATCGTCAACGCTGCCTCGAGCGGCGCCATCTTCGGATGGGCCTCGGCGCCAATCCTGATGCCCTTCCTGGTCGTCTATGTGCTACTTGCACGTCCAAGGCCGACTCCGAAATTCATCTGGCTACTGATCGCCGCCCAGGTGCTGTCCTGGTTCGGCGATATCGCCCTCGCGGTCCACATCGACGCCCTGTTCCTAGTCGGCGTCGGCTGCTTCCTGTTGGCGCAGATCTGCTACATCCTGACGTTTCGAGCGATACAACCCGGCCCGCATCTGATCAGTCAACGGAAGCTGCTGCTGATCCCCTACCTGTTGTACTTCCTCGCGATGATGGCTGTGGTTCTTCCCAGCGCAGGTGTGTTGGCCCCGGCATTGGTCATCTACGGCGCGATCCTGTTGAGTATGGCCGCGATGGCACTGGACACCTGGCAGCGCGTGCCACCGGTCGGTGCCCGGATGCTCCTAGTCGGCTCCATCTTGTTCGTCATCTCCGACAGTCTCATCGCGGTTACGAAGTTCGGCCCGGTGTCCGAGAACGCAGCGGTGGCCACCGTGCTGATCGGCACCTACTGCGTGGCTCAGATCCTGCTAATGCTCGGCGTGATGACGGCCACGACTCCACCAGCAACCAGCCAGCACAACCAGTCAGTCGCCCCCGCTCCCACACCATGACCGACGGTCGTGCGGCGGTCGACTTTCGAGACGTCAGGGTGACACTGGGCGGCCAGGAGATCCTGCACGGCGTCACCGCTAGCCTGCGCATCGGCTCGTTGACCGGTCTGATCGGGCCGTCGGGTAGCGGCAAGACAACCCTGATGAGAGTGCTGGTCGGTGTGCAGCAGGCTGGATCTGGGACTACGGAGGTTCTCGGCAGTCCGGCTGGCAGCCGCGGCCTTCGCTCCCGAATTGGCTACGTGAGCCAAGCGCCCAGCGTCTACGAGGACCTTTCAGTCGGCCAGAACCTGGCCTACTTCGCCGCCGTGCTCCGACCAGACGATGCAGCAAGGCGGCAGCAGATGTGCCGTCGGGCACTCCTTGCCGTGGATCTTTCGGAGCTGACGCAAAGACGGGTCGCCACCCTCAGCGGCGGCGAGCGCAGTCGGGTGTCGCTGGCAGTGGCGCTACTGGACGAACCCGACCTGCTGGTACTCGACGAGCCCACAGTCGGCCTGGACCCGGTGCTTCGACTGGATCTGTGGCGAACGTTCGCGGAGTTGGCAGCCGCCGGCGTAACCCTGCTGGTCAGCAGCCACGTGATGGATGAGGCGGAGCGCTGCGACGACTTGCTGTTGATGCGGGAGGGTGACCTGTTGTTTCACGGAGCCAACGCGGCGCTGCTCGACCAGACCGGTTGCACCTCGGTGGAGGAAGCGTTCCTCCGGCTCATCGGTGAACGTGCCCGTCCCGGTGAACGTGCCCGTCCCGGTGATGATGCCAACGGTAGTGCCCAGCCATGAGCGGCCGCCGTACCCTCATCACAGCGCGTCGAGTGCTGCAGCAGCTAGGGCATGACCGCCGCACCGTGGCGTTGCTGCTCATCGTGCCGGTGGCTCTGCTCACCCTGTTAAAGCTGGTGTGGGTCGATGACGATGCGCTCTTCAACTCGGTGGGGCTTCCGATCCTGGGGATCTTCCCGTTCGTCACGATGTTCCTGGCGACGTCGGTCGCAGTGCTCCGGGAGCGGCAGTCCGGCACGCTCGAACGGTTGATGGCGCTACCGATGGGCAAGGCCGACTTGGTGCTGGGGTACCTGTTGGCCTTCGGCCTCTTCGCCGCAGTCCAGGCACTTCTCTCCGCGACCGTGGCCTTGACGTCGCTGGACCTCGATGTGGCAGGACCTACCTGGGCGGTGATCCTGGTCGCGGTACTCGTCGGTCTGCTCGGAACGGCGCTGGGCCTCGCGCTGAGCGCGTTCGCCCGCAATGAGTTCCAAGCGGTGCAATTCATGCCGGCCGTGGTGTTCCCCCAGTTCCTGCTCTGCGGCCTGCTCGCCCCCAGGGAGGACATGTCGCCGGTGCTGCGCACGATTTCCGACGTGTTGCCGCTTTCCTACGCCGTCGACGCGATGGGCAATATCACCACCCAGACAGGGGTGTCGACCGACACCTGGCGGGCGCTGGCCATCGTCACGGCCTTCATCGTCGCCAGTGTCGCCGCTGGCGCGCTGACCCTTCGTCGCAGCGCCCGCGGTTGAGCTGACCCCGCGCCCACACCGCCGTCGCCCGGATCAGCCCCACACCGCCGTCGCCCGGATCAGCCCCACACCGCCGTCGCCCGGATCAAAGCCGCACCGCCGTCGCCCGGATCCGGACGTAGTCGGCGATCCAATTGCCGGCCTCGTCTCGCAACGCTGGCGCGAGCAATTTGACGACTTCCCGCCGCACTTCGACCTGCTCAGCCGGGACCAACCCCAGTGCGTCCAGCAGTCCCTGCCGGAAAGTTCTCAGCCAGGCGTCCATCCCATCCGCGAGCGGTGTGGGCCTCGCCACCAACTCGGCCCGGACGTCGCTGAATCCGGCGGCGGCAAGCACTGATGCGTACTCGCCCGCCGTTGGGTAGTACTGGTCGGGGGGCAACTTCAGGTAGCCGTGCGAACCGAGAACGGCCCGGAGCGCCGTCATGATGGCGGCGATATTGCCGAATCCACCGAATTCCACCGCCAGTCTGCCGCCGGGGCGCAGTGCCCGGAACATCCCGTTGGCCGCGGCCGCAGGTGCCAGCACCCAGTGCAGTGCGGCATTGGAGAAGACCGCGTCGAACTCAGTTGTGTAGTCCAGCTCGGCGGCGTCCGCCCAGTGGACGTCGAGTCCTCGGCTCCGAGCGACCGCCAACAGCTCTGTTGACATGTCGACCCCGACGACATGGGCCCCGGCCTCCACGATCCGCGTGGTCAACGCGCCGTCGCCGCAGCCGACATCCAGGATGCGCTCGCCGGGCCGCGGGTTCAGAAGTCCCAGCACTACCTCGCCGAGGGCGGGAACGAAGGAGCCGTGGCGGGTGTAGTCGGCCGCCAGCCACGAACTCGACGGGTTACCTTTCGCTGGCCCTTCCGATCCTGGATCGTCGGGGTCGCGATCCCGCCCTGACGGCGGTTCGATCAGAACGCCACCGCGTTGGATGCGTCCTCGGCGGCAGCGCGGGCGCGGCTGTGCGGGATGTCCTCCACCGGCCGATAGGTGTAGAAGAACGTCACGCCCTCCGGCCCAACGTCGACCACATCGTGGGTGACTCCCGGCGGGATGTAGGCGTATCCGCCCACCCCCAACCGCTTACCCACCATGGTCGCCTCACCTTGCGTCACCAGGATGTGGTGCTGCGCAGCCTGGTGGACATGGGCGGCATTCTCACCGCCGGGTTCGACTCTGATCAGTCCCAGGACGACACTGCCCGAGCGCCACAACACCTTGTGCTGCAACTTCGGATCGTCGTGGAGCGGCTCCCAAGGCAACGCTTCTACATCGGCGACGTCCAGCAGAAGCAACTTGCCGAGGTCATCGCGTACGCCGAGTCCGGACGTTCGCGACTCCGGGTCGTGGGCCACAACGGACCTCCCTTGTCCTATTCGGAAACTGACTTGAAAACATTTGGTCGGCACAGCGTATTCGGAACTACCGAGTATTCGGAACTACCGTTCATCGACCGAATCGCCGGAACGGACACTTCGACCCTACTGGTTTTGCGGCGGGAGTTCGACGCGGTCGGTCGTTGGACTCGCAACTGAATCCCGCGGAGCGAAACTGCGCCTGCCTCGGCACGCCTGCAGGCCTTTGTCGATCCGGGCGGCGTCGGCCGAGGGCAGCCGCTAGCCTCGCTGTCATGGCCAAGAAGAAGAAGGATAAGGGCGTCGCCAAGAAGTCCGGCAAGCGTATGAACAAGGCTCTCTATGAGACCGAGCTCTACCGTTTGCAGGCGGAATTGGTGGAGATGCAGGAGTGGGTCCGGCAAAGCGGGGCTCGCCTGGTGGTGCTCTTCGAGGGGCGCGATGCCGCCGGCAAGGGCGGCACCATCAAACGCATCACCGAATACCTCAATCCGCGCGTGGCTCGGATCGTCGCCCTACCTGCGCCCACCGAGCGGGAACGCACCCAGTGGTACTTCCAGCGCTACATCACCCATCTGCCGGCCGCCGGTGAAATCGTGCTACTGGACCGGTCCTGGTACAACCGCGCGGGCGTCGAACGGGTGATGGGATTCTGCACGCCGGAGGAGTACCGGCGGTTCCTCTACCAGGCACCGATCTTTGAGCGGATGCTGGTTGAGGACGGCATTCTGCTGCGCAAGTACTGGTTCAGCGTCAGCGACGAGGAGCAAGAGGCAAGGTTCCGGTCGCGAATGGAGGACCCGATGCGCCGCTGGAAGCTCTCCCCGATGGACCTGGAGTCAATCACCCGCTGGGAGGACTACTCTCGGGCGAAGGACGACATGTTCATCCACACCGACGTCGATCCGGCACGATGGTCGGTGGTCGACAGCACCGACAAACGGCGGGCGCGGATCAACACCATTGATCATCTGCTGTCGACGATTCCTTACACCACGTTCTCGCCGCCACCGTTGGAACTCCCCAAGCGTCCCCACTCCAAGGGCTACCAGCGGCCTCCCAAGGACACTCAGACCTACATTCCCGACCATGCCAAGGACGTGGAGCTGGCGGCCCAGGATGGCAAGGGCGACTGAACCGGCGAATCGTCTAGCGTGGCCTCATGTTCAGCGCTGTTACATCCAACGTCAACGGGATCCGGGCCGCAGTGCGGCGGGGCGGAGTGGCCGCGCTGGCTGCCGCTGGCGCCGATGCCATCTGCCTACAGGAGGTCCGCGCCTCCGACGAGCAACTGGCGACAGCGCTGGCAGGAAGTCCCTTCGCTGACTGGCAAATAGCCCATGCGCCGAGTGCAGCCGCGGGGCGATCCGGAGTGGCCATCCTGAGTCGCCGCCCGTTGACCAAGATTCGCGTCGGCGTCGGTCCCGACGAATTCGCCGAGTCTGGTCGTTGGCTGGAGGCCTCCCTGGAAACCTCCGTTGGCACCGTGCGGGTGGTATCCGTCTACGTCCACACCGGCGAGGCGGATACTCCGCGCCAGCAGGAGAAATATCGCTTCCTGGATGCCATCAGCGTCCGTCTTCGGCAGCTGGCCCGGAACGCCGCCCGAACCCAGTCCCATGTCCTCGTCTGCGGCGATCTGAACATTGCCCACACCGAGCACGACATCAAGAACTGGCGGGGCAACGTCGGTAAGGCTGGCTTCCTGCCCGAGGAACGCGAGTACCTCAGCGGCTGGACCAGCCGGGCATGGGTGGACCTGGGCCGCGCGTACGCCGGGGATCGACCGGGTCCGTATACCTGGTGGACCTGGCGGGGGCAGGCCTTCGATAACGACACGGGCTGGCGGATCGACTACGCCCTGGCCACCCCCCGCCTCGCTGCCACTTTGACCTCGGTCGAGGTCGGTCGGGCTCCCTCGTATGCCGAACGCTGGAGCGACCACGCCAGCGTGCAGCTGAACTTCGATATCAGCGGTCGACCATGACCGGCGATCCGCTGTCGGCTGGCCGCCCACTGCCGCCTGGCCGCCCGCTGCTGGAAATCTGCGCCTTCTCGCTGGCCGATGCCGGCGTGGCCAGTTCCGCCGGAGCCGACCGGATCGAGCTGTGCCGGGCCCCTGAGGCCGACGGTCTGACTGCGGCCGACGATGACCTGATCGCCGCCGCTGCACTACTCGATCGGATTCCGATTCATCCGATAATCAGGCCACGAGCCTCGTTCGAACTCACCACCGGCGATCTCCACCAGATGTGCCGAACCATGGACTTTGTCGCCGAACTCGGCTTCCCTGGGGCGGTCGTGGGGATGCTGGTCGACAACGAGCCCGACTGGTCGGCGCTGGCTGAAGTTCTATCCCATGGCGCCGGATTGGACGTCACCTTCCATCGGGCCTTCGACCTGGTGACCGATCAACCGCAAGCCTTGACTGGCCTGGCGGAACTCGGCGTCCGGCGGGTTCTGACTAGTGGCCGACCGGGTCGGGCCGCGGACAATCTGGACGCGCTGGCGGCGCTGACTGCAGCGGCTGCCGACGTTGGAGTCCTGTTGATGGCTGGCGGCGGAGTCGACAGCAGCAATGCCGCGGCCGTTCTGACGACCGGGGTCCGGGAACTGCATGCCTCCGCCGGGGGCTCGACGGGCAACCTTCGGGCCGCCGAAGTGCGCGCACTCGCGGAGCTCTGTCGACAGCCGGCTGAGTAGCCGGTAGCCAGCGCCATTGCCACCACCACCCGATTCGGCGCACCCGATTCCGTGACTTCTTGCACCCCCGAGAATCGGTCCGAAAAAGGTGTTGGCGAGGCCGGTTCGGCGCCTCCTACAGACAGAGAGCAACCATCGGGTCGCCGCACCGGCGCCCCCGAAGCTGAGGAGAAGGCCATGTTCACAGATCAGGCGGCGGGCACCCGGCCGATAGCCAACGGGACCACCACGCCAAAACGGCTCGGCAGGCAACGACTGCTCATCGGTGCCGTCGTGGCCGCTGCAGCCACCACCATCGTTGCCCCGCCACTGGCAACTCCAGCAATGGCCGGGCCGCCGCCAGCTCCGCTGCCTGTCGTGGCCAAGGGCACGGTGGTCGATACCTCGACCGGTGCGGCTGTGGCGGGGGCGAGGGTGAGCTACGTCGAGGTCGGTGCCCGCAATACCCGATGGACCTTCACCAACCGATTGGGCCAATACCGCATCGGCGGCCTTGAGGGTGAAGAGTATGCGATCCACATCCGGGGACCCCGGAACTACGAGGCCGGATTCGTGGGTTGCTCGGTGCATCGGGTGCTGCCGATCATCAGGTGGACGTACCCGGTTGTGCCGACCTGGGGTGCGGCCTGCGCGCATTCCCCGCGAGCAATGGGTCGGATCGGCCTTGATCGCCGCCCCTGAGTTGGTCCGGGAGCGTAACCCCAGTGGTTGACCAGCCCTCGAGACGCCGCAGTCGCACCAGCTGGCCGGTACTGGCGGCGGCGTCATCCAATCCGTTCCGGATCTGGCGATCACTCGCCCCCGCGGCGTAGCGTGGCCGACATGGACGCGCTGGCGGATAGCTGCGACGCCGAGCTCGCTGCAGCGCTGGCGGGCGGCAGCCTCGACGCCTTCGCCGCCATCTATGACCGCTTCAGCGACCGGCTCTACAGTTACGCGGTCACGCTGGTGCACAACCCCGATGCCGCGGCCGACGCCGTCGCAGACTCCTTCCTGTTGGCCCATTCTCGGATCGGCCAACTGCGTGACCGAGAGCGGTTGCGCTCCTGGTTGTATGCGATCTGCCGGAACGAGTGCCTGCGCTACCACCGCGACTGGGTCCGCACAACCCACATCGGTGACTTCGACGACATGACCGGCCCGGAGGTGGATCTGGATGCACGGTTGCAGGCGGGCGAGGCGGAGACGCTCGTGGCGGCAGCACTCCCCGGCCTCAATGACACCGACCGCGAGGTCATCGAGTTGGCCATGCGTCACGATTTCGATTCCCGCCAGATCGGCGAGGCGCTCGGCGTCAACGTCAGCAATGCCTCCGCGCGAGTCTCTCGCGCCAAGACCCAACTGCAGAGGTGCATCGGCGCCTTGGCGCTGTTCCGCAGCCGAGGACGTGACTGCGCCGCTTTGGCCACAATCGTGCAGGCCGCACCCGTCTTTGATGCACTTACTCGGAAGCGAATCGCTCGTCACATCGAACAGTGTCCGCAATGCGAACGTGTGAAGAAGTCGGCCATGCTGGAGATCGCCATGGCCAGCGCCCTGCCGATGATGGCGGCGCCACCCTCGCTCCGCGAACAGCTGATATCGGCGCAATCAGAAGGGGTGGCTGACTTCTTGGCGGCCGACCGGCCGCCGTTCGACCGCTCCGGCTGGCCGACAGCCGCGGGGCATGGGGGACGGCACCTGGCGGTTCTGGCCGTCGGTTGCGCAGTCGGCCTATTCGCGCTGTTGGCACTGGGTACTGCCGGGCTTGGCAACGCCGATCGCGCACCATCTGTGGTGTCGAACGCCGATGCCGGGCAGAACAACCCCTGGGCCAGCGCCACGCGGGCAGGGACGTCGCTGTCCGCCAGCCCACGCGCAACCCCGTCCACCTCCGTCAATTCGGACGCGAATACGAGAATGACTCCACTGACCATCGAGGTCGGCGAGCAGAGACCTGGCGCAGACCCTTCAGTGGCGCCGACCTGGATCCCACCGGCGGTCGCCGAAATTGGGCAGCCCGATACGCCTCCAGCTGGCAGCGACCCGACCGAGGCCAACGGCCCCTGGACACCGCCAGCCAGCGCACCTCAGATCCCGGTGGTTGATCCCCCGAAGTACAGCCCACCAAAGGACGATCCGCCAGCCGTCGTGGCGCCACCGACCCTCAGCCCGCCCAAAGGATGGCCTCCTGCCTACGATCCGCCCAAGTACCCGATTCCCACCCCGAAGTAGCCGGTAGAGCAGCCGCTCAGGATGCCCGCGGAGGTCACCGCAGTCGATTCCCCCAGCCGAAGCCAGCGGCCTGCAGTCCGGCCACCCCCTCCGGCGTCGTCATGAAAAGCCTGCGACCGCCCCAATCAAGCAACTTCGTCCCCCTGTCAGCGAACAGGTTGTTGCTGAGCGCGACCGAGGTACCCGGGACCGCCGGCACGTACAGGCCACCGCTGGAGTTGCCGCCGAACCGGGAGCCGATGATCTCCAGCCGAATGGGGTCTTGGGCGTCATACCCCCAGGTTCCGACGTAGCCGTTTCCGCCGGGCGCATGTCGGGTCAGGCTCAGCCGAAAGTACCGGTATCGCCCGGCAGCGTCGCCGACCAGCGCCGCATCCGCCCCACTGCCATCGATCGCGGAATCGATCACGTCACCGCCGCGCCACAACTTGATCGCGTTTCTTCCCACGTCGCGTACCAGACAGCGCAGCACCACAACATCCGCTGCCTTGGTGTCAATCCCGTCGGCAGATACCCGAGCAAACGTCGACCCCACGAGCACGATCTGACGGCCCTCCTCGACTGCAAAGGCGTCAGCCCCGGAGTCCTCGGAACCGCCGCGGCCGACAACACGCACGCCGTCCAACCACCAGTGGACGCACGGTCCGGCGTTACAGGAGATGCCCAACACAGTGTCGAGTACCTGCACCCGTCGGAGTAGCAACCCGTCGACTACTGGCGGCCGGCCCCGAAGTTCGCGGTGGTCGGGATAGGCGACGATCCCCTCGCTCCACCCCTGCGTCCTACCTCGAACGACGACATCTTCGATCGACACCCGCCGCTGCGTCGCGCCAGCGGACGCTCCCAGTGAAATCCCCGCCCGGAACCCGTTCAGGGTCAGACCCCGCACGACCGTGTCACTTGCGGTCAGCAAAAGACCGTAGTTCTGGCCTGGGGCTGCGGTCACAACGGCGGGTCCCCCGACCGAGACAAGGCAGACATTGGCCGTGCTCATCTCCAGGGCGAACCAACTGCTGGGATTCTCGCGATAGCGTCCGGCTGCGACCCGGACCACGGTGCCAGGGGTGGCGCGGGCGAGCGCCGCGGTAATCGTCCGCGCCGCCGTGGACGGCACCTGGATCACCCGACGATTGTCGGCGCAGGACCCTGCGGTCGGCCCAGGGAATCCGCGCATCTCCAACGGCACGAAAGTGGCCGGCCGGACAGGACCCGGTGGGGTCGCCGATGCGGCCATCGATAAGGCAACCGGCTGGCCCGAGTTGCTGGCGGAGGCCGACGCCTTCGTCGCGACCGCCTGGGCCCCAGGGGCACCCGCCGTCGTCGCTAGCCATGCGCCCGCGCACACAACCGCCAGCACTCCCAGTAGCACCTGGGACGGGGCCAGTCGGGCCCGGTTGCGGGCGTCGCAGGCAGAACCAGTCACCACCCGAGTATCGACTTCCCTGCGTCCGCCGCCGGGAAGCTCGACGCTGTCAACCCGATCGGCCCAGCCCGCAAGTCTGCGTTCCGGCGGCTTGGCGGCCCGACGTGACGTCAACCTCCAGCGGTGCAAGTCACTGGCGCCGAGGGCCGCTCCATACTTACAACCCCCAAACCTACGCTTCCGTAAGTTACGGTACCGTAGGTTCATGAACGTGATCCTGCGCGCAGCTCAGCGGCTGACGACACCGTTGCTGCCGGACGACTACCTCGGCCTCATCGACCCGCTGTGGGTTGCCGCTTCACTAAGAGCCAGAATCAGCGCGATTAGCCGGGAGACGGCGACCTCGGTGTCGCTTGAACTTCGACCGTCGACCCGGCTGCCGCCGCACCTCCCGGGCCAGCACGTACGACTCGGGGTCGACATCGACGGCGTGCGTCACTGGCGCTCCTACTCCATCACCTCCGCGGCTCCCGCGCCGCTGGGCGGACATGTCGACACAATCACCGTGACAGTTCAGCGACAACAGGACGGATTGGTCTCCAGGTACCTGACCGACCGGGCCCGAACCGGTGACATCCTGGAGTTGGAGGCCCCGCAAGGTGACTTCCACCTGCCTTCTGACCCACCTGCCCGACTGCTGCTGATAGCCGCCGGAAGCGGCATCACACCGCTGATGGGCATGCTGAGAACCCTCTACCCCGGTGACCCCGGTGACCCCGGCACCGCCAGTGACCGACCGTCCCGGCTGGCCCGAACTCTGACCAAGACCCCGACCCGGACTCCGACCCGCGTGGATCTGATCTATTCGGCCCGCGACCGGGGACGCCGGATCTTCGCCAACGAATTGACCGCTTTGGCAACTCGGACCGAGTCGGTTTCGGTCCACTTCCGTGACACGGCCCGGCAGGGCAGGCTGCAGCTGACGGAGCTCGAGTCGCTAGTGCCGTCCTGGCGGGACCTCCCCACCTGGGCGTGCGGACCGCCCGACCTGCTTGCGGACCTCACTGACCACTGGCGCGAACACGGGGTTGCGCGGAACCTGGCGACCGAGCGATTCCAACCCGTTCGCGCAGCCCAGGCCGGCGCCGGCGGGCGGGTGACGTTCACGGCCAGCGACAAAGCCTGCGACGTGGCGGGGGACGAAACCCTGCTAGCCGCAGGCGAAGCGACCGGCATCCTGATGCCCCACGGCTGCCGGATGGGCATCTGCCACAACTGCGTCCTCACGCTGGAATCCGGCCAGGTGCAGGACGTCCGCACCGGCGTGATTCACGGCGAACCAGGCGACGTGGTCCAGACCTGCGTCTCCCGGCCAGCCACCGATCTCTCTCTGCGCGTCTAGCTCGCCGCGTTCCACTGCCACGGCATCTCACACACCGCACGCAATGAACCCCGGACCCCAATCCGCAGACCGCCATCCGTTAGGAGCCTCCAACATGAGCACCGGACACCTGCACCTCACCGACACCCAAATCGACGACTTCGGCCGACGCCTCGACGAGATCCGTGCGTCTGTGATGGACGACCTCGGGGCCGAAGACGCCGCCTACATTCGCCGACTGATCACGATCCAGCGGAGTTTAGAGGTGGCGGCCCGCGGCACACTGATGTTTTCGCTGCTGCCGCCGGCCTGGCTGACCGGCACCGCCCTGCTGTCGCTGTCCAAGATCCTCGAGAACATGGAACTCGGCCACAACATCATGCACGGTCAGTGGGATTGGATGCGTGATCCCAAAATCCACTCGACCACCTGGGAATGGGACAGCTTCATCCCGGCCGACGATTGGAAGAAGACTCACAACTCGATGCACCACACGTACACGAACGTGATCGGCAAGGACTCCGACGTGGGTTATGGCCGGCTACGAGTCACCGAAGAACAGCCGTGGGAACCGCAGCACCTGCTGCAGGTACCGGTCAACGCGGTCATCGCCCTCACCTTCGAATTCGGCATCGCCATGTACGACGCCCAGGTCGAAGCCGCACAGTCACACGCCGACGAGGGCCGGCTCGGCGCCCTGAAGCGTGTCTGGAAGAAGATCAAGCCGCAGGTGGTCAAGGACTATGTTGCCTTTCCGCTGCTGTCCGGGATCGCCGCGCCGACCACGCTGCTGGCCAACCTGACCGCCAGCGTCACCCGCAATGTCTGGACCCACACGATCATCTTTTGTGGCCACTTCCCCGACGAGGTCGTGTACTTCACCGAGGACGACATCGTTGATGAGTCCCGTGGCGAGTGGTATCTGCGGCAACTGCAGGGCTCGGCCAACATCGAGGGCAGTCCACTGTTCCACGTCATGACCGGGAACCTCAGCCACCAGATCGAGCACCACCTGTTCCCCGATATGCCCAGCAACCGCTACGCCGAAGTCGCCCCCCAGGTGCGAGCGCTGTGTCAGGAGTACCGCCTGCCCTACACCACCGGTCCTCTGTCCCGGCAGAACGCGCAGGTGTGGCGCACCCTGGCGGCCCTCTCAGTTCCCGACCACATGCGGGAGTCGCTGGCCCGAGGACTTCGGTCGGCAACGGGCCCCTCAACCGAGCGGTCGACCCCGCCTGTGCCCCCGGCCGCCCGCACCGCCCCTGCCGCGGGGCCAACACTCACAGCGGCCAGCGGCAAGGCACCGCGCCAAACCGTCAAGAACGAGGAGAACCCGGCCGCCTGACGGGGGTCAGGCGCGGCAGGAAGCGGTTACTGGGCAGTAACCGGAACCAAGCACACGCCAGACCGTACAGCGGGTTCCGGCTACTGGCTGGTAACACGGCGAGAAGGCCGATGACCCCCTGTCGGACGGGGTCAGCTCGAGAAGGTGACCTCGCCACCGACCCGCGTCTCGTGCACGGCGATCGCGTGCCACGACTCCGGCGCTGCCGTCCAGGGGTTGTCCGACAAGATGGTGTAGTCGGCTCGCTTACCAACCTCCAGCGTGCCGCGGTCATCGGCGTGGATCTGCCAGGCGGCGTTGCTGGTGATGGCTGTCAGCGCCTCCTCCGCAGACACGCACTCGGCGGCGTTGAGGACCTCTCCGTTGTCCCGCATGACCCGCGTCACGGCGGTCTGTGCCGAGAGCAACGGCTGCATCTTGGTCACGTTGAAGTCCGAATGCAGGGACGGCCGCAGACCGTGTGCGAGGGCAGTGGCAACCCGGTCGAGCCGGTCGGCGCGCTCCGGGCCCAGGATGTTGTCGCGGAACACCCGACCCCAGAAGTAGACGTGATTCATCAGGAAACTCGGCGAGACCCCCGCCGTCGCCATCCGAGCGAAATTCTGGTCGAAGGCGAACGAGACATGCTCCATCCGATGACGCAGATCGGTGGTCTGACGCCCCGCCAACGCCGCCTCATAGCCCTCCAGCGCAAACTCGACGGCGGCGTCCCCATTTGCGTGCACCATCAGCTGCCAGCCAGCATCGAGTCCCTCGTTCATGAGCTCGACCAGCTTTTCGGGGGTCATGTTGGCGTGGCCGCCGGTGTCCTCATTGAGGTATGGCTGCTCGAAGTAGCCGGAGCGACCCTGGTTGGAGCCGTCGGTGACAACCTTCCAGGCGTCGGCCCGCACCATGTCGTCACCGGCGAACGGAGTGACCCCGGCCTCCTTCCAGGCATCGTTGCCGAGCAGACCCCATTGGGCGGTCGATACCCGGACCGGCAGCGGATGCGCCCCATTGAGTTGGTGCAGCAGTCCGACTTCGCCTGCGCCGATGACGGCTCCGGTTGCGGCCTCCCGCACCGAGGTGACACCGGCCGCGGCGGCCCCTTGCAGGATCCGGATGATCGTGCCGGCCGCCTCCTGCTGGCTGGGTTGCGGCACCACCGCGAGCATCTTCGTGATCGCTCCCGACTCACCGAGCACACCATTCAACTTGCCGTCCGCGCGTCCGAAGAAGCCTCCCGGCGGATCCGGCGTGTCGTCTGCCAGGCCTGCCAGCGCCATTGCCTTCGAGTTGATGTACGCGAAGTGCATGGACGCGTTGAGAACGAACACCGGCTTATCGGGCGAGACCTGGTCCAGAATGTCGCGGGTCAAGTTCGGCTCGCCCGGATAGAGGCTGGGATCGAACAGCTTCCCCTTGACCCAGCCGTCATCGGCCGTCTGCTGGGTGACCTTCTTCAAGGTTGCCACAGCATCGTCGAAGGTGGGGTTGGCCACCGGCGATAGGTCCGGCCAGGGCTCCACCAGCATGGTCGTCCAGATGTGCATGTGCGGTTCGATCAGCCCGGGGGAGATGACACCGTCGGCCACAGTGACAATCTCAGTTCCGGGTCCCACCAAGGAATCCAGATCGCTGGCCGAACCAACCCCGGTGATCATGCCGCCGGAAATGGCGATTCCGTCAGCCTCGGCCGCGCCTGAAACTCCGGTTGCGACCCGCCCGAACACCACCAGATCGGCACGCCGATTGACCGGTCGGCGGTCGATCCCGGCAGGCACGACCAACCCGCTCGGGGCGGAGATCCCCGCGGCCAGGGCGACGTGCAGTGGGGTTGGCGAGCAGCACGTCAGGTGTGCCGGATCTGTCGGAGGCGTCAGGCGCATGGTGTTCCCATCAACTAGTCGTTGGCGTCCGACCTTGGTGGCCGGCGACGTATGGCGGCGAGTATCGCACCGAGCGACCCCGGTACGCCCGCCGAACTTCGCCCGCCAAAGTTCGCCCGTCGACAATCGTGGGTCGGGCCACAGGCGCGAGTTCCCTGTCCGGATTGCGCAACGGTCTGCCAACTGCGACGGCGTGTGCTTCGCTGGGGCGACCCGTGGTTACCTGGATCCACGCAACGCCCGGAGGCATAAGTGAGCAATACCGCGCTCGCCGTCCTGGTGATGCTGGTGTCGTCCGCGATGTACGCCCTCAGTTTCGTGCTGCAGTACCGGGGCACCCAGCAGTCGATCGGACTGGACGCGACTACGACAACTGATCGCGCACCCGGACCCTTGCCTGCCGGCGGCGAACCGGGAGGCGACCTGGCTGGAGCCGAACCAAGCGGCGACCGGCGCGGAGTGGCGCGCCTCGCACGCAACCCCGCGTGGCTGTTCGGCGTGGTGCTGTTCGGACTGTCCTTCCTCGTCCACTTGGTCGCCTTGAGTCTGGGGGCGGTGGCGGTCGTTCAGCCCCTACTCGTGACCGAACTCATCTTCATACCTCCGTTCGCCGCCCTGATCAACCACACTCGGATTGGCCGTCGGGATTGGCTCGCCATCCTGGTCGTCTGCGCGGGCCTGGCCGGGTTCCTGACAGTGGCGGCACCCAGTCAGGGGTCGAAGATCCCCAGCGCCACCGAGTGGGCGATCCTGCTGAGTTCGTTCCTCGCGGCTATGGCCGTACTGATGCTGTTCGGCCGAGGCCGCGGGGACACCGTTCGAGCGACGCTGTTCGGCGTTGCGGCAGGGCTGGCCAATGCCCTCCTGGCGTTGACCGCCAAGGGAGCCTTCGCAGGGCACCATCCGTCGATCGGCGACTGGCTCAGCGACCCGCTGGTGTGGGTGACGGTGGTGGTTGCCTGGCTGACGGTTGGCACAACTGCACTTGCCTTCCGCGCCGGGCCGATCACCGCGTCGACCCCGGCAATGATCGCGGTCAATCCGGTGGTGTCATCGTTGGCGGCCATGTGGCTGTTCGGCGAGACGATTCGTACGACCCCGATCGCCCTCGTCCTGACCGCCGGCTGCACAGTGGTCGTCATCATCGGCGTTTACATCCTGTCCAACTCAACGGCCGTCCACCCTGACGACGCGGCTCCGAGGGTCCCGGCCGAGGACCGGTCGGACGCCAGCTAGAGCAGCGGTCAGACCGGCTGCACTCGCCCCTCGAAGACCGTCGCCACCACGCCGATATCCTTCAACCCGTCGGCGCCGCCCTCGAATGGGTCAGCGTCCAGCACAGTGAAATCCGCTTTCTTGCCGGACCGAATTGAGCCCACCTCGTTCTCCAGCCGGAGGATCCAGGCAGCGTCGATCGTTATCGCCCGCAGCGCCTGCTCGACCGTCAGGCACTCATTCGTCCCGATCGACTCACCAGAGAGGGTCTCTCGGTTCGCCGCGACCCACGCCAGCCGCAGAGGTTCCAACGGCGCCATCGGACAGTCCGAGTGCAACGCCAACGGTGTCCCTCGACCCACCAGCGACCCGAATCGGCTGATCTGGTGCGCCCGATCGGGACCCATACCTACTTCCGAGTACTTGTCGCCGAGCATGTAGACGTAGTACGGCTGGCCGGAGACTTGACCTCCCAACGCTGCCAACCGACGATTCTGGTCCTCCGTGCAGTAGCCCCAATGCTCCATCGTGAACCGATGGTCGATCCGGGGGTGGCCATCGAACAACGACTCCAGCAGGTCCAGGCAGAACTGGGCACCCTCGTCTCCGTTGACATGGATATGGATCTGGTAGCCAGCGCCCCAGAAGGCCTCGGCCATCTGGGTCGTCACCTCGGGCGGGACGATCCACTCGCCGTGATGACCGTCGATATAGCCGGGCGCGCACAGTTTGAAGGCCTGACTGTAGAAGGCACCGTCGGCCATCAGTTTCACGTGCTTGTCGAAGAACACCTTGGACCCCGAGGTCTGCTCGAGCGCCAGGCACCTCTCCAACGCCTGCGCCGGAGTCGATCCGTCCCCGATGAAGGCGGTCTCAATCGGGGTCATCAGCAGCCGGAACGGCGTCTCGTCCCGTTCGAACGCCATCGACAGGATGCCCGCCTCGACCTCCGGGGTGGTGAAGAGCCCCGTGCCCATATCGGCGATGGTGGTCAGTCCACCGCGATGCGCCATCTCGGCGACAGTCATCAGACCGCCGCCGATGCGCTCGGGCGCCATGAACCGCCCCTGCACGGCGGGCATCACAGCCATCAGGCCGGCCTCCCAGAAGCGCCCGCCGGCCAGATCAACGCAGGCGCGCACCTCCGGCTGCTCCGGCAACGAGTCGGGTCCCTCGATGTTGGCCCAGGCCAACGCGGGGGTGTTGAAGAACAGCTCGTGGAATGACCGATGCCACAACACCACCGGCACGTCCGCGGACAATCGGGAGTCCAAATCGGACCGGGTGATCGGTCCGTGGAACAACGGGTGGTAGCCCCAGCTGAAGAACGGTCCGTCGGTCGGGTCGTGGGCCGCGAACCGCTGCTCCAGCAGGGCCCAGTACTCCTCCGGCGTTGTCGCCCCCGGGTAGTCCCCGACCGGCAGCGACCAGGGGTCGGGTGCAATGAAGGGCATCTGTGACAACACCGCTGGGAGGAACGGATGCAGGTGCGGATCGATGAACCCCGGCAGCACGATCTGGTCGGCGAAGGTGTCATCGATGGTGTACTCGTGCGCCGCCATCCAAGGCGCCAGATCGGCGAGCGTGCCGACGCCGGCCACTCGACCGTCCAACACTGCGACGGCAGTGGCCGTCGGGAGGGTGGGTTCCATCGTGTAGAACCTCTTGGCCGTGAACACGGTCAACGCTGACATCTGGGCTCCTTTCATGGTTCAGTTCGGTCAGGCAGCAGCGGCGGCCGCGTTGGTGGCGTCGACTGCTCCGTGCTCCTTGGAGCGGGCCGAAGCCTTGCGTCCGAGGATCAGGATCACGACTGTGCACAGACCCACGAGGCCCGCGAATGCGTACATGGCCACGGAGAACCCTTCCGTGTAGTAGCCGGTAATATCCGCCACGGTGGTCGTCCCGCCGGTGATGAACTTGCCCACCTCTTCAGACGCCGCCTCCGAGGAGAGCCCGGCATCGGAGATCAACCTGGACGCGGTCACGGAACTGGCGATCGCCGCGCCGCCGGCCAGTCCGATCGCGTAGGCGAGTTGACCGACACACGTTCGCGAGGAGGTCACCGGACCGTAGAACGCCGGTGGCGATTCCTGCACGAACATCTGGCTCTGCGGGACCGTCATCACGCCACAGCCGAAGAAGGCAACACAGAACACCGCCAGGAAGATCAGGCTTGACGACTGGGTGGCCAAGAGGCCCGCGCCGACCAATCCGGCCGCCGTGATGACGCCGCCGACCACCAGCACGCCCACCGCAGAACGCCCCTTGCCGATGATCCGCCCGGCGAGGACAGAGGCCACAATGCTGAAGACCATGATCGGCATTTGCCGAAGAGAAGCGGCGAACGGTGTGAAGCCATCGACGTACTGCCACAGGTTCGCGCTCAACAACTGGCCGACCGCTGACGCTGCGTTCCAGGCGAATCCGCCCAGTGCTCCGACGAGAAAGAGCGGACTCTTGAACAACGAGACCGGATACGTCGGATTCTTGGCTCGCTTCTCGATTTGGATGAACGCAACCATGGCCAGCACGCCAACCGCCAGCGGAACCAGGGTGTTGGGCGAGGTCAGGCTCTTCGCCATACTGCTGACCCCGATCAGCAGCGCGACCACGCCGACCCCGAGCGCGACCAACCCCCAGTATTCCTTCTTCTCACTCTTGACCGGCGGCAGGTCCGGCAGAATCTTGAAGCACAGCAACGCACCGATCACGGCTACCACCGGGATCATCAGGAACGCCGCGCGCCAACTCACCCCGGCGAGCGCAGATCCGAGCGGCAGGAAAATGAACAACGGCACCGAACACATCGCCGCGAAAATGCCCAGCGCCGGCGGGAACGCCCGATCCGTAGTCACCGAACGGACGAAGCCGAAAGAGCAGGCGAAGACCGCACCGAGTCCGACACCGGTGATCGCCCTGCCCAGTAGGAACACTGGTGCTGCTGGTGCGATGGCCGCAATCACGTCGCCGACGGCCGCCAGCAGCAGCGCGATCACCAGCATCTTGCGGCGACCGATCTTGTCTGCCACGACACCGGACGGCACGACCGTCGCGGCCAATGCCAGCGTCGAAATGGAGGCGGCGAGCGCCTGCATCGACGGGCTGAAACTCAGCGCCTTGGTGGCCTTCACCAGGGCCAGGTTGGCCACCATCGGGTCCGACATCTGGATGGCGCCGAGGATCCCGAGGAAGATCACCGGCAGCGAAGCGGCCTTATCTGAACGGATTACAGGGTGCGCAAGATCACTCATGGCGCTGAACCTACCGCCGTCGGGGACGTGATGCGCCGAAGTCAGCTATCCCGGGCACCGGGATCCGTGCCGCGGCGAACCAGACCCCGGCCGCCCCGACCAGCGCCGCACTCGCGGCGACCAGCCACACCCACGACCAGCCGACTGCGCCCGCCACCAATCCGAGGATGGCCGGTCCAACCAGCAGTCCGACCGCGACTCCTGTCTGGCTCACCCCGCTGGCGGCCGCGGTGGACGTTGGAAATCGCCTCGCCACCGCCAGGTGTTGCAGTCCCGGCCAGCCCCAGCCAAAGGCGTTGGCCACCACCAGACCGACGGCATAGGCGGCTATCGAATCCGTCGCCATCGCCATCCAACCGAGGGCGCCCAGCACGCAGAGGGCGGCCATGGCGTGCAGGGAATCAAACGGCAGCCGGTCCGCCAGCACTCCGGAGCCGAGCCGCACCACCAAACCGGCCAGCCCGCCAGCAGCGACGAGGTAGCCGGCCGCGGATTCGGAGAATCCGACCTCCACGCCCCCTGCCGCCCCCAACGCGCCAATCGAGGTGGCCGCAATCACCGCTGCGCTGACACTCACGGCCAACAGCCAGAGCGGCTTGCGCAAGGAACTTGGAACAGCCGATTCGGACCGGCCTGGATACCTGGTCATGTCAGCCGGCACCAGCAACATGGCGCCGACCACGCCAACCGCCGCGAGCAGGTAGGTGCTTCGCCAACCGAGGGGCAGCGCCACCAAGGGCACCGCCAATCCGCCCAGGAGTGTGGCCAGCGGGATACCAGACTGCTTGATCGCGAAGCCTAGACCGAACCGCGCCGGTGACACTTGGGCTGCCACCAGCGCATTGCCCGCCGGCTGTCCCAGAGCGTTCGCGCAACCGCCCACCAGGAGCGCGAATCCCAGCAGCGGAATGGCCGGGCTGACCGCGGCGAGCAGAAGGGCGCAGGCGGCGATCAGCGCACTGAGGCGCAAACTGCGGCGCACGCCCCACTGCCCGACGCGGCGGCCCAACGGCGCGCTGCCGACCATGGTCGCAACGGCGAACAGCGATGAAAGAATCGCCACCGACGCTGGCGAGACATTAAAGTCCCGGCCGATCTGCACCGCCATGGCGCCGGTCAGGAAGAGCGGCAGCACGGCCATCAGGTTCACGGTCACCGCCGCCAGCACTGCCCGCCGCCCCGGAGTCACCCGTCAACGCTACGCGGCTGTCGGCCCCGACACCGCGGCACACGGCAGCCAGCCGGGCACCCTATGCTGACTGCGCCTGGCGCGACCCGCGGGGTCCCGACGGTTGGGCCGGACAGACCAAGTGAGAAGGAGGGCGGCAATGGCGAAGCCCGGGGGCCGACGCCGCCTGTGGACAGTCCTCGGCGTGCTGATCGCCGTTGTGGTGGTGATCGGGTTGCTCGTGTTCGAACCCTGGAAACTCTTTGTCGACCAGCGCGTCGACGAGGCACTCCCGACCGCCAGCAGCTCCGCTCAACCCGCTTCGCCAGCGCCCGGCGGCAGCGCGACTCCCGCCACGCCCGGCACCGGCGGGAGTCCGGCACCTATGGCGGCACCGACCGTGTTGGCGATCGGCAATTTCGTGTCCCAAGAACATGAGACGAAGGGCACGGCCACGATTCTGCGCCTTGCGGACGGTCAGCGGATCCTTCGACTTACGGATTTCGAGACCAGCAACGGACCGGACCTGCAGGTGTGGTTGACAGACCAGCCGGTCCAAACCGACAACGAGGGCTGGTTCCTGTTCGATGACGGCAAGTACACCTCGCTCGGCGGTCTGAAGGGGAACATCGGCGACCAGAACTACCCGATTCCGGCGGACGTCAACCTCGCCGACTACCGCAGCGTCAGCATCTGGTGCGATCGCTTCAGCGTGTCCTTCGGCGCCGCCGAATTGAACCTCTGACCTCGTTTGATCTGCTGATCGGGCAACATTGCGCTTCGGTCGTTAGCCTGCGGAACATGAGCGTATCCGGATCGAAATCAGTCTTGATTGATGCCCCGCTGGCCGACGTTCTCGCGATCGTGCGAGATATCGATGGGCAGTCCTCCTGGTTCCCCGGAACCATCTCCTCGGAGGTACTGGAGTCAGACGCCGATGGCCTTCCTACCCGTGCGAAGTTGGTCAACGACGTGAAGGTGGCCAAGGACGAATTCGAGTTGAACTACACCAACACAGACGACAGCCTGTCGTGGTCGTTGGCGGCCCCAAGCAAGGCGCAGAAGGAGCAGGACGGTTCCTGGACTTTCGCAGCCAAGGGCGGGAAAACGGAGGCGACCTTCAGCCTCACCATCAACTCGGCCCTGCCGCTGCCCGGTTTCATGCAGAAGCGGGTGCTGAACGACACCCTGAAGAACGGCACCGAAGCCCTGAAGAAGCGCGCCGAAGGCTGAGCTCCAAGGCCGGTTCCCAGGGCAGGTTGCGCTGGGAACCTGTCTTGCTCTCGGCAGGACCCGTCAGTGTTCCGCGAACAGCCGCGGAGACCGGGTGACCGTGATCGATCCCCTACTCGGACCGCCGCCCAGCTCCGACAGGTTGGAAGTGGCCCAGATCGATCCGCTCCGCATTGGAATCTTCTGCACGGACCGGTCTCTCGTCCACGCGACCCAGAAACCCTTCTTCGCCTTGGGTGCGAAGAACCGACAGGCCGTGATCATCGGTCGCCAGACCGCGTCGCCACAGCGCTGCAGGGTGGCGCCGCGGAGTGAGTCGAAGGTCCGCTGGAACGCAATCGCGGCATTGCTGCTCCGATCGGTCATCCCGCCACCCATCTGGATGCCGGTGAAGTCGTCGTAGATATTCGACCAGGCGTACCAGTACTGCCGCTGATACCCCTGCCGAAGACCACGGACGAACGCCCGCACGAGTTCCATCGCGCCGTCCCGGTCGGAGTAATGACCCGTCGGCCGGGTCGCGCTCGCTCCGTTGTCGCGCAGGTTGAATTCGGTGTCCCACTTGGGCTTGCCGGCGTAACCGTTGGCGGCGATGACGCCCGCCGTCCGCTCCATGATGTCCTCCCGGGCGGCACTGCTGGCGGAGTAGTGGTGCAGCGCCAGCACGTCGAACCTCGACCCTCTCGCCCGCAGGGCGCGCAGGTACCTGTTGAAGGAGTCGAGCCTGATCCTCTTCCAGGTCTCGGTCTCCGAACCCAGAATGACCCAGGAAGCGGTCAACACCCGCGCCGTGGGATCGAGCTTCCGGACAGCGCCATGAAGCACCGACGTCAGATCCGCGGCCTGCTCAGGTGTACCGGCGAAGAAGCCGGGCATATTCGCCTCGTTGATGGGCTCATACCCGGAGAACGCCCAGCCGTATCGCTTGATCACCTGCCGGATGTACACGTTGTAGTGGCCAATGATCGGGGCCTCATCTGTGACATTGCGGCTGTGGAGGTACCACTCGCTACTCGTCCTGGCGTTCTGTCCTCGCGGTGTTGCCCACTTGGGGGTCCGACAGAACGTGTAAGTGATGTCCCGATAGCCCCACGACCGGACCTTCTGCACCCAGTAGTCCATGATCGCCCAGTTCCACTTCGCCGGATTCGACTCATTGACTGGTTGGATCTCGTCCCAACCCGGAGCGCAGTTCAGGCGGAAGGGTCCATGCGGCACCTTCGGGTTCTGCCAGAACGAGTGCATACCGAAGGTGGACGGGCCAATCGGCCCCGACTGGGCAGCCGCTGTGGCGGGCACTGTTACGCCAGCTAGGAGCAGCAGGATGGCAACGGCCGCGGCCCCGGCCGCCCTGATGGATTTGTTCACAGCACCGAATTCCGTCGACGTAGAGCCCCCACGGCCAGCTCAAGGCACCACCCTAACTGCCTACCGGCCAGTCGGCCGCGAGGCTTGAAGGAACCTTTACCGCGAGGTGGTCAGAGGGGCGATACTGAGCAGGAACTCGGGTGGTGATCCGCCTGACCAGGTCGAGAAGGGGGTGCGTCGTGGAACCCAATCCGGGACCCCACCTTGAAGGAGGAGAGGATCTCCGCGGCCTCTCGGGCGCAAGCGTAACCCGCGAGGAGTTGCGCGCCGAGTTGACGGCGACCCGCGAGCACCTGCGCAGCGTGCTGGCCACGGTCGAGCACAACATCACCCTGCTTGACGCAGGCGACTCGAGAACGACACCTGTCGGACCAGCTGCGACTACGCCGACTGCCGAACCGGCCTGGGCGGCAGCGGCAACCTGGGCGGCACCGGCAACCTGGGCGGCACCGGCAGACGAGCCGATAGTGGCGGCACCGGCGACCGAGCCGGCCGCACCGGAGCCGGGCTGGTACGACTGGGGGGACCAGGGTCAGTTCTATTGGTCTGGTCAGTACTGGCAGCACACCTCTGGCGAGCTGGTGGCCCCCGCTCCGACACCGACCGAGGCCGGCGGTCACCAGGTCCAGACCGTGCTGCTCACGGTCGGCGGACTGCTCGTATCGGCGGCCGCACTCGCGTTCGCCTTCTTCGCCTACCAGTGGCTGCCGCTTCCCGCGCAACTCGGGATGCTGGCACTCGGCGCGCTCGCAGCCGGCGTCGCCGCCATCGGTCTGCGATCCCGGCTGCCTATCGCATCCGCAGCCTTCGCGGCCATCTCCTTTGTGACAGTGCTGGTGGTTGTTGGGGCGGCACCAGCCAAGCAGGCGGTCCCGGCGAACTGGTCGCCAACGAATCACCCCGACCACCTCTGGTTCCCGCTGGCGTCGTTGGTGGTCGCACTGGTGGCCGCGTGGCTCGGCACGAAGCTTCGCGTCACGGCTTGGCAATGGTTGGCCGCCGCAGCAGGTCCCGCCTTCTGGGCCTGGTCCTGGTTGGCGCTGGGATTGGCGACCCTCAGCAATCCGGACTGGCTCGGGCTGATGCTGATTCCGATCGCCCTGGCAGTCATCGCGATCGTCGCCGCGATGGACGTCAGGCGAGGACGCGGATCGGGTTCGTTGACTGCCGGGTGGTGGATCGGGCTCACCGCCGCGGGCACGCTACTGCTCGGATATCTGGGATTGGGACTCGCGATCGCCTGGATAGTCAGCGTGGCAGAGGGTGACTCCGCCGGGATCGCCGGAGTTACCCTCGTGTCCCTGGCGGTCGTCACAGCGATGATCGGGGCGGTCGGTTGGGTAGTCATTCGCGTCGGTCGCCCGGCACCCCAGTTGACCGAAGGCGGTGAGTCAGGCGGCGGTCCGGATACCAGGCGTCGGGGAACCGTTCGGGGGCGCTGGCGGCTGGCGCTCGTTGGCTCGGCCTACCTGACCTGGATCGCAGCCAGCCAATACGCGGGCTGGCTGATGGACCCGGATCAGCCGATATCAACTCTCATTGCCTGGGCGGTGGTGGTGGTCGCGGCTGTCCCTGCGGCGGCGGCATTGGCGGCGGCAGGGGTGTCTGCGGGCAGTCCTCGCAACCGGGGTTCCTGGCCAGCCGCGTTCGTGGTGGGTTACCCGATCCTGTTCGTGGCGCTGGCGCCGCTGTTCGCGCAATTGACTCCGTGGGAGGCGGCCAGCTATGGACGCGGAGCGCTGTTGTACGTCAGCGGGGCCCTCGCGCTGGCGGCGGGCCTGGTTACCCACTCGGGGCGAGGCCTGCTGTGGGCTGCGCCGCCACTGTGGTGGCTGGCCGCAGCGGTGACCACCGGACGGCCGCTCTCGTTCGTGGCGATCTCGGTTGCTGCGGTCGCGCTGAGCTGCATCGGCTGGCTGCATTCGATCTGGCTGCCGCGACGGCACGGCGACGCCACCGGCGGACCATCCTCACTGCTCTGGGCGGCAATGCCAATCTTCGGCTGGTCGATCATGGTGGTGGCAGATCCTTCAGGCTGGCCGGGACCGGAACCCTCGGCCGTTCAGCAGGTTGCCGTGGCTGCGCTGCTGGCCCTGGTATTCGCCGTCGTCGCTGCCGCCGGTGTGCACACCCGATTGGCCGGCCTCATCGTGGGCGGGATTTGGGCCACCCTCTTCTTCGCAGTCGTCGCTCTGATTCCGTTGGTGTCCGGCTTCCCCACCTGGATCTATCTGCTGGCCGCGGGTCTGGTGCTGTTGGCCGCCGGTATGCAGTTGGAACGGCTCCGTCGCGGACAGGCGGTCGCGCGGTCGTTCCTCTCCGAGTGCCGCTGACAGGAGCCCCGGTCACACCCCGGCGCCAGCGGCGGGCAGGGTGAGGGTGAATCTGCAACCTGGTTCGACGTTGACCACACCGATGTTTCCGCCCTGGGCCTCCACGACGGCCTTCACCAGCGCCAGCCCGACTCCGCCCCCGTCGGATGTCCGGGCCGCATCGCCGCGCCAGCCCAACGTGAAGACCTCGGCCAAGTGAGGGTCAGGGATGCCGCCGCATTCATCCGAGACGGACACCTCCACGTGAGCACCCTCGTCCCTCGCCTCAACAACCACAACTCCCCCCGAATTGGTATGGCGAACCGCGTTCACAATCAGGTTGTCCAAAATCCTGTTCAGGTAACCGATGTCGCAGGTGGCCTGACACTGGCCGACCCGTCGCCCGACAATCCTCACCCCACTGGTTCGGGCGGACGGTTCGGCGCTGGCCAGGGCATCACTGATCGCGTCCGCCACCGCCACCGGACGAAGGTCCAATGCCAGCGTTCCGGCCTGTATTCGGGACAGCCGGAAGAGGTCGTCCACCATGCCGGCGAGTTGGTCCACCTCGCTCAGGATCTGTCGGTGATAACGGTCCGGATCGGGTGCCACCCCGTCCACCAAGGACTCGGCCATCACCCTCATCCCTGCTAACGGGGTACGCAGATCATGACTCATCCAGGCCACCATCTCGCGCCGCTGCTGTTCGGCCTCTGCCTCCGCGGCACGGGTGGTCTCGACCCGCGTGCGCGCCGCTTCCAATGCCGACACGCGCCGCGCCAGCATTAACCCGAAGGCGGCCGCCACCGGAATCGCGGCCAGCAAGATCCATAGCACCAACGTCAGGTCGTAGTCCGACAGGAACATCGCCTGAGCTGCCACCAGGATGCCGACGGCTACCGAGCCGACGGCGGTAATCGGGGCCAGGGCAGCCGCCGCGCGGGGCCGGTTACGCCCAAGGGTTCCGACCGCCAGCAGTGACAGGGCGCCCGCGACCCCGGTCGCACCGGCGGCCACCAATACGACCTCGGCCTCAGGACCCACGACTCGCCTCCCAGCGGTAGCCCACGCCCCAGACGGTGACCAGCCGCTTAGGTTCGGCCGGGTTCGCCTCCAACTTCGTCCGCAGCCGACTCACGTGCACAGTCACGGTGGTGAGGTCGCCAATGTCCCAGCCCCACACCTGCGACATCAGTTCCTCCCGGGTGAAGGCGACCCCGGGCTGGGACAGGAAGTGGGCCAGCAGGTCGAACTCCCTGGCCGTGAGGTGCAACTCCGAGGCGTCCAACTTGGCCGTCCGGGCAACCAGATCCACTGTCAGGTCGTCATCTTGCAGGGTTCCGGTCTGGTCGGGCGCCCCACCCGTTCGACGCAACACCGAGTCAACCCGCAAGACCAGTTCGCGAGCACTGAACGGCTTGGTCACGTAGTCATCGGCGCCGCTGGACAGGCCGGCAATCCGGTCCTCCTCCTCGCCCCGCGCCGTCAGCATGATGATCGGCAAGCCAGGCGAGTCGGAACGCAGCCGGCCCGCCACTTCGAGGCCATCGAACCCCGGCAGCATCAGGTCCAGCACCACAAGGTCGGGATCGTGCTCCGCGGCCGCAGTAAGTGAGGTTGGTCCGTCTTCGGCAACAGCCACCAGATGGCCGGCTTTGGTCAGATAGGCGTCGAGAACCTCCCGGACGGTCGGGTCGTCATCGACTATCAGGACTCTGGCCACCCCCGCAGCGTAAGCGTCCGACCGGCCAACGCACGATGGCCCGACCGCAGACGTAATCCTTCTGTAATCCGAAGGTCCTTGGCAGCCGGGCGGCAATGAGGTCTGATGGTTGCCATGATCACAACCGGCTCCCGCCGCAACCTGACCCTGGCCACCTTGGCTGTCGCCACCGTCCTTACCGTCGCCGGCTGCTCAGCCGACACCGCGACCAGTAGTTCGTCGGCCAGTGGCGCGCCCAACTCCTCTCCATCGACAGCCGGGACACCGACGGCAACCACCCAACCGGGTTCCGGCGCACCGTCGACGGCTCCAAGTGGCACTACGTCGAGCGCCCTGTCGGCCAGCCCGGCGGCAGCCGGGACAGCGGCCAGCTCCCCCGGCTCCTACATCGACTATGCCGACTATGAGTCCGATCCTGGCAAGTATGCGGGCAACGAGGTCGTACTGTTCTTCAATGCGTCCTGGTGCCCGACCTGCCAGGAGGCGACCAGCAACCTGGAATCCAGCACCATCCCGAATGGGTTGACTGTCGTATCGGTCGACTACGACGAAGCCACCGAACTCAAGCAGAAGTACGGGGTCACGGT
>CAZJNU010000030.1:0-27780 GCA_964547485.1 uncultured Actinomycetes bacterium
GGGGGGGTAGCGGGGGTCCTCGACCGCCGGGAGGGGGGTCCCAGCGGTCGCACGTCCCGAAGGACGGCGTAGAAAATAGTGCCATCCCCTGCCGCGGCCGACGCCTTGGACCCCCGAAATGTGATGTCCGCCAACAACTGCCAGGGTCCGAGGGCTGACTTCTGGGCCTAGACTCGATCCCATGCGCAGCGCAGCTTTCTTCGATCTGGACAAAACAATCCTGGCCAAGTCGAGTTCGCTGGCCTTCGCGAAACCGCTCTACGATGGCGGCCTGATAGGCCGTTCGGCGGTTCTCAAGAGCGCCTACGCGCAGTTCGTCTTCCTCACTTCCGGCGCGGACCACGACCAGATGGAACAGATGAGGGCCTATATGCAGGCCCTCTGCAAAGGGTGGCCGGTCGACCAGGTGCGGGCGATCGTGGCCGACACCCTGGACCGAGTGGTGGATCCAATCGTCTACGCCGAGGCCGTCGAGCTGATCACCGACCACCAGCAGGCGGGCCGCGATGTGGTGGTCATCTCATCGTCCGGAACTGAGATCGTCGAGCCTATCTGCGAACGACTTGGCGTCGACCGGGCGGTCGGAACCCAGATGGCGGTCGGCGAGGACGGCGCCTACACCGGCGAGATTCTCTTCTACGCCTACGGCCAGGGCAAGGCGGATGCGATGGAGGTCCTAGCTGCCGAGCAAGGGTACGACCTTGCCACGAGTTATGCCTACACCGATTCATACACGGATCTGCCCATGCTTGAGATCGTCGGAAAGCCGGTTGCGGTCAACCCGGATGCGGCCCTCCGAGCCCTGGCCATCGAGCGGGAGTGGCCGGTGCTGGATTTCGAGAAGCCGCAGAGTATGCGGTCCCGCGACCGCGCCAAGGTGGCGGCTGCGGGAAGCGCTGCCAGCGCGGCGGCAGTCGCTCTCGGACTGGCCTGGTACGCGCGATGGCACAGGTCCCGCTAGCTCGTTGGACCGGCTCGGACGGGGGCCCCAGGAATAGGTGAGGGGCACCCGCCGCAAGGCGGGTGCCCCTCAAAACCGTCGGCCCAGGTGATCAAGCGTGCTGTCCGCTCGGGTACAAGACCCGACACCCTATGTCGTGGGTTAGGCGCCGCGTGGGTGCCCGGCCCGACGTTTTTCCGGCCTCTCGGCCGCATACCTCATGTCTACTCCTGCACCCCGTCGGTGGCAAGGGAAGCACCAGAAATTTCACCCAACAACTCGGAACCTGCCGCGGCTCCGATCCGGACGGACTCGCAGATGAAGCGAATCCAGGCGGCCACGCCCGCCGGTGTTCCGGTCTGATATCGGCGAATTGCGTCCACATATGCGGGTCTGCCCAGTTTCAGCACACCCACCTCCGGCACGGTCAACATGTCCGGGTCCAGCCCACGAGCCGCCATCACCAACCTGGTCGACATCCCCGCGATCGGCCCCGACCCCACCACAAACGGGCGGACAGCCAGCAATTCCCCATGCACCACAGCCGCCTGCACGAGAGCGGGCGCACTGGTTCCCGCGGTCACGACCGTCGACAGCATCGCCAGCCTGTCGGCCACCTCGGCAGGCTGCGGGGCGGGACCGAGCCGCAGTGGGTCCGCCGCATCGCCCTGCCGCGGACGACCGACGCTCGCAGCGTCCACCAGGTCCCGCGCCAGCAGCGAGTGCAGCCGCGCCAAGACCTGCGAGGGGGCTGTGTCCCAGACATCGACCAGCGACGGCAGTTCCCGGTAGCACCGCCAGATGCCGGCCGAGGTCAGACCCATCGGGGACTCATCCCAGGCGTCACCGGAACGCCAAGCAGCCACGGCGAAGTCCGCACCCTCGACCGCCGCGCACGCCTGCGCCCCGTGGTAGCGGGCGGCGACAGCAAGTTCCGGTCCGTGCCCGGCCAGCGTGCGGGGCCACAGCAGGGCATCAACCGCGGCCCTGGTCTCGGCGACGGCGTCGGCGACGCCGGGCAGGCCCGCCAGTTCCACCAACGGGTCCGACGGCGTCAGGCCCCCGGTCAGTAGTCCTGCTTGGGCAAGGCCTGCAGTTGCGCCAGCACCGCGGGGTCCTGGGCTTCCAACCACTTCTGCAGGTCGAGATTGCTCACGAATTCGACGTCGGGGTGCTGAGCTTTGAAGTCCTCGATGAACCGGGTCAGCGAATTCTTGTACGCACCGCAGGCCCACTCGTTGAAGTGATTCCCGACGAAGAAGGGAGCGCGGTTGCCGGTGTAGACAGCTTCACCAGCCTGCATCAGGGAATCGTAGGTGGAGGATTCGATCTGCTTGCATTTCTCCGGCTCGGCCTTGGTCTGGCCATCGTTCTGGGTGACCAAGAAGTTGTAGTCCATCGATAGGTTGCGCTGCTTGTAGCCGGCGACCTTGATGATCTGCAACGGGAAGTCCCACAGATTGAACCCCTCGACCTTCTTCGGCCACATCAACTCGCCGGGATTGGAGGAGTCGTAGGTGTAACCGGCAGCCACCATGGCGGGGTACATCTCCGGGCGCTGACCCTCCAGGCATGGTGTCCGTCCACCCTTGATGACGCTGCTGTTGAAGGGCAGCGGGTGTACGCCGGTGACGCCTGGATTGAACTTGGGCCAGTTGTCCATGAAACTGTTGAACTGCTTGATCTCACTGGTCCAGTCGGCGGTCGACCAGGACTGCACCCCGCCGGAACCACAGAAGTGACCCAAGTAGTGCGTGGCCATCTCGTGACCCTTGTTGTATGCCTCGGTCCAGGTGTTGATCCGGTCTGCCAGCAGGGTGGGCTCACCGAAACCGATCGCGGAGGTGCCTCTGGCCTTGTTGGGCGGGTCGTAGTTCATCCGCTGGTCGTTGTCGGGCACTATGCACAACCCGGAGATGTTGAACGAGAACCTGCCGCTGACCTTCTCGGCGGTATCCAGGTAGTGGCGGAACAGCTTGCTGTTCGTCTCACAGGAACCATCGAAGGAGATCACCACGAATTGCGGCGGCCGCTCACCGGGGGCGAGTTTCTTGATACCCAACTGCGGCTGTTCCTCCGGTGGGGTGGTGACGCCGACGAAGTCGGCATCCGCCGGGGGTTGCTCCGCCGGATCCGAACCGGTACCTGCCGAAGCCTCCGGGCCGCCACCGGCAGTACCCCCGCCCGGAGTCGCACCCGCCGCCACCGAACCCTGCGGCAGGAATCCGCCGAAGATGAGCCCGGCGACAGCAGCAAGCGCCAACAGCACCGGCACAAGCACTCGCGCCCTCATACAACCTCCGAGACTCCTTGGCTTCCGCCAGTTCGCAACAAATCACTGACCCAAGTGTCTCCGACGGGTCGGTCCGGGCTGCGGTTCCCCCCTGGGCGAGTCGCGACCGGGTCCGCCGCGTGGGTGTTCACTACGCTGATGGAATATGGCAGCCGAGCCCACGACCGACGAGGCCCTGTTCGACCGTCCAACCCTGGCCGAACGGGTGTGGCTGCTGTCGGTGTTGCGCAGCGAGACAGTCGGCGGTGTGTTGCTACTGATCGCGGCCGCAGTCGCCCTGACCTGGGCCAACAGTCCGTTCGGCGACAGTTACACGGCCCTGTCCGACTTCGAGGTCGGTCCGGAATCGCTTCATCTCCAGCTGAGCCTGTCAACCTGGGCGGCCGACGGACTGCTTGCGATCTTCTTCTTCGTGGCGGGATTGGAGCTGAAGCACGAACTGGTGCTGGGTACCCTCGCCAACCGCCGCAAGGCCGCTGTGCCGGTGGCCGCCGCCATCGGCGGGATGGCCGTGCCGGCGCTGCTGTATTTCGCGGTGAATTCGCTGCAGGCCGGTGGGGAGCCCATCGGCTGGGGTATCCCGATGGCTACCGACATCGCCTTCGCGCTTGCGGTGCTGGCCGTGGTCGGAAGCCGATTGCCAGTGGCTCTCCGGGCTTTCCTGCTGACGTTGGCCGTCGTGGACGATCTGGGCGCGATCCTGGTGATCGCCGTCTTCTACTCCAGCAGTTTTACTGTC
Source organism: uncultured Actinomycetes bacterium (assembly GCA_964547485.1). Lineage (GTDB taxonomy): Bacteria > Actinomycetota > Actinomycetes > S36-B12 > UBA10799 > JACJWR01. The sequence continues at coordinate 3,973 of CAZJNU010000030.1, forward strand.
GTACCCTTCCTCGCCGCGATCTGTCTCTTGGCTTTGTATGCCTGGCTGCAGCATCGACGGGTGCGCGCCTGGTGGCTGTACTTGCCGCTGGCGCTGGCGGTATGGACCCTCGTGCACGCCAGTGGGATCCACGCCACTGTCGCGGGCGTCGCCCTCGGCCTGCTGACCCGCGTTCGCGCCGATCCAGCCGAGGCCCGCAGCCCGGCGGCGAGGCTGCAACTTCGGATCTCGCCAGTGTCAGCCGGCTTCTGCGTGCCGGTGTTCGCCTTCTTCGCCGCTGGGGTCGACCTGCGCGGCACCGACTTCGCGGCCACCCTCACCTCACCGGTGGCTGTCGGCGTGATCATCGGGCTGGTGATCGGCAAGCCCATCGGGGTCACCGGCACTGCCTGGCTGGTGGCCCACTTCACCCGGGCGAGACTGTCCTCGTCGCTTCGCTGGCGCGACGTCTTCGCTGTCGGTCTGCTGGCCGGAATCGGCTTCACCGTCTCGCTGTTGATCTCCGAATTGGCCTTCACGCCCGGCAGCCAACCCAGTAACGCGGCCAGGCTGAGCGTTCTGATCGCCTCCCTGATCGCCGCTCTGGTGTCGAGCGTCGCGCTTCTCAGCCGATCGCGGTTCTATCGCAACCTGGCGGTCGAGGAGGAGCGGGACGATGATCAGGACGGTATCCCGGACGTCTACCAGCGACCCGGAGCGCCGTCGGGATAACCTGAGCCCACGCCCCAACCAGCGGAGGACCCAGATGGCCGCAACTACGCGCCAGCAGTCAGACCCAAGCATCGCCGAACTGGTCAAGTCGGCCAGCGCCGATGTCAGCACGTTGGTTACCGACCAAATCGAACTCACCAAAGCCGAGGTCAAGGCCAGCGCAAAGAAGGCGGGCAACGCTTTCGGACTGCTTGCCGGCGCAGCTTTTGTCGGCGTCCTGTTCCTGGTCTTCCTGCTGGTGACCCTCGCCTACGTGCTGGTCGCTGTGGGCTTACCGGTCTGGGCCGGCTTCGGGATCGTCACCCTGTTGCTGCTGATCATCGCCGCTGTGCTGGGCCTGCTGGGCAAGAAGCACGCCAACGAGGTGAAGGGGCCCGAGCGGGCGATGGCCCAGATCGAAGCCACCAAGTCGGCCTTCACAAGCTCCTGACTTCACTGCCGATGGAGTTGCCGAGTCCCGGAGATGCGATTTACGCACCGGGACCGTGGGAGCACACCTCGGTGTCGGCCAACGGGGCCAACTTCCACCTGGCCGTGATGGGATCGGGTCCGCTGATCCTGTTCCTGCACGGCTTCCCGACGTACTGGTGGACGTGGCGGAGCCAATTGCCGGCCCTCGCAGCTGCCGGCTACCGGGTGGCGGCGATGGACCTGCGGGGCTACGGCGGTTCCGATCACACCCCCCGCGGCTACGACCCCTTCTCCACCAGCCTCGACGTGGTCGGGGTGATTCGCTCACTCGGTGAGGCGACGGCAACCGTGGTCGGTCACGGTTGGGGCGGATTTCTGGCCTGGACCGCTGCCGCGCTGCAGCCGGACGCGATTGCTGGCATCGTGCCGGTAGCGATGCCCCATCCGCGCAGGCTGCGGGACGGCATCCTGCACGATCGAGCCCAACTGCGGGCCTCCGACTACGTCATCGGATTTCAGCGGCCCTGGATTCCGGAGCGCCAACTGGTCGCCGAGGATGCCGCCGCGGTCGGACGGTATCTGCGGCAATGGTCGGTCTCACCGAGTTGGCCGGACGCCCGTTCCGATGCGATGTTCCGGGCCGCCTTCATGCAGGCGAACACCGCCCACTGCGCGCTGGAGTACCACCGGTGGTCGATTCGCTCCATCCCGCGAACTGACGGCCGCAGATTCATCGCTGAGGTCTCTCGGGCCAAGATCACTGCACCAGTGCTGCAGCTGCACGGCGCACAGGACCGCACCGTGCTGCCGCGCACCGCCACAGGCTGCCGGGAATTCACCGAAGGTCCGTTCGCCTGGCGACTACTGGCCGATGTCGGGCATTTCGTTCATGAGGAGGCGCCGACGAGGTTCACCTCGCTTCTGCTCGGCTGGCTCGCCGAGGGCAGTAGTTGGTCCGACCCGCCGGAGTCGGACCAACTACTGCCCTCGGCCTGATCGGCGGCTACTGCACCGGGCAGGGTCCGGTATCCACCGCGGCCACCGAACTGCCGGCGGCCCGGGAGGTCGTGCGGAACTGCTCCGCGGTCAGGGCGAAACCAACATCGGTCTCCTCCTTCGCCTGAGCGAATACAAGGCCGAGCACGGAACCGTCGAGCGCGAGCAGCGGACCGCCGGAGTTACCCGGCCGCACGTTTGCCGACAGCACGAAGACCTGACGACTCACCCCCGGATTACCGTAGATGTCGGTACCGACTGCCTGTCGGCCGCCGATCTCAGCTCGGATTCGAGCTCCGCCAACAGCCAGCGGGCCACCACCCGGGTAGCCGGCCACCGCGGCGGGCGTGCCCGGCTCGGCACCAGCCTTCGTCGGAATCGGTCGCATCGGCAGCCCGGGGACGTACAGCACCGCGACGTCGACCTGCGGGTCGAACGCCACCACCTCCGCCTGGTAGGACTCACCGTCACTGGATCGCACGGTAGGAGCGGACATGGCCGCCACAACGTGGGCGTTGGTCGTCACGTGCTCCGGGGTGGACACATAGCCGGAACCGGTCGCACCCGACCCGCAGGACGGCTTGTCGCCGACTACCTGCACGACCGACGGCAGCGCTGCCCGGACACCGGCCGTCAACGCCTGCGAATTGCCGGGCGCCGGGTCACCCTGTGGCACCGAGTAGAAGCCGCCCAGGATCCTTGGCAGGCCGCTGTCATCGATGAGTTTCTGCATCTCGGACAGCAGGTCACGGGCGACACCGGGCATAGCTGAATCAACCTGCGCGAGCACCGTCGAAGACCGCACCGGAGAACCGGCAGCGCCGGCCGGAGCCGCCAATACCGCGGTCCCGATCAGCCACGCCGCCAGCACTACCTCGAACGCCGCCAGCAGTGCGCCTAGCAGGCTGTCAACCCACTGCGCGGGCTGCCAGGACACCCTGTCACGCAACCTGCGCCCCGCCAGCGCCCCGAGCGCCTGCCCGATACCGGCGGCCAGCAGCACCAACCCGATGACCAACACCAATCGCCAGGGGTTGTCAATCTGCCAGGAGGCCACCAACTCCGGCACGAACTGGGCGGCCACGATTCCCAACGCCACGAAGCCCAGGAAACTGAGCAGCCCCACCACGAATCCGGTTCGCCAGCCGATCAGCGCGAAGATCACGACCAACCCGATCAGAATCCAGTCAATGAGGTTCATAACTGCACCTGAACGACCCGGGCGGGCTCCCACGGCCGCTCCCAGCCCCCCAGCCGCAACAGGCTCGCCACCAGGCCGCCGGTGAAACCCCAGACGATCATGTCGGCGACCTCGAATCCGGGTCCGACGAATCCGGAAGGGTGCGCGACCCGGACCCGATTGGCCGGGTCGGCCAGCTCCTCGATCGGCACTCGGTGGGCCGCGGCGACCTCGGCCTCGGCCGGTGCGACCGCGTTGGGGGTGTGCCACCAGCCCAGGATGGGGGTCACCGCGAACCCGGTGGGAGGCACCCACAACTGGGGTAACTGGGCCACGATCCTGACACCGGACGGGTTGACCCCGACTTCCTCCTGGGCCTCCCGCAGGGCGCAGGCGGCCGCGTCGGCATCCTCAGGATCCTGCGTGCCGCCGGGAAAGGCCGGCTGCCCGGAGTGCGCCCGCATACCTGAGGCCCGTTCGGTGAGTAGTAGATCGGGCTCACCGTCGGTCTCGCCCAGCAACATCAGCACGGCCGAGTCCCGACCGCCATCCGGCGGCGCCAGGAACCTGGTGAGGTCTTCAGGCCTCACTGCCCGGGCAGCGGCAACGAGCGGGCGCAACCATTGCGGGAGGTCGCCGTCGGCGGAGTATTCGGGGGCCGGCACGGGTCTAGCCACCACTCTCGAGGACACCCGCTGACGGGCAGAGCGCCGTCAGCGGGCAGCGGTCGCAGGCCGGCCGACGCGCCGTGCAACAGCGTCGACCGTGGAAGATCACCCGATGGCACAGCATCGTCCAGTCGCGTGCCGGAAAGAGCGTCGCGATGTCCGACTCGACCTTCACCGGATCGGTCTGGCAGGTCCAGCCGAGCCGCCGCGAGATTCGACCCACGTGCGTGTCGACGGTGATCCCAGGAATGCCAAAGGCGTTGCCGAGCACGACATTCGCCGTCTTCCTTCCCACTCCCGGAAGGGTGGTCAGATCCGCCAGCCGAGCCGGAACCTCGCCACCGAACCGGCGGCACAGTACCTCGGCCATCGCGATGATATTGGTCGCCTTGGCGCGGAAGAACCCGGTCGGGCGGATCAGCGCCGCCAGTTCGGCCTGATCGGCAGCCGCGTATTCGGCGGCGTTCCGATACCTGGCGAAGAGGGCAGGGGTTACTGAATTGACCCGGACATCGGTGCATTGGGCGCTCAGGATGGTCGCTACCAATAGCTGCAGCGGTGACTCGAAGTCCAGCTCGCAGCGGGCGTCCGGGTAGGTCTCGGCCAGAATCCGGTCGGCCCGGCGCGCTCGACGAACCAACGCCAGGCGGGATTCGCGCATCCCTCTGGGTGCCCGCGCGGAGTGGATCTGAGACGCCATCCCCCAAGATTACGTCCGTCGGCCAGCGCCGGCAGCCGCAGGCATCCTGCCAGGTCACAGCAGGCGACTACGATCCGCCTGCGGCGGCGGATATTCGCTAGCCTGACTCCAAGCGTGCCGACCACGGCATGCGCACTGCGGAGATCGCCGGCTGGCGTCGGCAGGAGGGATATGACCGAGGACCAGGCGGCGGTACGCCGGGCGGCGCGCAAGCGTGCCCGGCTCGATGTAGCCCCGCCCGAGCCAGCCCCCGAATTCGAGTCGCTCAGTCTGGACGACCTTCGCGCCGACCGACAGGCGTTGACCGACTACGAGACGCGAGTGTCCTACTGGCGGCGGATCCTGCAGGCCCGGCTGGACCTGGTGATGACTGGTGAGGCCACGACAGAGGGCCTCGCCGGCCTGGCGGACGCTCTCGCTGACGCCCCCTCGATAACAAAGCGGATTGCCAGGCTGTCGATTTTGCCGCCCGACCAAGTGCCACCGTTGCCGGATCTGGTCGAGTTATGGCGGTACCAGCCCGAAACCGAGCAAGACACCTACGTCTACACCGAACGACTGCGCGAAAGGGAACAGCAGCTGTCGGAATTCCGCCGGACGCTCCACGTCAAGATCGACGAGCTCCAGCGAGAGTTGATCGCGCGGTACCGACAGAACCCTTCATTGGCGCTCACCGCACTCCCGAATCGCTCCAGCGAATCGGCAGGGTAGCGGGTCTGCACCCCGTAGGCTGGAAACAACGCCCATCTCCGTGCTACACCTAGCCTGGCAGCTGCGGCGTCGTGTGCAGCCGACCCGCAGAACAGAGAGGAACACGTGGACGACGTTCTGAGTTCGGCTCCGCTGTTTGCCGCCCTGGACGCTGAGGCCGCGGCGGCCCTGCGCGCCTCGATGGAAACCACCCGCGTGGCCAAGGGGGATGTGCTCTTCCTGGAGGGCCAGCTCGGCGACCGGATGTACATCATCACCGAGGGCAAGATCAAACTCGGCCATACCGCGCCCGACGGCCGGGAGAGCATCCTGGCCGTGCTGGGCCCAGGGGAGTTGCTGGGCGAGTTGTCGCTGTTCGACCCCGGACCGCGAACCGCAACCGCCGTTGCGCTCACCGACGTGACCGCCTTGGGCCTGGGACACCAGGCTCTAAGGCCATGGCTGACAGGTCGTCCGGAGGTCGCCGAGTCGCTGCTGCAGGCACTCGCGCTGCGGTTGCGCCGCACGAATGAGGCCCTCGCGGACCTGGTGTTCTCAGATGTGCCGGGCAGGGTCGCCAAGGCCCTGCTCGAACTGGGCGACAAATTCGGCCAGTCGATGCCCGACGGCGTGCACGTGACCCACGACATGACGCAGGAGGAACTCGCCCAACTGGTGGGCGCATCCCGCGAGACGGTGAACAAGGCACTGGCCGACTTCGCCACCCGTGGCTGGTTGCGACTCGAGTCACGGTCGGTGGTGCTGATCGACACCGAGCGGCTCGCCCGCCGCGCCCGCTGATCGATCCACTGGTCCAGATCGGGTCGTCACTCCGGGTCGAGTAGGTACGCCAGTTGGGCTTGGACACTGGCGGCGGCCGCCGGCCAGACATTACGTGGGACATCCGCGTAGACAGTCTCGACCACGCGGGCGGTCAGTTCTTGCTCGCTCAGCTCCGCCCGATCCAGCCCGGCCAGCACTGCTTCGATCTGCTCGAGGCGCTGCTGCCGATGAGCCAGGTAGGCATCGATCATCGCGCCCGGGTCGGTCGCGGACGGGCCATGACCCGGCAGCAGGTTGCGACAGTCAGACGCATCCACCAGCGCCCTCAAGGCGCGCAACGAGGAAAGGTAGTCGGCCAGCCGACCGTCGGGATGGGCCACGACGGTTGTCCCGCGCCCCAGCACCGTGTCCCCGGTGAGGATGCCACCTGGGATCCCGAACGTCACCGAGTCCGAAGTGTGGCCCGGGGTCGCGATCACGTCTATCTCGACACCCCCCGCCGAGATCGACTCACCCGCCGTCAGCCCTGCCTCCCCAGTGCGGTGCTGCGGATCCCAGGACCTCACCGGGGCGCCCACCTGAGCCGCAAACGCGGCAGCTCCTGCACTGTGGTCGTCGTGCCCATGGGTCAGCAGGATCAGCGTGACGCGGGCGCCGACACCGGCAACCGCGCGGGTGATCGCCGCCAGGTGCCCCGGGTCAGCCGGACCCGGGTCGACCACAACAGCCTCGTCGGCGCCGGGAGCGGACAGGATCCAGGTGTTCGTCCCGTCCAGGGTCATCGGTCCGGGGTTCGGCGCCAGCACGCAGGTCGCGACCGCAGTGACGGGTCCGCCCGACCATCCGGTCATCGCACTACCCCAACCCCATCGACCAGGACGCGGGCAGGCCGGCCTGAGTCGAGTCGGTCAGAACCGTGCCCGCCGCGAGATCGTGCAGGGTCCACGCAATTTGATCGTTCACCAGCACCGGAACCGGCATGAGCACCGGCCGCGGCAGAAGCGCGACGCCCGCCAGCAGCGTCGCCGGATCCGGGTACCCGCTGAGTTGGTGCAGCGTCGCAATTGTGGGAGGCAGCATCGCCATCCGACCGGCAGCGTTCTCCGACAGCGCAACCTCGGGTGTCAACCACTCCGAATGGCTCGCTTCGGTCCCGGTCAGCTCCGGACCTACGCCCGGCGGCACTTCGACGGCGAAGAATGCCGTGTCATACCGCCGTACCTCCACCTCTGGCGTAACCCACCTCGCGAACGGCACCAGCGCCGAAGGGTCCGGCAACAGTAGCCCCGTCTCCTCCTCAACCTCCCGTACCGCCGCGGCCCGAAACCCCTCCGCCGACTCGGGCGGTCCATCGTCAGGCTCCACCGCGCCGCCGGGAAACACATGCATGGTCGGCGCGAACACCATCGTGGGCACCCGCTTCATCAGGTACACCTGCACGCCGTCAGTTCCGGCGCGGACCAATGCCACGGTGGCGGCTGAACGGACCGGCGGCGGGGCCCAACTCGCCCGGTCGCCGCGCGCCACCGCTTCGATTCGGGCGGCGAGTGCCGGTGTGTCAGCCATCACGTCGGTTGCTGCTGGGCCGGGGCGCCGCCCGAGGCGCCCGTTTCGGGGATGTCGAGTCCGGCGGCGACGACGAAAACCGCCTCCAGCTCCACCGGGGCGCCCTTCGGTAGGGAGGCCACCCCGACAGCACTCCTGGCATGCACACCAGCTGCCCCGAGCGCGGCCTGGAACAGCTCCGACGCACCATCGGCCACCACTGCGTGCTCGGTGAAGCCCTCCTCTGCCGCGACGAACACCACCGCTTTGACCAGGGTCAGGCGGGCTCCTGGCGGCACCGCCGAAAATGCGGCCGCGAGCGCATTCAGTGCCGCTGTCCGGGCGGCACCCGCGGCCTCAGCAACGGGCACACCGGCCGCACCTACCCGACCGGTGGCGGTCAATTGCCCATTGAGGACGGGCAGCTGGCCCGCGGTGAAGACCAGGTTTCCGGCTGTCACCGCAGGTTGATAGGCGGCCAGCGGCGCTGCAACAGGTGGCAGGTCGAATCCCAATGCGGCGCCCACCTCTAGCTGAGACCTGCCGCCGGGACGGTCGGAAGTCACGCCCGCGGTCGCTTGAAGTAGGCGACCAGGTTTTCCGCGTTGGGCCCTGGCACCACAGCCACGAGCTCCCAACCGTCGGATCCGAAGTTGTCCAGGATGGCCTTGGTGTTGTGGATGAGCAGCGGCGCAGTGAGGTATTCCCATGTCGTCATGCCCGGAAGCCTATTGGGCGACGACGGACTACTCTCGTCTGTGTGACCGGAACTCACGCACACGCCGACGATTCCACCGGACGATGGGCTGATTTGTCGGCCGCCCGACTGCACGTCGTGTCGGGTAAGGGCGGTACCGGCAAGACGACCGTGGCGGCCGCGCTGGCGTTGGCGCTGGCGGCCGGCGGGCGGCGGACGCTGCTGCTGGAGGTGGAGGGCCGGCAGGGTATTGCCCGGCTGTTCGACGTTCCGCCGTTGCCCTACGAGGAGCGCAAAGTTGCGGTCGCCCCCGCGGGCGGTGACGTCATTGCGTTGGCCGTCGACCCGGAGGCAGCTCTGCTCGAGTACCTGGAGATGTTCTACAACATGCGCCGAGCCGGTAACGCGCTGCGGCGACTGGGCGCCATCGACTTCGCCACCACGATCGCACCCGGGCTGCGCGACGTGCTGCTGACCGGCAAGGCCGCGGAGGCCACCAAACGGAAGAAGGGCGCGCAGTTTGTCTACGACGCGGTGGTATTGGACGCCCCGCCGACAGGCAGGCTGGTCCGCTTCCTGAACGTGAATACCGAGGTGGCCGGGCTGGCCAAGGTTGGTCCGATCCGGAGCCAGGCTGACTCGGTGATGTCGGTGATCCGATCCCGGGACACGGTCGTCCACCTAGTGACGCTGCTGGAGGAAATGCCAGTCCAGGAAACGGTCGATGGGGTGACCGAACTCGAGGAGGCCGGACTGCTGCTCGGGGGAGTTTTCGTGAACATGGTGCGGACCCCGGCGCTTCCGGAGGCCGCGCTGGATTCCGCCAAGGCCGGAACGCTCGACCTGGAGTCGATCGCCGCCGGGCTGGTGGCTGCCGGCCTCACCTCCGCAACAGGCAAGCGCAGCGGTCGGGTTGCGGCCTGGTCTCGAGCGCTGGCCGAGGAAGGGGCGGAGCATGCCGCCCGGGTGTCGTTGGAGAGTCAGGAGCGGGCTCGGTTAGCCGAAACGGGGCGGCCCATCCTGGAGTTGCCCTACCTGCCTGGCGGTATCGATACCGGCGCCCTTTACCACCTGGCGGCGCTCCTGACCAAGAGCGGAGTGCGGCGATGAGCGCGGCTGTCAGTCAGGTTCTGGGCCCAGACGTACCCCGCCTGGACATCGATGCCATGCTCGCCGACCGCACCGTGCAAGTGATCGTCTGCTGTGGATCCGGTGGCGTCGGCAAGACAACCACCGCGGCCGCCCTCGGACTGCGAGCGGCCGAACAGGGCCGCCATGTCTGCGTGATGACGATCGATCCGGCCAAGCGGCTCGCACAGTCGATGGGCCTCACCGAACTGGACAACACTCCGCGGCCAATCGACGGAATAGCCAACGGTTCGTTGAGCGCGATGATGCTCGACATGAAGCGGACCTTCGACGAAATCGTCGAGTCACACTCCGACGCCGAGCGCGCCCAGACGATCCTCGACAACCCCTTCTATCAAGCACTGTCGAGTTCGTTCGCGGGGACCCAGGAGTACATGGCCATGGAGAAACTCGGTCAGCTACGGGCGGCGAGCGACACCGGTGACAGTTGGGACCTGATCATTGTCGACACCCCGCCATCGCGTTCGGCCTTGGATTTCCTGGACGCCCCGAAACGGCTCGGCTCCTTCCTCGACGGCCGTCTGATCCGAATCCTGGCCGCCCCGGCCAAGGGTGCTGGTCGGTTCACGAGCAGGGTTGTCTCGGCGTCATTCGGGGTCTTCACAAACGTGCTGTCCAAGATCATCGGCGCCCAGGTGCTGAAGGACATCCAAGTGTTCGTCGCCAGTTTCGACGCGCTTTTCGGAGGCTTCCGGGAGCGTGCGGAGGCGACCTATGCGCAACTGAAGGCACCGGACACCCGGTTCGTCGTGGTGGCCATCCCTGAGGCCGACGCCCTGCGGGAGGCGAGCTACTTCGTGGAGCGGCTGGAGGAAGAGAAGATGCCGCTCGCTGGAATGGTGCTCAACCGGGTGAGCCCGGGACATGCCCCCGACCTGACCGCGGAGGCTGCCGAAGCGGGAGCGGAGGTGCTGGACGATCTGGCGGAAGATCCGATCACCGCGGGTCTGCTGCGTCTGCATGCAGACCGAATGCTTGCCATCCGGCGGCAATCGCACCTGACGGAGAGCTTCACGGCCGCCCACCCGCGGGTGCCGATCGTGGCGGTACCCGCGTTCGGCGACGATGTGCACGATATCGACGGGTTACGTGCAATCGGCGACGCCGCGACCGCATGACCTGGCAAAGGCTGGCCCGCGGGCCGTGCTGTCGCTGGGCCTAGATCAGGCTGAAACCCGACCGGCCCGGACAACTGGCACAACCTGCGAAACGGCGACCGGTGCCGCTGATTGCTCGCGTGCGGAGGCCAGCAGGTTCGACCACGACGTCACCTCCGGGCGGCGCCGGAGCAGGGCCCGACGCTCGCGCTCGGTCATGCCGCCCCAGACCCCGAACTCGATTCGGTTGTCCAACGCATCGGCCAGACACTCGGTGCGAACGACGCAACCACCGCATATCTGCTTCGCACGATTCTGCGCTGCGCCCTGCACGAACAGGGCATCAGGATCCTGCCCTCGGCAGGATGCCTGCGAAATCCAATCGCTCACCCAAGTCACAGTCACGTTCCTCCAAACCTCGCGTCCTCGATGCCGCCGGTGGGAATACCGACGTCCTCCACATCGCACGCGCGAGCGAGTGCTGTGACCGTACGCAGTCAGGCGACTACGCCCTAGGCTCGATCAGGTGGTTATTCCTAGTTCTTTATCACTAATTACTGTGACATGAGTTGGGAGGTGTCATCTTGTGGTGGCTCTGAGCATGATGACTGACAGTGAGACTGCCGCTAGCCAGCATCGGTTCCAGCGGAATTCCGGGCTGATGTCAGGCGCGGCCACCGGCCATGAAACCGAGCCACGTATTCTTACGTCCTATGGCAATGCCTTCTTCCCCTGGGCCTTCTCCCTCCGACGCGCCCAGTAGCCCCTCTCCCGGCCGCGGCCGGTGGGCTGCGGCCGGACTCTTCACTGGCGCCAGCGCCCTGGCAGGTGTCGTAGCGGCCGGGCTGCTACTGCCGTTTGCCGGTGCGGTGGGAATCGGCGCCAAGGAAGCAGTCACCTCCTATGAGACCTTGCCAGCGGCACTGACCACGCCTCCGCTGCCCCAGCGCACCGTGATCCGCGATAAGAACCAGCAACAGATCGCCCAGTTGTTCAAGGAGAACCGGGTGATCGTGCCACTCGAGCAGATATCCGTGAATCTGCAGCGCGCCGTGATCGCGACCGAGGACAGCCGGTTCTACGACCACAACGGAATGGACCTCAAAGGCACGGCCAGGGCACTGGCGAGCAACGCCGGCGGCGACGGCAGCCAGCAGGGTGCCTCAACCATCACCATGCAGTACGTGCGCAACGTGCTGGTGGTCGGTGCGGACTCTGAGCAGGAGGCGGTCGCGGCCCGGGCCCGCAGCGCAAGCCGGAAGCTGCAGGAGATCCGCTACGCCGTTGAGGTCGAAAAGCAGCTCAGCAAGCCCGAGATCCTGAACAACTACCTCAACATCAGCTACTTCGGCGCCGGAGCCTACGGAGCCGAAGCGGCCGCACACCGCTATTTCAATGTTTCTGCGGCTGACCTCAATCTGACGCAGGCTGCGACGTTGGCCGGACTTGTGCAGTCCCCGCAGAAGTACGATCCGACCCGCAATATCGATGCTTCCGTGCGCCGACGCAACCAAGTCCTCTTCCGGATGCGGGAGGTCGGCGATATCACCAAGGCGCAGTACCAGGAGGCAGTCAAACGGCCGATGGCTGCTGACCTCAACCCGCAGGTGCAATCCAACGGCTGCGCCGAGAGCATCTACCCCTTCTTCTGCGACTACGTGGTCCGCCAAGTCCTGTCGGACCCGCAATACGGCAAGACCGCCGAGGACCGAGAGAAGTTCTTGGAGACGGGCGGTATCACGATCGACACGACCATCGACCCGATCGCCCAGGATGCAGCCGTGGAGACGGTGAACAGCTACATCCCCGCCACTGATGAGAGCGGTAAGGCGGCGGCCGTCGCAATGGTGCAGCCCGGCACCGGCCAGATCGTCACGATGGCCCAGAACCGCACCTGGGGCACCAAGAAGGATGGTCAGACGACCTACAACTACGCGGTCGATCAGAAGGACGGCGGCACGATCGGCATGCAGGCCGGGTCCACGTTCAAGATCTTCACACTGGCGGCCGCGTTGGATGCCGGGATCGACCCCAACGAGAGGATCAACGCCTCTGACGGAATCTGGCTGGACGGCGGCGATTGGGGCTGCCCAGGTCAGTACTTCGGTGGCTTCACCGGGCAGAACTCAACGCAGTCCGGCTTCTTCAACATGTGGGAGGCCACCGCCTACTCGACCAACACCTACTTCCTCCAGCGGGAACGGGATGCCGGCCTGTGTCAAACAGTGGACATGGCCACGAGAGCTGGCGTCACGTTGGCCACGGGCAAACCATTGGAACCCAACATCAGTTTCACGCTGGGCACATCCGAGGTATCGCCGCTGAGCCTGGCCAACGCCTATGCCACCTTCGCCGCCCACGGTCTCTACTGCAAACCGATGGCCATCACGTCGATCACCAGTCGGACCGGTGAGGTGATCGCGAACGAGCCGGAGTGCAGCCAGACGATCCCACGCGACGTGGCAGACGGGGTAACGGCAATCATGACCGGCGTCGTGGACGGCCCGATCCAAGGCCGCACCGGCGAGAATATGTCCCTCGGCCGCGAGACCACAGGCAAGACCGGGACCACTGACTCTTCCGCTGCCGTCTGGTTCGCCGGCTATACGCCCGACCTGGCCACCGCGGTCTGGGTGGGAGACCCTCGCGGCGGATTCAAATACCCCCTGCGGGATATCACGATCAACGGCACCTACTACGACGCCGTGTTCGGCTCGTACCTGCCCGGTCCGATCTGGCGTGACGTGATGCTGGCGGCGCTGTCAGAGTCCGATCCGGTGGCGTTCGACCTGGAGGCCAAGTACGGCCTGAAGTCCGTCCAACAGGGCGGTGGGCCGAACCTGCGCACCGGCTCCTCCGCCAGTGCCAACCCCTACGGCTACCAATACGACGGCAACGGCTACAACAACTACAACTACAACGGCGGTGGGACGTACGACGGTGGCACGACCGGGGGTGGCACGACCGGGGGTGGGACTCAGTACGACGGCAACGGCAACCCGATTCCCAACCCCGTCACCTCGCCTTAACCGATCCCCAACTGTCGGCGGACCTCAGCAGCAATTCGCTTCCCATCGGCCTGACCGGCCGCTTGTGCCGTCGCCGCCTTCATCACCGCTCCCATCGCCGAAGGCCCTGTCTTCCCGGTGGCCGCCACCGCCTGCGCCACAAGGGCCTGCAACTCCGAATCCGAGAGTTGCTGCGGCAGATAACCCTCGATGACGGCCAACTCTGCACGTTCGGTGGCGGCGAGTTCAGCGCGGTCGGCATCGTCGAAGGCGGCCGCCGACTCCCGCCGCCGCTTCGCCTCCCGACTCAGCACCTTGATCAGCTCAGCATCTGAAAGCTCCCGCGCCTCGGACCCCGAGACTTCTTCAGTGGACACCGCTGCCAGCACCATCCGCAGGGTGTCGCGGGTAGTGACGTCCTGCTCTCGCATAGCGGAAGTCAGGTCCAGCCGGAGTTGTTGCTTCAGAGATGCCATGACAGCCATCGTGTCAGCACGGACCACCCCGGCCTTACGCGGCGGGGTCGGCACCGCCCCGAGGCCCGACGACCGCGCCGCATGTCACCATGGACGGATGCATCCCGTCACCGGCGCCTTCGCCGCCGCGACTGCGGCTGGGGTCGCCGCCCTCAGCTACTCACTTTGGGAGGCCCAGAGCTTCCGTCTCCGGCGGGTGAGCGTAGCCATTCTGCCCGCTGGTTCTCGCCCGTTGCGACTGCTCCACATCTCCGATATCCACCTCACATCCGGCCAGCGAAAGAAGCGCGAGTGGGTCCACGATCTGGCTCGACTCGAGCCCGACCTGGTCGTTGTCACCGGCGACTTCATCTCGAATGCTCCCGCCGTGCCGGCGGTGACGGCGGCCCTGTCTCCGCTATTGCGTCGGCCGGGCGCCTTCGTCTTCGGGTCGAACGACTATTTCGACGCCAAGTTGAAGAATCCCCTGAAGTATCTTCACCGACCGAGCAGTGTCGGCCGCCGGAAGCCGAACTTGCCGACCGCCGACCTGGGTCGACGATTGACCTCGCATGGCTGGCTCGATCTGAACAATCGACAGGGCGAACTCCGTGTCGCCGACATCAGCCTCTCCATGGTCGGCGTGGATGACCCACACATCCAGCGTGACCGAATCGAGACGATCAAAGGGGGGTTTGACCGCGGGGCAGCGGCCCGCATCGGGGTGACGCATTCGCCCTACCTGCGGGTACTCGACGCCTTTGCGGCGGAAGGGGCGGACCTGATCCTGGCCGGACATACCCACGGTGGCCAGATCTGCCTACCGGGCTATGGCGCGTTGGTGACCAATTGCGACCTGGATCGGACCCGGGTCAAGGGACTCTCCGAGTACCGCGGCCATCCGTTGCATGTGTCGGCCGGCGTGGGCACCAATCCCTACACGCCGATCCGGCTCGCCTGTCCACCCGAGGCGACCCTGCTGACGCTGACAGGCCGCTGACCGAGGCCAATCCAGCCGCAGCCCGAGGACAACCCCCGGGCGGATCAGGCGGTGCGACCGACTGCGACAAGCTGTGTGTTCCAGGCCAGCACTTCGCCGGTCGGAGCCCGCAGGACGCGTTCCTCGATCAGATAGCCGTCCCTGCCGCCGACGATGCGGCCCTCATGCCAGAGGCCAGTTCGCCACAACTCTGATGGAGGAGTCGGGGGCGGGGCGGCCGGGAACTGGAGCATGAAATCCAGCGTGGACATCGGTACCGGGGCACTGTCTGCCGTCGGAACGTCAACACCCACCAACGCCGCGATCCACCAGCCATCCGCCATCGCCGCGATGATGGCAGGACTCAACTCGTCGACGGCGTCCTCGCCGAGGCTGATCCAGCCGGTGGCCACCAAGTCGGCCGCCCCGGAGAAGGGCCAGCCAACAACGGGCGTGAACTCCAGCCTTCCGGTGAAGTCGGGGGCGAGCGGCGGCCCAATCGGCGTAGGCCGGTCGTCCCCGCGCGGCGGCACCGGCGGCAGGTCCGCAATCCGCGCTGACACCTGGGTTTCCGCCCGCGCCTTGCCACTGATCACCGTGGCGTGCGTCAGCAGGTCCCCTGCCGCTGACGTCAAGGTGACCTCTTGACTGAAGGTCGCTCGACCCGCCCGCAGTTCGCGGACCGCAACCGTCACCTCACCGGCCAGAACCGGTCCCAACATCGCGATGTGAACGCTGCGCGGCTGAAGGTCCGCGGACGGAAGCCGACTCATCGCCGCCGTCAGCACTTGCCCCGAGACCAGGCCACCCCAGGCACCTCGACCCTGCTGCCAGCCGGTCGGTACCTGCCACCTGTCCGTGGTGGTCCACATCTCGGATAGTGATCTCACGATGTCATCCTAGGACGGCAGGATCCATTGCTTGCGGACCGCAGGCCAGCCCCCCAGCACTGCGGCCATCGCGTGTCCCGAACGAGTTTTGGCCCTGACCCGGGGTGGAGCCCGAGCCAGAGCCAAAGTCGGGGTGGCGGGATTCGAACCCACGGCCTCTTCGTCCCGAACGAAGCGCGCTACCAAGCTGCGCCACACCCCGTCGTGCGCCATCTCACCTGCGGTGTTCACGACACGGACAAGGACACACACTACTCACCGGCCGTTGTGGCTCCAGACACCAGGGCGGCCCTGACCAACGACCCTACTCACCAGTAACCGGACTCCTACGTATGCCAGAGGGGATGCTGCGTTCCGGTTACCCGCCAGTAACTCGATTCCCCGCGTGCCCTCGGGGAGGTGAACAGTTGGCGAGGTGGCCTTGCGGCCCGGTGTGGTGGCCAGGTTCGTGCCAGCGATTCGCCAACTTCCGGCCGCTCACCTGATCGGCTCAGGACGAGGTGGCCGTGAACTCCTCAGCAAGCAACTCGGCAATCTGAGCTGTGTTCAGTGCGGCGCCCTTGCGCAAGTTGTCTCCACACATGAAAAGGTCCAGGGCCCGCGGTTCGTCGACCGAACGCCGGATCCGACCGACGTAGGTGGGGTCGGTGCCCACCACATCAGCCGGGGTGGGGAATTCCATCGCCGCGGGGTCATCGACCACGACCACACCGGGTGAGTTCCGGAGGAGGTCGCGTGCGCGCTCGGCCGAGACCTCGACCGCGAATTCGGCGTGGACCGCGAGCGAATGTGTGGTGACGACGGGCACCCGGACGCAGGTGGCAGCCACCTTCAGGCCTGGCAGTCCGAGGATCTTGCGGGACTCATTGCGAACCTTCAACTCCTCGGAGGAGTAGCCACCGGTCTGCAACGAGCCCGCCCAAGGCACGACATTCAGCGCCAGTGGGGCAGGGAAGGGCCCCAACTCGGAAATCGCCTCACGGACATCCCCGGCACGCTCGCCGAGTTCACTTCCGGAAACGACGGCCAACTGATCGCGGAGCGTGTCGATTCCTGCTTGACCAGCCCCCGAGGCCGCCTGATAGCTGGCGACCACGATGCGTTGCAGGTGGTACTCGCGATGCAGCGCCGCGAGCACGACGATCATCGATAGCGTCGTGCAGTTGGGATTGGCGATGATTCCCCGAGGTCGGTTCCGGGCCTGCTCGGGGTTCACCTCAGGCACCACCAGTGGCACGTCGAGGGCCATCCGGAAGGCACCGGAATTGTCCACTGCGACGGCTCCCCGAGCGGCCGCGATCGGGGCCCATTCAGCGCTGACCTCGTCAGGCACGTCGAACATGGCGACATCGACGCCGTCGAAAACCTCTGGAGTCAGTAACTGGACCTCGACCGGTCGACCCCGGACGGTGAGCACCTTTCCAGCCGAGCGAGCGGAGGCGACCAACTTGATCTCGCCCCAGACATCTTCCCGGCTGCTCAGCAGGTCCAACATGACCGACCCGACAGCACCGGTGGCGCCTACCACCGCCAGCGTGGGCTTGCGCGCCATCACTACCTCCCAGTCCCCGCGTAGATCACTGCTTCGCCATCGGCATCCAGGCCGAAGGCCGTGTGCAGCGCAGCCACCGCCTTACTGGCATCCGCTGCCTGGCAGACCACTGATACCCGAATCTCCGAGGTCGAGATCATCTCCACGTTGACGCCGGCCTCCGCCAGCGCTCGGAAGAAGGTGGCCGAGACGCCCGGATTGCTGCGCATCCCCGCACCGACCAGGGACACCTTGGCGACTTCCTCGTCTAAGAGCGTCGAGGCGAAGCCGATCTCCGCCTGCGCCGCGGACAGCGCCGCCAACGCAGTCGCCGCATCGCTGACGGGCAGGGTGAAGGTGATGTCGGTCCGGCCTTGACTCGACACGTTCTGCACGATCATGTCGAGGTTTACTCCCGCCTCGGCCAGCGTCTCAAAAATCACGGCCGCCTCACCCGGCAGATCTGGTACTCCCACCACCGTCACCTTGCCCTCGGAGAGGTCTTGCGCCACCCCGGAGATCATCGGTTGTTCCACGTCGCCTCTCCTCACTCGTTCATCTATCGCATCGGCGGATAGCACCCAAGTGCCCTGTTCATCACTGAAGGATGACCGGACATGGATCGCCACACCGTGTCGACGGGCGTACTCGACGCAGCGCAAGTGCAGAACCTTGGCTCCGGACGCCGCCATCTCGAGCATCTCCTCATAGGTGACAACGTCGAGTTTGCGCGCCAACGGAACGATCCGCGGATCCGTGCTGAACACCCCGTCGACGTCGGTGTAGATCTCACACGCCTCCGCCTCCATCGCGGCGGCCAGCGCCACCGCGGTGGTGTCCGACCCTCCCCGGCCCAGGGTGGTGACGTCCTTCGTGTCCGGCGAGACTCCTTGGAATCCGGCGAGTACCGGTATCGCGCCCGCCTCAATGGCCGCTTCAAGACGCCCCGGTGTGACGTCGATGATCTGCGCCCGTCCGTGGGAGGCAGTCGTCAACATGCCGGCCTGCGAACCGGTATAGGAGCGCGCCACCTCGCCCTCGTCGTGGATGGCCATCGCCAGCAGCGCCATCGAGATCCGCTCGCCAGCAGTGAGCAACATGTCAAGCTCGCGGGCGGCTGGCTTCGCAGAAACCTCGTTGGCGAGGTCGAGCAGCTCGTCGGTGGTATCACCCATCGCCGACACGACGACCGCCACGTCGTAACCGGCCCGCTTGGTCGCGACAATCCTGCGGGCCACCCGCTTGATGCTGGCGGCGTCGGCCACGGAGGACCCGCCGTACTTTTGCACCACCAGTGGCTTCTGCACTCCCAGGGACACTGGATCCGCTCCGTCGATCTCGTTGGACACTTCCGTAAGCGCAGAGTCTACCGACCGACGCTGGCCTCAGACCGTGCGCCGACCCGCGAAGGCTCGACCCAATGTGACCTCATCGGCGTACTCGAGGTCCCCTCCGACCGGTAACCCGGACGCCAACCGACTGACGGTGACGTCCAATGCCGACATCAGCCGCGCAAGAAATGTCGCGGTTGCCTCCCCTTCAAGGTTGGGGTCGGTGGCCAGGATCACCTCGGTCACCGTGCCATCAGCGAGCCGCCCGAGAAGTTCCGTGATGCGCAGGTCATCGGGACCAATGCCATCGATCGGACTGATCGCGCCGCCCAACACGTGGTAGCGCCCGCGGAACTCACGAGTGCGTTCGATCGCCAACACATCCTTGGGCTCCTCCACCACACAGATGAGGGCCTGATCACGCCGGGGATCCTGGCAGATACGACAGAGGTCGGCCTCCGCTACGTTGCCGCAGACAGTGCAGAACTTCACCGTGCGCTTGACCTGGACGAGGGTCTCGGCCAGCCGGACCACGTCCGCCTCGTCGGCGTTGAGCAGGTGGAAGGCGATCCGCTGCGCGCTCTTAGGCCCGATACCGGGTAACCGACCCAACTCTTCGATCAGGTCCTGGACTATTCCCTCGTACATGCGGGCACCTACTCCTCGAACTCGGCGATCTTCTCGCCGCCCAATTCAGCCTCGATCAGAGCCACTCCGGTCAGGCCGGGATCGACGTCCTCGTCACCGACGACGTCCACCTCGTCGCTGAGGACGGTCGCTGCCGAAACTGACTCCGCCCCGGACTCGCTCGCCGCGGTCTGACCCGCCGCGGTCTGGCCCGCTCCGGTCTGACCCGCCCCGTTCTGCCCCCCCCTGGACTCGGTCGCGGCAGTCGGGCGCGGTCCGGACTGGCCAGCACCGGAGGACCCCACCGGTGACGATGTCGGCTGACCGCCGTTGCCGGCAGCGGCACGTCCGGGGTCATGGATCAGTTCGAATCTGAGCGAGGACTTGAGTACCTCAAGCATCGCCTCGGCCACCAGTTCCGGGTAGGCAGTCTTCTTGAAATGCGCAGCCGCCCCGGCATCGGCGACCACAGCTACTACGGTCGCATCACTTGCCGAGACCGGCGACGACTTCTGAACAGTCATCCAGGCCACCCGGCTGCGCAGCTTGACCGCTTCGACCACGGCTGGCCATAGCGCCTGCACCTGCTCCAGCGTCACCGTTGTTGCTGCCCCAGGCGCTGCCGGGCCACCACTCTCGGTCACCCCGGCGTCTTCAACTGGGCCGTGGTCGACCTCCGGGCGCTGGTCACTCTCTGGAGCGGGGTCACCCGTTGTCGGCGTTCGCCGGGTGCTAGGCGCGATATCCGAGATCCGACGCGGACCGCTCCGCGCGGGGCCGCTCCCGGTCGGACCGCTCCGCGCGGGGCCGCCCCCGGTAGGACCGCTCCGCGCGGGGCCGCCCCCGGTCTCCTGAGTGGCCTCGCCCCCCTTCACCGGCGAATCTGCAGCGGCAGGCGTGGCCGTTGGTGGCACCCCGGCAGGTGTCGGCGCCACACCCATCGCACTCAGTTCACCCAGTCGGCGCTCCAGATGGTCGACTCTTGCGAGCAGGTCGAGATCCGTGACCCCCACCGCTGGCAGCACCAACCGGGCACAGAGAATTTCCAGTGTCAGCCGCGGCGCGGTAGCCCCGCGGAGGGAGGACAAGCCCTCGTTGACCAATTCCGCCGCCCGAGTCAACTCCGCATGGCTCAGACCGGCCGCCTGCGACTGCAGGTCTTCGACGATCTCCACCGGCACCTCGACCACGCCACGGTCGGCAGCGTCCGGGATGGCCTGGATCACCAACAAGTCGCGCAGCCGATCGAGCACGTCGGTGGCGAACCTGCGAGGCTCATGGCCAGATTCGATCACCCCCTCGACAACCGCGAACAACGCGGCAGCATCCTGCGTTGTGATGGCCGCCACGACCTCGTTGAGCACCCGGGCATCCGTGGATCCGATCAATTCCACCGCATCGGCGTAGGTGACCCCGTCGTCACCCGCACTCGCGATGAGTTGCCCGAGCAGCGACAGAGAGTCACGGACGCTGCCCTCGGCGCCCCGCGCGACCAGGGCCAGCGCGGCCGGATCAGCCGCCACACCCTCGGACTCACAAATCCCCGCCAGGTGCCCACGCAGGACGCCAGTAGGGACCAGCCGGAATGCGTAGTGATGGGTGCGGGACTTGATCGTGCCGAGGATCTTCTCCGGTTCAGTCGTGGCGAACACGAACCGCAGATGCGCGGGCGGTTCCTCGATGAGTTTCAGGAGCGCGTTGCCGGCGTCCTTGGTCAACTGGTGGGCCTCATCGATGATGTAGATCGTGTAGCGGCTGTTCACTGGCGCAAATGCAGCGCTCTCGCGCAGCTCGCGGGCGTTCTCCACTGAACGGTGCGTGGCGGCGTCGATCTCGACCACGTCAATACTGCCCGGCCCGTTTGGGGCCAGGTCGATACAGGCAGCGCATACCCCGCAAGGCTCCGGGGTGGGACCTTCTGCGCAGTTCAGGCTGCGGGCGAGGATTCGGGCGCTGGAGGTCTTGCCGCAGCCGCGCGGTCCGGAGAAAAGATAGGCGTGGTGGACGCGATCATTGCGCAACGCCCGGATCAGCGGTGCCGTCACCTGCTCCTGACCCACCACGTCCTGGAACCGACCGGGACGGTACTTGCGATACAGGGCCAGAGACACGGCCCTCACTCTAGTCTGGAGCGGAAAGTGACCCCCCGCGCACCCGACGGAGCCCGGGTACCCTTGCTGCCTTCCGGCCCTGGGGGGATTTGCAGGACGTCGCCGCACGGGGGGTCGGGGTCAGTGTATGCCGCAGGCCATCGGCTCGCGTAAGGTCTCCCCCGGAGGATTCGCCTAGTGGCCTATGGCGCTCGCTTGGAAAGCGGGTTGGGGGAGACCCCTCGCGGGTTCGAATCCCGCATCCTCCGCCACCGGCAGCCACAGAGCGAGCAAGATTGCGGCACCGTCGAACTGCCTCCGCGTGGTGCCGCGGACTGCAAGGGCCCCGCTTCTACAATCAGCGGGGACCGGCATCAGTTACCGGTGCTCTACGCAACGACCAGTTGTTCCAAGAGCCGTGCCGAGCCCGACACCGAGCGACGAGGAAGCGATGAGCGACAATCGGCCACCCACCGGCGGCGGCAGCCCGTACGAGCCCGGCGACAACCCGACCGAGCAGGTGCCGCTCCCCCCGGTGGCACCCCCGGCCTCCGCGTACGGCGACGTCCACGGCGGCGGATCCCTGCCACCTATTCCGCCCGGCGGCGGCGGTGCCGGAGGATCAGCCGGTAAGCCCGGTCGCAAGGGATCAATCGGAAGGGCCATCCTGCTCACCCTGCTGGGCATGCTGGTGCTGTTCGGCCTGGGGTTCGGCATCGGGACACTGTTCCGCAGCGACAAGACGGCCAGCGGCGCAGGCGACAGCCAGCCGACAGCTGCCGCCTGCGCCACAATCGAAGTCACTCCCGCCGCGGTGGCGCCTGCGGAGGTCACTGTCGACGTCCTGAACACCGGCGCCCCGGCCGGCACGGCGACCAAGACTGGCGCGCGCCTCGAAGCCGCCGGATTCAAGGTGGGCACGGTAGGCAACGACACGACCAGCGACACCGCAACCGGGGCGATCATCCGCTACGGACCGACCGGGGAGACTGCGGCGAACACGCTGCGAGGTTGGATCCTCGGCAACGTCAAGCTGGAACTGGTCGAGCGGACTGACAGCAAGGTGACGTTGCTGCTGCAGGACGGCTTTGGCGGCGTGGCCACTGAGGCCGAGGCCCAGGCGGCTCTCACCAAACCTTCCCCCAGCCTCAGCGGTCCCGGCTGCCCGACACCGACGCCGACTGCTGCGAGCTCCGAGAGCCCGAGCCCCTCGGATACCGGCTCAGCGTCTGATTCCGCCAGCGCACCCTCCTCGCAGTAGCAACGGCGGTGATTGGCCGCAGCCAAGCCATCGTCTGACCGTGGGGCGTTCCGCGGTTTGCCGTTGGAGTGGAGGGTGTCCAGCCCCCGGAAGCTGGTCGTTGTAGTCTCTTCCGCGGTGGCGTGTCCGAGCGGCCAAAGGAGCACGCCTCGAAAGCGTGTGTGGGGGAGACTCCACCGTGGGTTCGAATCCCACCGCCACCGCTGCGAGTTAGTTACGAAACTCCCGACGTTGGGGTGACGAAACTCCCGTGGACTTCTCCTCGGAGCGGGTTTGACGGGGGTTTCGTGGTGTTCAGGGGTGTTTGGGGCGGCGTTTGCCCAGCTATGCCTCGGCGCTGGCCGGTCTCATGCGGTTTATAGCTGCCTGATCAGGGAGAGGGTGCCCTTTGGGGGTGATTTCGGGCATGGGTGTGGGCCCGCCGTCGTGGGGGGTGACGCGGGCGTTGCGGTGGTGCTGGATGTTGCTGTTGTTGAGGGCCTAGATGGGGCCGCCGGCTAGTGGCGGGTCTTTGTCGTCGACCTCGATGGCGCTGACCTGGTTGCCGTCGGCGTCGTATTCGATGAAGTAGTGCCCGACGGGATCGGGTTCGCACAGGACATCGTGGAATCCCGACGCTGCAGCCCAGACGCGCAGGAGTCGGATGTTGACCGCGGCAACCGCAGCGACCGCGAGGATCGACGTTTTCACGAGGCCGACGACGAAGCACCAGCCGCGTCGGATGTTCTGCGTCTTCGGACTTTTCATGTTGGCGTAGCTGCCTTCAACGTGGGTGCGCCGAATGTAGGAGGCGATCCACAGATCCGATCCCCAGTAGAGACGTTGACGGATCTTGGCGGTGACGTCACCGGTGATGGTGACGGTTGTTTGGCGGCAACATTTCGGTGCTGTCGCCTCGGCGGGGGGATCGACGACTCGTGGCGGACTGTCGGCGTCACCTGTGGCCACGAAGCCGGACAGGGGACAGTTGGCGCAGACGACTTTCGCCGACCGGGCCGGGCATTCCCAG
>CAZJNU010000031.1:0-19330 GCA_964547485.1 uncultured Actinomycetes bacterium
ACCACCAGGTTCCCTGCCTGGTTGGAGGTGAACACGCCGTACCGGTCGAAGGTGAAGGCGTCGATCACTCCCACCGTCCAGGACATCGACAGCGCAAAGAGCCAGGGGATGGCGAAGAAGCGGTTCGAGAGCCCTTCGACCGGCAGGTCCCGACTGGCACCGGTTTCGGTCATCCCCACCCCCACTCGGTTAGCTGATCGTCGTCGATGCCGAAGTGGTGGGCCACCTCGTGCAGCACTGTTATCCGCACCTCGTCAACCACCTCCATCACCGTCTCGCAGGACTGCAAGATCGGCAGCCTGAACAGCGTGATCCGGTCGGGCATGACCCCTGAGTAATGATCCCCCCGCTCGGTCAGCGGAATACCTTCGTAGAGGCCAAGCAGCTCCGGTTCCTGCGGGTGCCGGTCGGTGATGACGATCGCAACATTGCTGATCTGGTCAGCGAGGTTCGGTGGGATTCCCACCAGCGCCTCGATCACCAACTCCCGGAACGTCTCAGCGTCGAGGTTCACCAAGTGTGGTCACCCCCTGCCATTGTCCGGCCAACAGCAACAGTGCATTCGTGCACGCTACTCGCGGTTCTGCCGACCCGTGAGTCGGTTCGCGACACCGCCGACCTGACTTCGAAGAGCACCCACCGTGGAGGTGGCCAACGCACCCGTTGAGTCGCGCAGCAGGCCAGCTACCTCAAGGTCGCTGATCACGTCGCCGACGAAACCGTTCACGTCGACCTTGGACACCACACGATCGACGTCCACCCGTTCCAGTACCGCATCGAGATCGACCCGCTGCACCACCGAATCCAAGTCGACCCGATTGATGACGGCTTCGACGTCGATCCGCGCCAGCAGCGCATCGAGCGTCTGGGGTCCTGCCTTGGCCAGGAAGACCTCGGCGACCTCCACCCTCGCCTGTTGGTCGGCGCGATATTGCTCGTCAAGTCGGGACAGCACGCCATGCAACTTCTTGGCGAACGGGGAGGTCAGCCGCACCGCACCGACCCGGTCCAGCTGCGTGCCCAGCACAGCCTCAACCTCGGACACCACATCGAATGCTCGTTGTTGGACGATCAGGCTCAGACCTGCCAAGGCCCCGGGCAGTACCCCGAGCAAATCTGCCGCGCTGTACCCATCTTGGCCGGATCGTTCGGTCGGTCCGGCCGCGGTATCAAGCGCATCGCGGGAGAAATCGGTAAGGATGTCGACCAATCCCAGGCCCAGCGCAAGCCATCGGTCCACCCCGTCTAGCGCCGTGCCGCTCACGCCGGGCCGAGCGGGCTGACCGCTCGGTCGGGCACTTCGTGTAGTTCCAGACTGAGCCACCCGCGCCATTCCACTCCCCGTTCATCGGTTCAGCCGCCATTGTCCACCACCGCCGGAAGCCGGCCCCTGCCGGTGACGGTGGTCGTGACCTCAGTAGCCGTCCGGCTGATGGATATCGATCGGCTCACCCAGCCGACGGGCCAGTGGGATCTGCAGCGCCGAGGAGGCCCACAGGTCCTCTCCCCGCACGATGGCGGTCACAGCCAGGTCCCGGTCCTCGATCACCGAGGCCAGTTGGTAGCCGGAATACAGTTCGCGCCGGTGACCCTGCGTGATTGTTTGACTTCCGTTTGACATGGAGTGGAGTGGTTGGCCAGGGTCGATCTGGCGCCCTGATTGCGGCGACGGAGGAACTGGAGAAGGCCAATGAAGCGCTTTGCAGCAGTGTCCCTGACGGCGGCAGCCCTGATCGCAGCCTCGCTGGTCCCAGTCAGCGCGGCCGCAGCCGCTCCGGTCAACAGCGTCGTGTCATCCGTGGACGCGATGTTCGCTGAGGCCGACGCCGCGAGCCCCGACCCCAGCGCGACCCCCGAGACGCCCGCTCCGAGCGCCGCCGCTTCTGCCGGTGATTCCACGGCCAGCCCCAAGGCACCCACCGCGGCCCCGACGGCCACGGCTGGCGCAACTGGCAAGACCCGAGGCGACCTCCGCCCGCCGGTGGCCGTGCGGGTAACTCCTAACCCGGTCAACCAATACGCCGCCACCACGATCACCGTGGCCACGACACCTCCAGCGGCCGGCGTCAAGGTGGCGTTCCAGTGGTACGGCAGCACCCGGGCTTCAGCCTGGCGGACGCTGGCCACCGTGACGACGAATGCAGCGGGAGTCGCCAGCTACACGTTCGATCCGCCAACGGCAGGTGCGATGCCCATCCGTGCGGTCAACCTTGCCAGCGGCATCGCGAGCCGACCGGTCACCCTGACCGTCAACCCGGTGTTCCGCCCGACCGCTATCGCAGTCGGCTGGCCGACCGGCACGCCCGAGGTCGACAGGTCGTACCCAGTACCGGTGGTTGTCACGCCCAAGGGCAAGATCGGGGTGCAGCTTCAGCGCAGGCTCACCGGCCCCACCCAGCCGTGGACCAACCTGTACGCCGGTGGCGGCAGCACGAACGCGAACGGCGTGGCCAGCCTGCTGCTCAACGTGCCCGACTCCCGCGCTTCGCAGTTCCGGGTGGTGACTACCGGCTCGGGCGCGATCGGGTCCATCCCGAAGGCGATCACCGCGAGTGCGTTCGGCACTGCCCTGTACAACGTGCCGCTGCAGCGGCCGAGCCAACCCGGGCAACTGATCAAGGCGCAGGAGCTCACCACCGTCAACGCCGGGCCCGGCTACCCCCTCACGTACCCGAAGTCGCCGCTGAAGGCGATCAGCTTGTTCGGCATCTCGTCGCTCCAGCTGGGCAACGCCGGGCCGCCCGACTGCACGATCAGTGACACCCCACGTGAGGACTGCACGATCGGCAACCAGGCCAACCCGGCCCTGCAGCCGGCCAAGCAGTATCGATTCATGTACACAAACAAGCGGATGGTGCCCAACGACTGCCCGTTGGTGCCCGGCGGCTCCCACGGTGACTGCAAGGTCACTGCGAAGGCCGGCACCGAAGGTGCGACCGCGCTGCTGTTCGTACCGGACAATGTCCAACCGGGCGCGAAGGTCGTGGCCTGGGGCCATCCGACCATCGGCCAGGAGAATGAGTGCTCGATCACCCGCGGAATCGACCGGATCGGCTGGACTGTCCCGCGCAGTCTCGACGGACCTTCGCCGGCAGCCGGGTCAACCGAGTTGACGATGACCGGCCAGATGATCGGCATCACCGGTACCGGCTCTGGCTTCCCGTCGACGGTGTCGGGCCCGGGCATCGCGGCGGGCACCAAGGTCGCCAGCGTCGCCGGTCAGAAGGTCACCCTCGACAAGCCGACCACCGGCGAGATCACCGGTCCGCTGACGTTCAGCGCCAGCTATGTGGGCGGGGTCGATCTCAACATCCTGGACATGGAGGGCTTCCTCGACCAGATGCTCGCCAAGGGCTACATCGTGGTGATGCCGGACTACCTCGGCATCGCTGTGAACGGCCCGACTTCCCTGCAGAAGACCTACATGGTCGGCCAGCAGGAAGCGCGGGACCTCTACTACGCAGCCAAGGCCATCCGTACACCGGCCAACCCGGTGATGGGCTGGGCAGGAATCCCGCTACCCAGCAACCAGTTCGTCACGATGGGTCACAGCCAGGGCGGGTCCGCGGCGATGTGGGCGGGCGTGGAGAAGAAGACGCTTGACCCGGAGACCGGCCTGAACCTGGTCGGCGTCACGGCCGTGGCACCAGCCGGTGACCTCAACACGATCACCGCGTTCCAGTGGGATCAGATGGAGGCGTGGGCACTGGCACCAGAGTTGTGGCAGACCTACTCCAATTACCTGCCGGCTCTGGCCGCGGCCAACAACCTGTTGAGCCCGGTTGGTAAGGCGGCGCAGCCCGCGTTGGAGAAGGCGTGCACGACGGAGGCAGCTTCGTTGGCGCAGGACGAGCCGTATCTGCTGAATCCGGCCGGAACCGCGTTCCCAGCCTTCCTACGGTGGGGGTATGTGTTCTTCGGCCAAACCCCGGTGATCGAGCAGGGGCACATCAACTCCTTCCCGAAGGATCTGCCGCTGAATCTGGTGGCCGGTCAGGCCGACCAGGTCGTGCTGGCACAGCCCCTGGCTGCACTGCAGCAGAGCTTCTGCAACGGTGGCGGCCAAGTATCGGCCTACTGGACCCCGGTGATATCCGGCTTCCTGCCGGCGTTGGCCGCGGGCTTCGGGTTGCCAATCACGGGGGCTGCCGATCACCTGACGGTGTTGGCGTGGCCCTTTGGTAACAACGTCGGCACCGCCGGGAGTCCGACTCCTGAGCTCAGCGCCGGCTCCGTGCTCGCCTTCACCGAGGGCCGACTCTCGGGTGCTCCGTTCGTCCGGAACTGCGACCAATTCCAGCAACAGATGCCGCAGCAGACGTTCTATCAAGACAGCGGAGGCGACACCAACCCAGGCACACCTGACAGCGTGAACAGTTGGTACATCGCCACAGGATTGGGCGTACCAGCGCCGTTCGGTCTGCAGGACTTCCTGGGTTCGCCGGGCGTTCCCGCACCGCTGGCGGGCAACCCAGGTCCGGCGACCGCCTCGCTGGACCCGGTGCAGTCGGGCTGCGTAATGCCGTGGGGCGACCCGGACGACTACAACGTCGAGGACCCCAACACGCCAGCCAACGCGACGTGTACGCAATACGGGTTGTTCCCCTTCGGTGAGTACCTGTACTTCACTCACGACATCGGTACCGGATCGTGGGGCATCTACCCGACGAACGGAACCTGGCACTACTGAGTGCCAACGGTGTGGCGCGGGCTAGGCCAGCGGCCGGGCCACCGCCACACCGTCCCCGTAGGCCCGGGTGGAGGTGATCGTCCAGTACATCGACCAGTCCTGCGGGTCGGTCCCGGTCAGTCGCACGGTCCCTCGCCCGAGTCCGGTGTGCGGATGGCTTCCGCCAGGTTGAGCCCGGTCGTCCCAGTTCCTGGTGTCGAGCGGTCCGTGCACGAGTCCTGTCGAGTCGTAGATCAACAGCGAGTGGGAGCCATCGGCGAGCATCACCGGCGGCCCAGCGGCGATGGCGGCGTGGCCGACATCCTTGCCGCGACTCCCGAACGCCAACAGGTCGCCCGCCTGAATGTCCGACAGGGCCAGCACCGGCAGCCAGGTTGCCGTGCCAGCCGCGGGAAGCCCTCTGATGAAATCGAGGACCCGGTCCGGCCTGGGTACATAGTGATCGGGGACACCCTCGGTTTCCCGTAGATCATCGTTTGCGGTCGGGGCCGCCACAGACAGGAAGTAGTTGGTCATCCCGACGCAGTCGAACTGGTAGCGGCCAGCCGCGGCGTTCACCCGCGGGTGGTGGTTGTAAAGGGTCCAGTTCATGGTGTCCCAGGCGTGGGTCACGGTTGTGATGACCGGGCCAACTGCGGGTACCGCAGACCCGGCGACGGTCGAGGCCCCTGGGCTGCCGGGTGTCGCCGCCCGCGGATCGCCCGCAGACGTCGTCGAGGGAGCGGCGACCGTCTCACCAGCGGCACCCCCCGCGCAGCCGGTCGCGGCGGCGAGGGTGAGAACGGCGGTGGCAACCGCAGCACGGCCGTCCTGCCAGCGACTCCGTTCCGACATGGGACGAATCTACTCCGTTCGGCATGAGTCAATCGGACCTGTATTCGGCGGCGCATCCCTTAGAGTCGTCACAATCTAGGACCTAATGGACAGGACAAATTGTGGGCGCTGTTTCCCGATGGGCCGTCAACAGGCCATGGCAGGCAATCATCGTGTGGGTGGTGCTGCTGTTCGTGATGATCGGCGGAGTCCTCGCGAATGCCGCCACCGGCGACAAGTTCAACAACTCGTTCACCCTGCAGGGTACGGATTCGGCCACGGCCCAGAATCTATTGGCCAGCAAATTCGGCAGCGAAACCAGCAATGCCACCGTCCAGGTCCTGTTCCGGTCCGGTGATCTCACGATCGGTGATCCGCAGACCGAGAAGGAGATCAAAGAGCTGACGAAGAAGATCGAGGCCCTCGGCTCGGTCGCCAGCGTGCAGACGCCGTACGACGCGAAATCAGCCAAGGCCGCTGTCGAATCCGGGCTGATGAGTGTCGATGGCAACATCGGCAAACTGAACGTGATCTTCAAAACCCCCGACACCGAGGTGCCGCTGGCCGACGGCAAAGCGATCGTCGCGGATGTCACCGCCCTGGATTCGACCGCGATGACCGTGGGTGCTGCCGGGACAGTTATCGGTAACGCCACCGGAAAGACCCCTGAGAGCGAGATCGTCGGCATCATCGCGGCCATCCTCATCATGCTCATCATGTTCGGGTCAGTGGTCGCGGCAGGGCTGCCGCTGGTGACTGCCTTGTTGGGGCTCACCGCCGGGCTGTCGCTACTGATCGTCGCGACGAACTTCGTCAGCATGGCCAGTTTCGCGCCAACTCTGGCCGCGATGATCGGGCTCGGTGTCGGCTTCGACTACTCGCTATTCCTGCTCAATCGATACCGGCAAGCGGTGCTCGCCGGCTCCGAACCGAAGGATGCCGCGCTGATTGCGGTGGCAACCGCTGGTCGGGCCATCGTGTTCGCCGCGTTGACCGTGATTATTGCGCTTTCGGGGTTGTTCGTGTTGGGGATGAGCTTCCTGAACGGGTTGGCTGTCGGCGCCGGGGTGACGGTCATCTGCATGATGGTCACCGCGGTCACCTTGCTGCCGGCGATGATCTCGCTGCTGGGTCCGCGGGTATTCGCGTGGAAGATGCCTTGGGGACGCAAACCGGCCACTGCCGAGCGCGGCCGCCGGTTCCGCACGTATGCCGAGAAATTGGAGAAGCGCCGGTGGCTCGCCGCCGCGCTGGCCTTGGCGTTCATGATTCTGCTGGCCATCCCGACCCTCTCCATGCGGGAGGGTTTCCCGGATGCAGGTGGCAATCCACCCAACGACCCACAGCGCACCGCCTACTACCTGACCGCACAGGGCTTCGGCGTCGGAGCCAACGGGCCCTTCATCGTGGTGGCCGAACTCCCCAACGCTGGCAGCGTCGCAAAGGTGGAGGCACTGTCGAAAGCGATCGGGGAAAATCCGAATGTCGCCTTCGCTTCGCCCGTCAAGGCCGGCACCGCAACGGTCTCCAAGGACGGCACGGCAGCCCTGATCACAGTTATCCCGAAGTCGGAACCGCAAGCTGCGGCGACGACCGACCTGCTCGACACGCTGCGGACAGACACCATCCCCAAGGCGCTGCAAGGAACGGGAGTGAAAGCCTATGTCGGCGGCGCCAATGCGGTCGCGGAGGACTTCAGTGCAGTGCTGAGCAGCAAGTTGCCACAGTTCCTGCTGGTGGTTGTCGGGCTCGGCTTCCTGGTGCTGATGGTCCTCTTCAGGTCGCTGCTGATTCCGCTGACCGCCGCCATCACCGCGCTCATCAGTTACGGCGCGGCGCTTGGAGTCTCCGTGTTCGTCTTCCAGTGGGGCAACCTGAAGTTCCTGTTCGGCATCCCCGAAGCGGGCCCGATCCTGCCGTTCGTGCCGGTGATGATGTTTGCCATCCTGTTCGGCCTGTCGATGGACTACCAGGTGTTCCTGGTGAGCCGGATGCAGGAGGAGTGGGAGACGCACAAGGACAACAAGCGCGCGGTAAGGGTCGGGCTGGGCAGTTCCGGGCTGGTGGTGGTGGCCGCCGCCGCGATCATGTTCTGCGTGTTCATGTCGTTCGTGTTCCAGGACAACGCGACCATCAAACTCTTCGGCCTCTCGCTGGCGGTGGCCGTCGCGCTGGACGCCTTCGTGATTCGGCTGGTGTTCGTGCCGGCGCTGATGACGATTCTGGGACCGGCGAACTGGTACCTGCCCAACTGGCTGGGCAAAATCCTCCCCAAGGTCAGCGTCGAGGGCCCCGCAGCAGAGGCCAAGCCCGAGCCGGAGCCGGAACCGGTCGGCAGTTCCGCCCGCTAAGCCCGAGCGGTCCGCGAACGAGTACAGCGGCGAGACGGAGACGGCCGTGCCGAGAGTTGTTACCGTGTCCGGCGTGCAGAGGAGCCCGCGCGACGATGTTGTGCAGGCGTCCGACGACCAGCGGCGGGCGTCCTTCCTCGGACCGATCCTGGTGTTCATCGCCATCGCAACGACGCCTATGTATCTGGCGCTGTGGTGGACAGGATCGGCGCCACCGGCGGCCGCGGCGGTCGGCCTCCTCGTCGGCACCCTCGCCTGCTGGATCAGTCTGCGGCGCGGCCACGAGGACCTGGCGGTGGTCGGCTTCGGGGGTGTTCTGCTACTGGCTCTGCTGATCCCGCCTGCTGCCAGCGGCAACGCCGGTCTGAGCCCCTACGCGGCCTCGGTGGTGGCCGGCATCCTGCTGTTGTCGACCGCCCGTCGGTACATCGGCGCGACGATCGTGGTGATCCTGCTGGCAACCGGTGTCCTGTGGCTCGTCACGGATCCTGACCGGACCCCGGATCTCGAATGGCTCCCGTTGATCATCGGTGCGGCCGTAATCACTGCGCTGACCACCGCCGCGGTCACCTCCGGCATGCGCGGGATCGGCCGCAGCCTGATGCGGTTACAGGAATCCAATCGCAGCAAGGCCGACCTGCAAGTCGAACTCGAGCACCTCCGGGACGGTCTGGACGCTGCGGTGGAGCGTCGTTCCGCCGAAATTCGAACCGTCATCGCGGCCACCGAAGCCGATATCCGCGCCCTCGACGGTGCCGCGATGCGCGACTCCCTGACCGGCCTGTTCAACCGTCGCCACCTGGAAGGAGATGCGAGCAGACAAGTGGCGGAGGCCCTCGACAAGGGGGTGGCAACGTCACTCGGGGTGCTGGACATCGACGAATTCAAGAGCATCAACGACGAGATCTCCCATGCCCAAGGCGACGAGGTATTGGTGCGCGCTGCTGCCGCCATGGCGACCGCAGCCGGTGACGACGCCATGGTCCACCGGCTTGGCGGCGACGAGTTCCTGGTGTTGATGTTCGGTTCGGACCTGGCCGGGGCGAAGGTGATTCTGGACCGGATCTCACGTGCTGTTTCGACCAAAGATTGGCGAGGTGCGACGCCCACCGGACGGCTATCCGTGACCTGGGGCGTCGCGACCATCGCAACGGGCAGCTCGACCGGACTACTGGAGGCCATTGCTGCGGCCGATCAGGAGCTTCTTGCCGCCAAACGGCGGCGGGGGGTTCGGCGGTGACGACGGCACCCGGGCAGTCGCCGGATACACCCTCGCCCGTTCGCTCCGCCGACGCCCTCGAGGACGATCTGCGGCGGGACGTGATGATGATCATGTCGCTGGCGTATGGCCTAATCGCCCTGGTCGGAGCCGCTGTCCTTGTGTTCCTGCCCGGCGGCCAGCTCTCGGCAGCGATTCTGGTGGTTGTTTCGGTGCTGGCTCTGGCCGTCGCCTTCGTCGCCCGCAGGTTGCACCTGACCATGGCGGCGATGCTGATCACCGTGACCTTCTGGTCCGCCCTGATGGCCGAACCTTTGATATCTGGAAACCTGTCGACGAACGGCATCTTCATGGGTCTGCTCGCCGCACCGATGGCGGTGTCGTTCCGGCAGCGCTGGCTGTGGCTGTCGGTCGCGGTGAGTCTGGGCAGCGTTGGGCTGCTGGCGCTGGTGACCGACCCGGCCCAGACTGCTCCAGTCCCGTGGCTGGTGTCACTGGTCAACGGCACCCTGCTCGTGGTGGCCGCCGTGGTCGGAATTGGGATCGTGCTCTGGCAATCCAGGCGGCAACTGCTGGCCGAGGCATTGGCGGCAGACGCCGTCAGTCGAAGTATCGCGGAGTTGCGTAGCGTCAACGCCGACCTGGAGCTGCAGGTATCCGAGCGGACCCGCCATCTCGACCTCGCATTGGCCGAACACCGACGAGCTGCTGACGCCCTGCGGGAGTGGACGAATACCGACACTCTCACGGGACTGCGCACCCGCGGGGCGTTGGACGATCAAGTCCACCAGCTGTCGGCTTCCCTCGGTCCCGACGGTGTGGGCGTCATCGTGATCGATATGGACCGATTCAAGGACATCAATGACAGCTACTCACACCAGGTCGGAGACCTGGTGCTCAGCCGGCTGGCGGACATCCTGCGGGAAGAGGCCCCGGCCGGCGCCACCATGGCACGATTCGGCGGGGAGGAGTTCGTCATCCTTTGCCCGGGCGCCAACGCAGCGGACACCCTGACGTTGGCCAGCACTGTTCGGCAACGGGTCGCCGACGAGGACTGGGGTCAACTCGCCACCGGGTTACACACCACCGCCTCCCTAGGAGTCTCGCTGGCGTCCCCCTCCGTGGTCGCGGGAGTCCAACCTCTACCCGACGCGATCCTGCGCGCATTTCAGGGGATGGGTGGGGCCAAGGCTCACGGCGGAAATCGGGTCGAGAGCCGCTGAGTCCGGATCGGGCCGTGTCCGGAGCTGTTCGCCCTCCTCGTCCACTTTGCCGAGTCCGGAACTCTGGTAGACACTAGGGCCCAAGGTCGCCCACCCGACCGTCTGAAAGCAAGTCCCCGACCTGACCACCACGCGGTACCTGAGGAGCGAGCACCATGGCCAACGAAGACACCTGTCCCGTCCGCGCTGTCGGGGGTACCACAAACCGCGACTGGTGGCCGAATCAGTTGAACTTGAAGGTGCTGCAGCAGAACCCGCCGATGGCGGACCCGATGGGCCCGGATTTCGACTACGCCGAGGAGTTCAGCGCCGTCGACCTGGAGGCCCTGAAGGCCGACGTCGAGGCGGTCATGACGACGTCCCAGGACTGGTGGCCGGCCGACTACGGTCACTACGGTCCGCTCTTCATCCGGATGGCGTGGCACAGCGCCGGCACCTACCGGATAAGCGACGGTCGGGGAGGAGCGGGCTCAGGAACGCAGCGGTTCGCACCGCTGAACAGCTGGCCCGACAATGCCAGCCTCGACAAGGCGCGCAGGCTGCTCTGGCCGGTCAAGAAGAAGTACGGCCGTGCCCTCTCGTGGGCCGACCTGATGGTGTTCGCGGGCAATTGTGCGCTGGAGTCGATGGGCTTTGCGACGTTCGGCTTCGGGGGCGGCCGAGAGGACGTCTGGGAACCCGAGGACATCGACTGGGGTGCCGAGGCCACCTGGCTCGGCGACGAGCGCTACAGCGGCGACCGGGAACTCGCCAATCCGCTCGCAGCCGTGCAGATGGGCCTCATCTACGTGAATCCGGAGGGCCCGAACGGGAACCCGGACCCGCTCGCGTCTGCCCGGGATATCCGCGAGACCTTCCGCCGGATGGCGATGAACGATGAGGAGACAGTGGCGCTGATCGCAGGCGGCCACACGTTTGGCAAAACCCACGGCGCAGCCGATCCCGAGAAGTACGTCGGTCCCGAACCGGAGGCCGCACCACTGCAGCAGATGGGTCTGGGATGGAAGAACAGTTACGGCACCGGCAGCGGCGACGACGCCATCACCAGCGGGCTGGAAGGAGCCTGGACGCCGACACCTGTGACCTGGGACAACGCCTACTTCGAGACCCTGTTCGGCTACGAGTGGGTGCAGTCGAAGAGCCCGGCCGGCGCGACGCAGTGGATTCCGACCGATCAAGCCGCCGCGGACACCGTGCCGGATCCACACGATCCGGCCAAGAAGCACCCGCCGGTGATGCTGACGACAGACCTCGCGTTGCGGATGGATCCGATCTACGAGCCGATCTCCCGGCGCTTCCACGACCACCCCGACGAACTGGCGGTCGCGTTCGCGAAGGCTTGGTTCAAGTTGACCCATCGCGATATGGGACCTGCCTCTCGCTACCTCGGCGCGCTGGTGCCCGCCGAGCCGCAGTTGTGGCAGGACCCTGTCCCGGCCGTCAGCCATGAGTTGATCGATGCACCGGACATCGCCGACCTCAAGCAGCGGTTGCTCACCTCAGGTCTGTCCATTTCCCAACTCGTGTCGACCGCATGGGCGTCGGCGTCGACTTTCCGCGGCAGCGACAAACGCGGCGGAGCCAACGGAGCCCGGGTCCGGCTCGCCCCTCAGAATGGCTGGGAGGTCAACAACCCGGCCGAGTTGGCAACGGTGTTGCAGACGCTGCAGCAGCTCCAGGAAGCGTTCAACAGTGCGCCGACCAGCGGTGCAAAGCAGGTGTCGCTGGCCGACCTGATCGTGCTGGGCGGGTGCGCCGCCGTCGAGCAGGCAGCTCGCGCTGCCGGTCATGAGATTGAGGTTCCGTTCACTCCGGGGCGCACGGACGCCAGCCAGGAACAGACCGACGTGGAGTCGTTCGCGGTGCTTGAACCAACCTCGGACGCATTCCGCAACTACCTCGGCGCCGGCCACGACCGAGCCGCAGAGCAGCTGATGATCGACCAGGCGAACCTGCTGACCCTCACTGCCCCCGAGCTGACGGTTCTGGTGGGCGGTCTGCGTGTTCTGGCTGCGAACTTCCAGCGGACTCCGCTGGGGGTGTTCACGAGCCAACCCGAAGTGTTGACCAATGACTTCTTCGTCAACCTGCTCGACATGGCTACCGTCTGGCAGCCCACGTCGGAGGCAGAGGAGACCTTCGAAGGTCGCGATCGCCTGACCGGCGAACCGAAATGGACCGCCAGCAGAGTCGATCTCGTCTTCGGTTCGGACTCCCAGCTTCGTGGTCTCGCGGAGGTCTACGGCAGCGATGACGCTGGCGAGAAGTTCGCCCGCGACTTCGTGGCCGCCTGGGACAAGGTGATGAGCCTCGACCGGTTCGAGCTCGGCTCCAGGTAGGCGCTAGCGGAGCGGCAGACCCGACTGACCTAGTTCGTTGAGTGCTTGTTGGTTTGGCACGGCGTTCTGCTGTGCCGGTGCAAGGCGCACGGCCGCAGGGCGAGCGCCGATCGGGCTGGCGACGGAAGTGGACTGGTAGATCGAGCCCATCGCCATCGCGGGGGCGTCAGCTGCTGCCGGACCGGCGGTGGCGACTCCGACTGCGGCCAGAGCGGCGAAGACAAGTGCCGAGAAGAACCCGGTTGTCGTGCGACGGTTCAATTTCCTCATGGTCGTGCCCTTCAAACAAATCCGCGAAGATTGTCGGAGGCGCGGCCATTCCGTGAGTGGGTTCTACCCACGCGCGGAGGAATCCAAACACTGAGTTGGTGGCCAGGGCCGGGGTCGAACCGGCGACCTCCCGCTTTTCAGGCGGGCGCTCGTACCAACTGAGCTACCTGGCCCTGCACGGATGGGCCGCAGTAGCGGCTCCGCACAGCAATGGGCCGGCGAACCGGCCCATTGGCGACCCCGACCGGACTCGAACCGGCGACCTCCGCCGTGACAGGGCGGCGCTCTAACCAACTGAGCTACGGGGCCAAACACGCAATGCATGTGGCGCGTACCCCCAACGGGATTCGAACCCGCGCTACCGCCTTGAAAGGGCGGCGTCCTAGGCCGCTAGACGATGGGGGCTAGCGTGAATCGACGTGCCGAAGTGGGCTGCACCAGCATACGGGAGCCAGGCGGACTGCCACCGGTGGGGGCCGAAATCCGCAGTCGCGGGCATGAGCGCCGGGATGCCACTAGCGTCGTGCCATGGACTTCAACTCATCTCCCCGCAGCACGCTCGGCGTCGAAGTCGAGTACTGGGCCGTGGACAACGATTCCGGGCTGCCGGTGGCGTGCTCGGTGGAGGTTCTCGGCGAGATGGGTCGCGGACACCCAGGTAACGAGCACCCGAAGGCGAAACATGAACTCTTCGAGTCCAGCATCGAAGTCATCACCGGGATCTGCGAGACACCTGCGGAGGCCCGGGCCGACCTGGAAGGGACGATCGCCGAACTGCGGCCACTGCTGGACGCCCGGAACGTGAAGCTGATGTCGTCCGGCACCCACCCGTTCGCCGAATGGACCGACCTGATCGTCAGTCCGAACCCCCGCTACCACCAGTTGGTGGAGGACATCCAGTGGCCGGCCCGGCGGCTGATGATCCACGGTGTCCATGTGCATGTCGGGGTGCGATCCGGCGAGAAGGCGATCCAGACGGTCAACGGTTTGACCACCTACCTCCCGCACCTGCTCGCGCTGTCCTGCTCGAGTCCGTACTGGGAGTCCGAGAACACCGGCCTGGCCAGCGCGCGGACAAAGGTCTTCGAAGTGATGCCCACCGCGGGACTGCCGCCGCAGTTGAGTGGTTGGGGTGAGTTCGAGCGGTTCCTGGACGCCCTGATCCGCGCCGGCAGCATCTCGACAGTGCGGGAGGTCTGGTGGGACATTCGCCCACACCCGGGCTTCGGGACTGTCGAACTTCGGATGTGCGACGGCATCCCAACGATGCAGGAGGTTACCGCGGTTGCCGCCTTGGCGCAGTGTCTGGTGACCTGGTTCGACCGGACGATGGACTCCGGCGGTCGGCCGCCGATCCGGCCCAGTTGGGTGGTGCGGGAGAACAAGTGGCGGGCAGCGCGCTACGGCCTGGATGCCGAGATCATCCTCGACGAACACGGCCGAACCCGCCGGTTGGGCGACGACCTGGCGGAGCTGACCTCCCGGTTGCGACCGCTCGCCGTCGAGCTCGGCTGCGCGGACGAGTTGGACAGCATCAACGACATCGTGAACCACGGCGGTTCCTACCAGCGGCAACTGAAGATCGTGGCCGACGGCGGCGATCTGCGCGACGTGGTCGCGTCGCTGACTCGGGAGCTGGAGGACGGTCCGGGCGCATGACGACCGATCCCGCAGTGCCAGTCGACCTCGACAATTTCCTCCGCCGCCATGGCCCGTCGCTGATCGACTTCCGCCGCGACTTGCACCGGAACCCGGAATTGAGCATGGCCGAGGTTGCGACGACCGAGAAGATCTACAACTGGCTGCGGGCGAACGGGCTCGCTCCGCAACGGCTATCGGTAGGTACCGGGTTGATCTGCGATATCGGTGATCCCTCGCTCGGGCCGACCATCGCACTGCGGGCCGACATTGATGCCCTCGCCATGATGGATCTCAGTGACAGTGAGTACACCTCCCGCATCCCCGGCGTCGCCCACGCCTGCGGGCACGACGTCCACACCAGCATCGTGCTCGGGGCCGGTCTGGCCCTGCAGGCGCTGGAGGAGCTGGGACGACTGCCCGGCCGAGTTCGACTGATCTTCGAACCCGGCGAGGAGACGGTCCCCGGCGGCGCGGTGTTCGTGATCAAGGAGGGGTGGCTGAACGGAGTAGAAGCCATTTTCGGTTTGCACTGCGACCCGAAGACCGAGGTCGGCAGACTAGGTACGACCGTCGGCCCGATCACCTCCGCCTCCGACACGGTGGAGGTGTTCCTGTCCGGCCCCGGCGGCCACACCGCTCGCCCCGAGCGCACGGTCGACCTGGTTCGGGTCGCCGGCCGAATAGCCGAGCACCTACCCGGACGGTTCGCAGAGATGTCTCGGGACACCGGCGAGGTGCGGCTCGTCTTCGGGGCACTTCACACCGGCGATGCCTACAACGTCATCCCGAGTTCGGCTGTGCTGCGCGGCACCATCCGAACTCCGTCCCGGCAACTGTGGGATGGGGCGCCTGAGCTGCTGCGGGCGGCGATAGCCGATGTGGTTGGGGACAGCGGAGCGCAGTGGGAGCTGGTCGAGAATCGGGGGATTCCGCCGGTCATCAACTCACCTGCCCCGACCGCGGCCCTGAACGATGCCGCCCGCCGGGCACTTGGGCCCGATTCCGTGGTCGACACCGAACAGTCTTGGGGGGGCGACTCGTTCGCCTGGTACGTCGACTCGGTGCCCGGCACCTACGCGCGGCTCGGGACCCACAACCCCGACTGGACTGGGCCGCGGCTGGACCTACATGCCTCAACGTTTGACGTCGACGAACGATGCATCGACGTTGGCGTCCGCGTCCTCGTCAACACTGCCCTGATCTGGTTCGCAACCTGACCAACTCGGGGGCTGATGCCCGCAGCTGACCTCCGCACGTCAACCAACCGGAACCAAGCACACGCTCTGGGGTACACGCGGTTCCGGCTACTGACCGGTAACCAGGGGCGCAGGTCGGCAACCGGTAACCAGGGGCGCAGGTCGGCAACCGGCTAGTCCGTGATCGGGACCACCACGGCCGCGGTGCCGTACGCCAGGATCTCGGCAAGGCCGTCGGCCACATCGGACGAGTCGAACCGCACCGCCAGCACGCAGTTGCCACCGAGTTGGGCCGCGTGCGCCATCATCCGCTCAACGGCGTCGGTGCGGGCCTGATCGACCACCTCCGTGTACTGCGGAACTTCACCGGCCTTCAGCGATCGGAACCCACCGGTGAACCCCTTCGCAAATCCGACGGAGCGGACCAGCACGCCCCAGCACAGCCCGATCGACTTCTCGATTCGGTAGCCGGGCGGCGGGTCAAAGGTGGTGCACGTGAAGAGGTGGGGGGTCTGTGGCTGATCTGTCATGGTGACACCGTAGGCGTTCCGAGCCCGGCGTCACAACAGGTTGCCGCGATTGCCGACGTCACGACCGCCGGCTAAGGATTCAGGATGAACTCTGAGAGGGCCATCCGGCTGCGCGGCGCTCGCTCGCGGTCGGCCAATTGGTCAGGCAGGTCAGCAGCCGGATCCAGATACCCGACGGCGATCACCGCCTTAGGCAGCAGATCGGCGTCCAGACCGAACTCCTCAGCCAACCGCGGCTTGTCGAACCCACCCATCTGGTGCACCGACAGCCCGAGGGCTTCGGCCTGGATCGAGAGCAGTGCGGCAGCATGCCCTGCGTCGTATTCCGCCGACGGGTGGGGTTTGCCGTCAGGAAACGCGATCTTGGCGAGCATCACAATCAGCAGCGGGGCGGCCCCCGCCCACAGTTGATTGCCCGGGGCCAGAGTCGCGAAGACCCGGGCGTGATCTTCGCTGCCGCGGCGAGCAACCAGCACCCGCCAGGGCTGCGTGTTGCCACCGCTGGCACCCCAGCGTGCCGCCTCCAACAAGGAGGAGAAGTCTGCTGGCGACACATCGCGGCTGGTGTCGAAGCCGCGCGGACTCCATCGCTTGGCGAGTAACTCGTGGATGGGGGCTTCGACCACCGCCGTCTTGTCGACCCCAAGGGATTCAGTCATACCCGCCACTCTAGGTGCCGAGTCGGCGAAGGCAATCGGGGCTGCGTCGCATCCCCGGCCGCGATGGGGGATGCTGGGTCAACTCGCGCCTACCCGAGGAGAGCCATGGCAATCGTCGACCACTACCCGCCCGGAATCCCCTGCTGGGTCGATCTGATGACCAGCGATCCGACCGCCGCGGCCACGTTCTATGCGGGCCTCTTCGGGTGGGACTGGTCCGCCGGCGGCGAGGAGGTCGGCGGCTACATCATGGCCGAGATCGACGGTCGGGCGGTCGCCGGGATCGGCGGGATCCCGCCAGGCGCACCGATGATGCCGATGTGGAACACCTACATCTCCAGCGACGACATCGAGGCGACGCTGTCACGGGTGGCGGGAGCGGGCGGCGAGGTCGTGGTGCCGTCGATGGAGATCATCGAAGGTGGGGAATCGGTGGGCAAGCTGGCAATGATCGCGGACCGGGGCGGCGCCGTGGTCGGGGTCTGGCAAGCGGGCCGACACATCGGCGCGGCCTGCGTCAACGAGACCGGCGCCCTGATCTGGAACGAGTTGTCGAGTCGCGATGTGGCCGCATCGCGGGAGTCGTTGGCGGCGGTCTTCGACTGGGACTACCAGCAGATCGGCGACGGTGAGACGTTCGACTACACCGTGATCAAGGTTGCCGGAGGCAACGACGACGGCGTCGGCGGGATCATGCCGATGCCGGTGGAGGTTCCGGCCGAGGTCCCGGGCTACTGGGCCGCCTACTTCTCGGTGACCGACACCGACGCGGTCGCGGCGGCTACCGTCGCGGCCGGTGGAACGATCTACCAGCCGCCGACCGACTCCGAACAGGGCCGGATGGCCACTCTCGGCGACCCGCAGGGAGCGATGTTCTCGGTCATCTCGGCAGCGTCCTGAGTCACCGAAACCCCCACCCGCCCGCTAGACCCCCAGTTCAGCCGATGGGATCTCACCGTCGGCGATCGCCTCGGTGAAGTCTGCGTAGTCAGCCTCCACCAAGTCCGCGTAGGTGTGGGCGAAATCGGCGATCGCCTGGCTGAACACGTCCCCAGACCCGGCGTAGGCCGAGATCGCGATCGGGTCACCCGCGCGGGCATGCGCCATCGCCAACGCCGTGCCGCAGATGGCCGCGTACCCGTTGAGTCGCAGTTTGCCGAGTCCAGCCAGGTCGGGCGACCACTTGAAGTCCCGCAATTGCCGGCCGTAGACACCCACTCCACCGGGCCCGGTAACCCAGCCGAGGAAGGGGTCGCCGGTCGCCTGCATCAACCGCTGCCCGACGACAACCCGTTGACCGTGTTCGGCGAACGGGCTCGGCGACGTCCATTTTTCGAGCACCGAGGCCTCCGCCGCCTTGAACTGCAGCACCAGCAGGTCGTCGGCGTCCCGACCCTGCAGCAGGCCGACCAGCGCCGGCAGCCCGACGCTGCCCACGCCGACCACCTTGTGTGCCACGTCGATGATCCGATAGCGGCTCAGCAGCGCCTGCCGATCGATATCCAGGGTGAGCAGGAAGGCGTCGAATATCGCCTGGAAGTCGATCCCGGCAAATCCGAAATCACGCATGGCCACGGACAGCGGGATGAGCAGCGGAGGTTGGGTCAGGAACCGCCGCTCGCCGTCGGGGCCAACTTCGGTCAACTTGCGTACCGCCGACCAACTGTCCCGGGATCGGACCTTGTCCACCATCTTCGTCATCCGCCTCTCGGCCGTCCGATCGACCGTGACCATGTCCGAATCCTTGGCCCAGGTCATGATCTGCTCGGGCGTGAACATCGAGTAGAAGTTCGTCAACAGCGGTTGTCCGGCGGCGGTTGCTGCCGCTCGCTGGTACGCCGTCGCCACGGTCTTCACCGCGGTGACGCTCTCCAGCGGTCCCAACCCGTTGTCCCTGGCAGCGAGCACGAAGGACGCAGCCAGCCGGAGCAGGTCCCACTCGAAGGGCCCCGGGGAGGTCTCGTCGAAGTCGTTCAGATCGAATACCAAGTTCCGCTCGGCCGAGCCGAAGACCCCGAGGTTGGCCAGATGGGCGTCGCCACACAACTGCGAATAGAGCCCGGTGTGAGGCGAAAGCCCCAGGTCCGCCGCCATCACAATGGCCGACCCGCGGAAGAAGGTGAACGGCGACACTGCCATCCGGGCGTGTCGGATAGGCACCAGCTGCGGAATCCGGGTGGTGGCCTGCTGCTTGATCAAGTCCACCGGCCGGGGCCGATCGGTGGCGGGCTGCCAACGGCCCAGCTCCTTGCGGGGGAGTACTTTGCGCGCCTGCTTGCCAGCCTCCACCCGGTCGGCGATCGGCGTGCCGGCGGGAAGAGCAGGTATCAATGCGATCGGATTTGCCATGCGGCAGATCCTAGTGTGCGAATCCTCCGCCGACACCGATCACAAGCCCG
>CAZJNU010000031.1:19430-26826 GCA_964547485.1 uncultured Actinomycetes bacterium
CTGGACAGCTATCAGGCCCGTCGTTGGGCTTCCGCGAGGA
The DNA here is from genome assembly GCA_964547485.1 of uncultured Actinomycetes bacterium. Classification (GTDB taxonomy): domain Bacteria; phylum Actinomycetota; class Actinomycetes; order S36-B12; family UBA10799; genus JACJWR01. The sequence continues at coordinate 19,471 of CAZJNU010000031.1, forward strand.
CCGCGTCGAGTTTCGCCTCGACCACGCCGTGCCCGCGCGTCCCATACTGAGTCGCGGCTAGTTCCCCTTCCAACGCGGGGACCGCCTCCTGCAACTGGTCATCGGTCAGATCCTCGGGTCGTGCCTCGAGAAGCTCCTCTAACGTCATTGCGACTCCCTTCGTTGATGCCTCAGAGGTACCTGATCCAGAAGCCGCTGACATTGTCGGCCACGAACAGCCTGTCCCCCTTGTTGCCGCCCTTGTCGACGAGGGTCATGCCGGTGAGCCAGGTCTCGTTGTAGGCGCCTGGGATGGTCGTCGCGATCGGGGTATTCCCGGACGGCTTCTCCGGCGTGCCCCAGACCGGGTTGTCGATCTCTAGAATCGCGTTGGTGTTGTTGGTGTCGTACTGGGACATCGAAACCCCATCGGCGAAGATCCGAGTGCCGTCAGCGTTCACTGCCAGCCCGACAGACCGGGCGTAGCCGGTGAGCTGGAGCGCCTGGATCGTGTCGGAGGTCTGACCAGCACCGCCAGGAACGATCTTCAGGATGATGGTGTTGTTGTCCGTCGACCCTTGATACATCGCATAGATGTTGCCGCTCTTGTCATTGTCCAGGCTGTAGATGCTCTGGTTCTGGTTGCCCGAACCCCAGGACGGGATGCAATAGATGGCCCAGGTCTGGCTGGTCGCGATGTTCTGCTTGTAGACGCACCCTGACTGCAGTGAACCGAAGTACAAGTAGCCGTTTCCGGCTTGCGCCACACCTCCACCGTTGCCGATCGCGGAGGCCGTTGGAGTCGTCGAACCGCTGGGCTTGGGGAAATGTGCTGGCGCGTAGGTGTAGTCGATCGCCGCCTGGGCGTTGTTACCCGGCCATGCCTGACTCCCGTCGCCACCGAGGGAAGACAAGCCCGCGAGATTCGTTCCGGTACCCGTGGTGGCCGAGCCCTGCCATGGATAGGTCCACACCGAGTTGCCGCCCGGTTGGCGTCCGTCGATCGCCTTCTTCGAGATGAACAGGGTCTTCTTGTCGTTGCCGATGCTGATCTGTTCCATCTTGGCGTTCGGCGACATCTCCGGCACCGAGACGCTCGTGGGGTCGATCGTGACCCTCGCCGAGGGAGGAGTCTTCGGCAAGTCCGACAGGGACCACCGGAAGATTCCACCCCCGCTCTTGCTCTGCGCGACCAGCAGGTCACCGCCGCTGGTCACGGGGCTCGCAAACGCGCCTGCCAAGGATTGGGTGACCACCCGGGTGACACTCTTGGTCCGAGTTCCCAGGCCCTTGAACTCCGCCTGCGCCTGCTCGGCTCCCTTGAGTGTCGTGTAGGCGTCGAACTCGCCGGCCGGCACCGTATCCACGGTCACCTTGAGCTGCCCGGTGGCCGGAATGGTCACGTCTTTGCTGAAGACGGGATCGGTTTTGGTGCCGTTGCGGTAGATCGCCAAGCTGACAGTGGCATTGGCCGGGTAGTTGGCTCCCAGCAGGTAGAACGGGTCATAGACCGTCGAGTCGGTAGTGGTGCCGTCCTGGGAAGCAGCCAGCGTCGGCTTTGGTCCCGCAACGCTGTTGGTCGTGCTCGTCGCCGAACAGGCAGCCAACAGGGCGAAGGCGACAACCGCGGCTGCCAGGCCGACAACTGCGCGCGGGATTCGATACATGGCCGTCATCGTAGGCGGTCAACGCGAGCTGGTTCGCCGGCAGTCGGCGCCCGACCCTTACGCCACTCGTAGCGCGCCAACCAAAGGGCGGGCAGGGCGCTACCCACCATCACCAGCGTCTGCAGGATGTCCGCCAACCGCACCTGGCCAACCGTCGCGGCCGGCAGGCGGTTGATGTCGAGATTGGCCCAGCTCACCGGGTGGTCAGTGATGACGTATGCCAGCGCCTTGGACAGCGGACCGGCCACATCCCAGAGGAAGTGCAGAAGCACCGCCAGAGCCCACCAACCGACCAGGTACCAGGAGAGCCGGAGCCGGGAATTGCGCGCCGATGCGAATAGCGCACCGGCCACCAGGGCGGTCCAGAGTCCGTGCCCAACGGGGGTGAGCAGGCTGCGGTCGAACTCGGTGGCCAGCAGTGCGAGCAGGTGCTGCGCGTCGCTCTGCCGGGTCTGGATCAGGATGTCGAAACTGACGCCGGCCGTCTCAAACGCCGCAAATCCGAAACCGACGCAGGCTCCCAGTACCATTCCGTCGCGACGCGTGTAACTGCCGAAGTCACGGGCGAGCCACCAGACAGCGGCCAGCTTCACCGACTCCTCGATCACCGCGACACCCAGGTAGTAGACCGAAACTCGCCCCGAGGGAAGCAGCGACTCCAGCACAGCAGAGCTGGCCACCCCGAGCACACCGGCGGCCACGAAGGCCAACACGAGTCGGGAAAGCGTCAACGAACTTGTCGCCCGGTCCGGTGAAACGCCGGAGTACTGCTCACGCTCGATGAGCCACACCGACAGGGTCAACGGCGTCAAGAAACTGCCGATGAAGATCACCGACGGCACCAGCGCCGTGTTCTTCGTCAGCCACAGCGCGGCCACCGTGACAGCCCAGAGGGCAAGGCCGATTCCCAGCACCCGCCACCAGAGCCGGGGCTTGCGGGCGACCGCCGTCATCGGCCACCTGAGACATCGTCAGCCACAGCGGGCAATCTAGCGGAATCGATCAGGGTGCGGGGATCGCAACCGCGCGGAGCACCCCGGTGCCGTTCGATAGGGCCGGCGTCGTCGTCCAGGTCGGCCCGTGGCGGACGACCCAGTGGCGGAGCAACCTGACGAAGAGGCAGCCGGGTCAACGAATGGCGGGAGCGAGATCTGCAGCCGAACAGTTGGCAAACCCCGCGGGAATACCTCTTGATCGGGGCGCGAAAAACGTGTCGGGCCGCCATGTTCGAACTGTGGCAGATACTAGGAAATCCGCTCCAGCGCCGATCCCCATGGGCGACGCCCTGGACAACGCGAAGATGTCCAAACTCCACATGACCTTCTGGTTCTTGGGCGGTTTGGGCATCATGCTCGACGGATTCGACTTCTTCATCATCGGAGTCGCTAACCCGCTGATCAAAGAGGATCTGGGCGCCAACGCGGTGCAGGCGGGGTTGATCTCCACCGCCGCAATCGTTGGCGCCTTCGTCGGCGCCACCTTCCTGGGTCCACTGGGCGACAAGTTGGGCAGGCAACGCATCTTCCGCTACGACCTGTTCATGTTCGTGATCTTCTCGGTCGCCTGCATGTTCGCCTGGGACATTCCCTCCCTGATCGCGGCGCGCTTCCTGCTGGGTATCGCGATCGGCCTGGACTATCCGATTGCCGCCTCTTTCCTGGCAGAGATCCTGCCGATCAAGAACCGTGGCCGCTGGTTGGTATCCGCCTTCTCGCTGCAAGCTGTGGGAATGTTGCTCGGTGCGATCGTGGGCGTCGTGGTGCTGCTCCTCCTCCCCAGCGAGACGTCTTGGCGATGGATGCTCGGCTTCGGTGTGATCCCTGCGCTGGTCATCATCTACCTGCGTCGGAAAGTGCCGGAGAGTCCGCGATGGTTGGCTGAGAATGGCCACGAGGATGAGGCCGTCGAGGTCACCGAACGGCTCACCGGTGTCCCGGTGGTTGTGTCCAAAAAGGATCGCAAGGAGCCAGCGCGCACCCCGGAGGGGATCAAGTCGCTGTATCAACCCGCGCTGTTCAAACGCGACATGCGACGGCGCACGATCTTCACTGCAGTGCCCTGGTTCCTGATGGACATCGCCGTCTACGGAGTGGGCATCTTCACCCCAACCCTGCTGGCAGCGATGGTGCTCGCCGGGCCGAACAGTTCCGGTATCGCCGACGACATTGCCGCCACCGAGGCGACGGCGGCCCTGGACATCTTCCTGGTGTTGGGATTCGCCGCTGCGATCTTCCTGGTTGAGCGGCTTGGACGAATTCGGCTGCAACTGGGCGGTTTCGTCTTCATGGCCGTCGGACTGGTGATCCTGGCGCTGGCCAGCGCTCTGTCCGGCGGTGCCTCAGAACACCTGGTGCTCGTCTTCATAGGCTTCGCCGTCTTCAACTTCTTCATGAACGCCGGGCCGAACGCGACCACCTATGCGCTACCTGCAGAAGTCTTCCCGTCGGAGATCCGGGCCGCCGGTCATGGCTTCGCGGCCGGAATCGCCAAACTGGGCGCGGCGCTGGGCGTCTTCCTGTTTCCGATCGTGCTCGAGGCGGTCGACGAGTGGGTGCTGCTGGCCGGTCTGGCCGGCGTCTGCGTCGTCGGTTTCATCGTGACGCTCATCTACCAGATCGAGCCTGCTGGGAAGTCTCTCGACGAGGTCTCCGGGCGCAAGGCTGGGGCGCTCGCGGCGCGGATCGACTAGGTCCACTCGCCGGCGGCCAGCGAGGAACTCGAGCCCTCTGAGGCCACGACCGACAGCTGGACGACCAGATCCCGGCCATCTCGCAATGACCCGGACTCGACTTGCGTCGACGACACACAGCGTCGCCGCCCTGCTACGCTCCGTCCCACCCATTGGTCTGCCATTGCGGCAACTGCCAGGCTTCACTCATGAGAAGGATGCCAAGATGAATGTCAAACCTCTCGCAATGGTCGGAGTGGCTGGCGTCGCGCTGGTAACCCTCACGGCGTGCCCAGCCAATTCGAGTTCGACCAGCGCCTCGGCCAGCCCTTCGACCAGTACCTCAGCGCCGAGCGCCTCAGCTTCGGCGGATTGCCCGCTGACCGTGTCAGACGCCTTCGTCAGGACCGCGGAGTCCGGGAGCACGGAAGTCATCGGTACGGTGAAGAACACCGGCACCGAGACCATCAAGATCACGGGTGCGTCCAGCCCGGCGGCCGCCACCACCGAGTTGCGCAAATATGTCGACCAAAATGGCTCTGCGACCACGGAGCCAGTGACCGACTGGGCGGTATCCGCGGGGAGCTCCATCCGGTGGCAGCTGACCGACAATTTCCTACTGTTAGTCGATCTGAAGTATCCGATCACGGCCGACCAAGAGGTGCCGATCACCCTCAAGTGCGACGCAGGTGACCAGTCTGGCCTATCCCTCGGTATGCAAATGACATTCTCCGCCCGTGGCAGGGATGACCTCGATTCCGGCGGCGGCTACACCCCACAGCCGTCGACGTCGCCCAGCTATTCGATGTCACCGAGTTGGTCAGGCTCAGCGTCCCCCTCGTGGAGCCCGACCACAACGTCCCCGACCTCAACGTCGCCGACCACCTCGGTCCCGACGACCGCACCGCCCACTACCGCGCCGACGCTGCAGGCGCCCAAACTGACGGCTCCCGCGGCAACGCTCGCCCCCTAACCGTAAGCCGAGTGGCGCATCACTGCTGAACGGTGATGTCGTCTCCGCGAATGAAGAATGACGCAGCCGTCAGCTCGTCCGCCTCAACCCAGGCCGACTGCTCCGGTGGACGTTCATTCTTGATGTAGACAGTGCCGTCGGCAATGATCCGGGCCGTGCGGGGGAACGTCAGCGCGGTGAAGGTGACGTCCAGTGGGTCGGCACCGAACTCGGGCCGTACCTGCAGGGCGAAGCTGCCACTTGGGTGCCCCAGGGTGAAGTCGCCACCCTTGCCTGACTTCAGATCGCCGCTTCCAAGCACCCTGTTTGGCACAGTTCCTGGAACTGCTGCGGCGGCCGCGAGGCAGGTCGAACCGCTACCGGGCGCCGCGGTGTGCATGATCGACTCCAGGTAGAACCGGGCCACTAGATCTACCTCGTCCGCGGCGACCGGGTGTCCGTCCAGATCGGTGTAGTCCCTGGGTCCGGTGACTGATACCGCGAATGGCAGCGTCGCCTTGCCAATCGTCTCGATCGTGTATTGGTCCCACCCGATGAGCTGCGCAATTTTCAATCGCAGCTCAGTCAGCCTGTCGAGCATTTCGGGCGGCGTGATTATGGACCCGTCCGGCGCGGGAAGTTCAAGTCCGGTGCAGCCAATGCCGAATTGTTTCGCGTCGAAGAAGCCGCAGATGTTGACCATGTCGACGATGGTCACGTCAATCTCGCTGCCGTCGGACAGCGTCACCGTGTCCACCAGTTTGCCCGTTGGGAACGTTGCGCCGGTGAAGCCGCCACCCTGATCTCGGAAATCGACCAGGATCTCTGCGCCGCTGCCAGGCACACCTCCGACGACCGTGTCACCGTTCACCCGGGCCTCGCCATTGAGGACAGCCAGCGTCATATACATCATCTTCTGCGTGTTGGTGGAGAACGCGCGGACGGTTACCTTCCCGTCCGGCACGTTGGGGATCATGTTCTTCATCAACGCAAACACCGGCACACCGGCGGAGATGTTGCCGCAATTCATCTTGTATGTCACTGCTGCGGGCTGATCAGGGAAGATCTGCACGAAGGTGTAGTCCACGTCGGCATCAGGTCGCGCGGAGGGTGAGACAATTGCGGTCTTGGATTGCAGGATCGTGTCACCACCGAGGCCGTCCATACCCATCGGGTCCGGGGATCCGCGCACAGCCAGCAGGAACTCCTCGAGCCCCGCGCCCGGCAGCGGTACGTTCCTGCCTTCGAAGTAGAACCCCCTGCTACTTCCGCCACGGATCAACGTGATCGGCGCGAGCAATTGTTCCAGGTTTCGGTCGTGCTGCAGGTAGCTCATCTTCTCGTCCTCCCGGAGGCCCGAAGTCGTTGTGCTAGTGGCTGGTCGCGCGGTACCGCTTGACCGCCAGCGGCGCGAAGATCGCGATCAGAATGATCGACCAGGCGATGGTCACCTCGATCGGGTGCTGGCTGGGAAAAGCCGACCCGATGGTCGGGTTCGGGTTGCCGAACAGTTCCCGGCAGGATGCGGTCAGGGTGCTCACCGGGTTCCACTCCGCGATGGGCTGCAGGATCCCGGGCAGCGACGCCGGCGGGACGAAGACGTTGGAGATGAACGTCAACGGAAAGATCGTGACGAACGTCAACTGTTGCGCGGTTTCGGTGTTCGACACCGTCAACCCGATCCAGACTCCGATCCACGCCATCACGTAGGCGAAAGCCAGCAGCAGCATGACCGCGAAGATGAATTTCACCGGACCGTTGTTCACTCGCCACCCCACGGCCAGTCCGGCCAGCATGAGCACCACCAGGATGCCGGCCTGATAGATGACGTCGGCAATGGTCCGCCCGGACAGCACCGCAGAGCGCGCCATCGGCAGTGAACGGAACCGATCGATCAATCCCTTGCCCATGTCGTCGGCGATACCGATCGCGGTGGTGGCGGACGCAAACGCGATCGTCTGCACGAAGATCCCCGGCATCAGGAATTCTTTGTAGCTACCGCCGTCCGGCAGCGGAATCGCGCCACCGAATACATACGCGAACAGCAGCACGAACATGATCGACTGCAAGACCGCGAAGATCGCCAGTTC
>CAZJNU010000032.1:0-13715 GCA_964547485.1 uncultured Actinomycetes bacterium
CCGGACCTCGGCCCACTGCGCCGACACCCACCCCGGACACCACTCCAACCACCACCGCGACACCACCAACGCCAACCCCGACTCCCACACACCCCCCGACACCAACACCTCCACACCCTCGGCCTCCACAACCGCCTCCTCAGCGGCGGCGTCGGCCCGCGCGGCGGCGTCGGCCCGCGCGGCGGCGTCGGCCCGCGCGTTGGCGTCCGCATCGGCGGGCCACAGCCCGAAGTCCCGCCACACCTCGACCACCACCGGCCCAGACCTCGACGACCGTTCCATACTGTTCACCCCCCCAAGGCGAAAATCCGACCAACCTGATCACTCGAACTTACGTTCTAAGGATACTTCGAGGTCCCGACATTTTCAGACCGACAGATTCCCCTTGCCACCCCTACCCGCGACACGACAAGCGCCGAGAAGTCCGGGGCGTCGACAATCAAGCCGGGCCTGAGAGTTGGTGGGCAGGAGGCGCCAACAGCAAACATCCAACTGCGAACTCAGCGGTTCCGATGGTCGAGTCCCCTATAGCGAGGTCCCCGCCGAGGTTGCTTGACATGGCCGAGTTCGACCAGGCGCTGCACTCGGAAGCGGTGGCCTCGGAAGCCCTCGAGTAGCTCCAGCATCTGCTGATCCGTGCCGTTCCGAGTGCCGGTCAGGACATAGACGATGGACTTCGAGGTATGAAAGTCACCCACCGACACCGCATCAGCGTCGCCAAAGACCCGCTGCGCCACCTCCGCAGCGGTCCACTCCCCCACCCCTCGCAAGGACATCAGCCCTCGCCGCGCCTCCGAACAGGATGTCTCGACCAGCCTCTCCAGCGGTCCGGCCCTCGACATCGCCGCGACAACCGTGCCCGCGCGATCCGGGCCCACGCCCGCTCGGTGCCACTGCCACGAGGGAACTGCGCGCCACTGCTCGGGCGACGGCGGCACCACCAGCTGCGGCAGGGGTCCCACCCCCACCGGAGTCCCCAGGGCCAGCACCAGCCGACGGTAGGAGGCGCCCGCCTCGACCCCGGTGACCTTCTGGCCAATGACCACCGGCACCAGGGACTCCACGACCAACCGGCTCCGCGGGACCCGCAGACCAGGATGTCGGCGGACAATGGGGAGCAGGACCTCGGGAGGATTGAACTCCCTCGGATCGTCGGACTCACCTATCAACTCCGGCAGTCGTGCAGCCAGCCAGTCGGCGCCGGGGCCGAACGCCTCCTGCACGACCTCTCCAGCGCCGATATCCACCCGCAGGAACTCAACCCCGGGACCCTGCGGCGTGAGCGAGGCTTTCGCCAGCACTCCGGGGGAGAGTCGACCCCAACTCGGGTCACGACCAAACCGCAGTGGTCCCAGCGTGGCTTCGAGATCCACCGGCCTAGTTGTGACCAGCCGGCGCACAAGCCCGTCGGTCACGCGTGCCGCCGAAAAGTCACAGTTCGCGAAGTCGACGCCCGAATGCCCAACTCATCGCGAAGCCGAGGGCATTCAGAGATGCATGCAGAGCGATGCTGGGGAGCAGACTGTCAGAGAAGATTCGCACCAGGCAGAAGCCGACACCGGCCGCGCCGGTACCCACCACCTGACCCGCGACGGTAGTGAGTTTCCCGCGCCATCCGCTGCCAAGCCGGTCGGTCGTCGACGAGGCATCATGGAACTCCAGAGCCGGGAGGACGTGCCAGATTCCGAACAGCAACGAGGAGGCAGTGACCCCCCAGATCGTTCCCCAGGCCGACGAGAAGACCGCCAGCAGAACTCCCCGGAAAGCGACCTCCTCCATCAACGCGGTCCCGATCGGGATCCGGAGCGCTGCGTGATAGATGACACCGCCGACGCCCATCTCGGCGGTGCGGGAATCGGAGAAGCCCTTGCGGGTCAGTGGCAGGGCGGCGGCGAGCGCGTAGCCGACTATCACGATTCCGACCAACACTGCCGACCAGATCAGACCGCTAGTCAGGGAACCTCCCTGCATGCTCAGGCCGAGTTCACTCCAGCTGATACCGGCCAACCAGGCGATGGCGAGCATCACCCCGGTGGCCCACAACGAGATCAACAGGTAGTGCTGGCGCGCCCACAGGTTGGTGAGCAGGTTTACGACCACCAACACCGACACGACCAGGGCGCCGACGATCAGCAGGGTGTTGAGCACGGCAGGCGAGGTGAGCTGTCAGCTCTGGTCTGAGGAGTGGCGAATTGTGCAGTCCGCAATCTGCGCCCCGGGCCATACCCGGACGCCATCGAGGAATTCGTTCTCGGCACCAAGCACCGCACCGTCGCCGATGACGGCACCCGACACCTTGGTGCCATGCCCCACCACAGCGCCGACACCGACAACACTGGCGGTGACGGTGGCTCCTACCCCGACCCTGGCACCGTCCAGGATGACGCTGCCGTCAACCGTGGCATAGGCGTCCACCTGCGCATCCCGACCTATCACCGAGCCGCCTGCGACCACAGCGTCGACGCTGACGTCGGCTCCGGGTAGCAGCAGCGCCCGGCCCACCTCCCCCGGTAGCGCCGGCGAGGAGATCCGTCCCGTGACGATGTCGCGGGAGCCTTCCACAAACGCGGCGGGGGTACCAAGGTCCAACCAGTAGGCGTCGTCCACGACACCGATGACGTTTGCGCCGTCGGCCAACAACTCGGGGAACGTCTCCCGTTCAACGGAAACTACCCGTCCAGGCGGGATGCGGTCGATCACCGAGCGGCGGAAGACATAACAGCCGGCGTTTATCTGGTCGGTGACGATCTCGGCCGGAGAGGTCGGCTTCTCCAGGAACGCAGTCACATTGCCTTCGGCATCGGTGGGTACCAGCCCGAACGCCCTCGGATCCGGCACCCTCGTCAGGTAGAGAGCCACCGCGGCACCGGCTCGCCGCCAATGCGCCACCAGCCCGGCGATATCCAGCCCGGACAGGACGTCCCCGTTGAAGACCAACACCGGATCGTCCGGCCCGCTTCGAAGGAACCGCGTGACGTTGCGGATCGCCCCGCCGGTTCCCAGCGGCGACTCTTCCGGCGCGTAAACCATTTCGACGCCGAAGTCGGAGCCATCACCGAAGTATTCGCTGAAGACCTCCGCCCGATAGGACGTGCTCAGCACCACCCTGGTGACCCCTGCGGCGCGGGCGCGGGCAATCTGGTGTTCGGTGAAGGGTACGCCCGCCACCGGCAACATGGGCTTGGGAATGTTGTTGGTCAGCGGGCGCAGCCGAGTCCCGCGACCTCCCACCAAAAGTACGGCTTCCAGCATCCCCCTACCCTGCCAGATTCGCCGGCCCCAAGTAGCGTTCGCCTCATGCCGGCCACTGATCTGCCAGACCCCGCGGCACGGGTCCAGCCGGCGGGACACCCAGAGACCGCGCGTCGGCAGCGACTGCGAAACTCCGCCAGCACCCCTGCGTTGACCTACTACGACGAGTCGGTGCCAGCGCGAATCGAACTCTCCGCCGTCACGATGGACAACTGGGTAGCCAAGGCGGCCAACCTTCTCTCGCTGGAATTCGATGTGTCGGCCGGAGATGCGGTCGTCCTAGATCTGACCGGAAGTTGGCTGCAGCCGATCTGGGCCGCGGCGATCTGGGGGATCGGCGGTGTCGTCGCGCTTCCCGACTCCGGCGCCGCAGCCACGGCCGACGTGCAGATCACCTCGCTGGACCGATACGAGAGTCGGCAGGTCAGCCAACCGCAACCCGAGTCCGCTGCGGTCCTAGTCTGCTCCAACCACCCGCTCGGCGCCCCACTCGGCGCCGCCTGCCCGCCTGGCGCGATAGACGTGTTGGCCCAGTTGCTCGGACAACCGGATGTGGCGACACTGCTGGCCCCGGATCCGACCACGACCATCCTTGCAACCGGACCGGAGTTACTGACTGGCGCGGCCGCCATGCTTCGCGCTGGTGCGATGGCGGACAAAGCGTGCAGCCGCATTGCGGTGTCGCCAACACGTTCGCCCGAGACCGACTTCTTCGCTGCCGTTCTCGTACCCCTGGCCCTGTCGGCCTCAACGGTGCTAGTGGTCAATGCCGATCCGGCTCGGCTGACCGCGATCGCCCTCGCGGAGCGGGCCGACGAATTGCGCATCTGACCTGGCACAGCTGACCCGGGCGGCAGCCCGAGCAGGGTTCCTTGTTGAACCGGACGGTTGTGACGTGTCGCTCGGAACCGTCTGGGAACACCCGGCGTCGGACCGGAACACCCATTGTCGGAAGCCCAGGGTGTCCACAGAAGTCGGGCGGACTGCATCCCTAGCCCTGAGTCCGGGCTAGAATGCCATGACCATAGGACCGGAGGATCTGCGTGAGCGTGTCGAAGCGGCGCCGGTGGCCCCGAGTAATCGCGGGCACCGCTAGCGCGTTCGTCCTGCTCGCGACCGGAGTGGCCGGTGCGGGTGCGATCGCCTACCAGAACCTCGACGACAACATCCGAACCCAGGACATTTCCTCGTTGTTGGGGCCACGCCCCGACCGCTCTGCCGACACTGACTCCAACGAACCGCTGAACATCCTGCTGATGGGCTCGGATACCCGAATCGGAGCCGACAACGGCGACTACGGAAGCACCACGGAGATTCAAGGTGCCCGCTCCGACACCACTATCCTGCTGCACGTCTCCGGCGACCGGAAGAGCGCGTTTGCGGTCAGCATCCCGCGGGATTCGAAGGTTCAGATCCCCGCCTGCACAGATGCGGCCGGTCAGCCGGTCGCACCCCAGCAGGAACGTTTCAATGAGGCGTTCAACGACGGTGGCGCGGCCTGCACGGTGAAGACCGTAGAGGCTCTGACAGGCGTCTACATCGACCACTTCATGTTGGTCGACTTCACTGGCTTCAAAGGTGTCGTGGAGGCCCTCGGTGGAGTCGAAGTGTGCGTGAATGAACCGGTGGATGATCCGCTCAGCGGACTCACCTTGCCGGCCGGTAAGAGCACCCTGACCGGCGAGAAGGCGCTTTCATTCGTGCGTGCCCGCTACAGCCTGGGAGACGGATCGGACATCGGTCGGATCAGCCGGCAGCAGGACTTCCTGGCCTCGGCGCTACGAAAGGCCACCAGCACCCAGATCCTGACGAACCCGGTACGGCTCTACCGGGTCCTCGACCGGGCTACCTCCTCCTTGACGACAGATCCAGGACTGGGCGGCCTCGAGAAGCTTCAGGACCTCGCCACCAGCATGAGCGGCATCTCCCCCAGCAAGGTCACGTTCCTGACAGTGCCCTGGACCGAGAATGAAGACCACGCGACGATCTCCTGGGACCGGGCTAAGGCCGACCAGATCTGGCAGGCGATGAAGGACGATTCCGGTTGGCCGCCACCGGCGACGGTGCCGCAGGGCGAGAAGGCGCTGACGGTTGCGCCCGCTGACATCCGGGTTCGGGTGCTCAATGCCACCAAAACACCCGGCCGGGCAGAGGCTGTCGCCACGGATCTGCAACGCGCCGGCTACCAGGTGGTCGAGACCGGTGGATTCCCCAATTCGGACCTGCAGCAGACCCAGCTGTATGTACCCCCCGGAGATGCGGAGGCGGCGCGCACGCTGGCCTACGCTCTGCAGACGAAAGCGGTCCGCGCCAGTACCGACGATTCCGAAGTGATGACCGTTATCGTCGGTGCTGACTACACAGGCGTTCTGCCGGTTGTCACGATGCCGAAACCAGCAGTCCCCGGCGCCCCCACCGACACCACCGGCAAGAACGCCGCCAAGCCTGTGTGTTCCTGACCCGTGCGCCTCCGAGGACGCCGACCGAATCGCTGATAGACATATCCGGTGTCAGGACCGAGTAGAGACCTCATCAGCGAACCCGCCCTCGACGAACACACCTCAGCCTTGTTGGCGTCCTTGCGCCCAGGTCAGGTCATCGTCTGCGGTGGTGCCGCAACGACCCAGACCCTGCATCGCTGGGCCGACCTCGTGGAAGCCGGCGATGGACCTTTGCTGCTGGCAGACCATGACCTCCGGGCCGAGCACAACGCCCTGGCCAATCTGCTGGACTCCGCAGCGGACGTCACTGCCGTTCTACTCGCCCACAACGGGGACGACGAGCGCAACGCAGAGGTCGCCGTTGTCGCGGGTCAGGTCGTCCAAGGCGGGGTGCCCAATGCCAGGACGGCCGGCGCCCTGCGAGTGGCAGCTGCCGACCGGGCGGACTTGGCCCGGGCGCTACGGGAGCGCCCCGCGGTCTCCGACAGCCCCGATCCATGGCAACTTGCACTGGATCGCCTGCTGACCAACGGCACCCCGGTCGAGGCCATTCCCGCCGAGCCCTTCTGCGCGAGTCGCGGCGCGATGGACCTGCCCCGCCGCAGTGAAGCCGACCGCAGACTTCGAGCAGCGGGGGACGTCGCGCAAGATCGGGTCACGGCAATGGTGCTGCGGCCGCTGTCACGACAACTGACCCAGCGGGCTATTGCGCGGGACTGGACGTCGGGTGCCATGACGGCCGCTGGCCTGACCCTCGGCACCGTTGGCGCCCTAATCCTGGCCCTCGGCAGCCGTCCCGCGGCGGTGGTAGGGGCGGTGTTGCTGCAGTTGGCCTCGCTGGCATTTCTTAGCGACGGCGAAATCGCCCGGTTCCAGCGGCGCGCCTCAATCAGGGGTGCCTGGCTGAATGGCGTCAGCAGCCGACTGGTCGAGTTGTTGACGCTGGTCGGAGTGGCTTACGCGGGTGTCCGGCTCGGTGGTCAGGTCTGGCTACCGGCGATCGCTGCGATCGGCGCCCTGGCGGCCTGGCAGACCCTGAGCTGGTCTGCCGCTGTCGCAGGTCGGACATCGGGCGCTGCCTCCTACCGTGGAGTTCGCTGGCTTGCGCTCTCCCTGCTGATCGCTGTGGCCAGCCCGGCCCTTGCCCTCGGCGGGATTGCCCTGCTCACGGCTGGCCTTACAGCGGTGATCGCAGGTCGCGCCGCGATGGCGCAGCCGCCGGTTGAAGCTCCGGCAGTGTCAGACTCGCCGGCCCGCCGATTCCACACCCCGCCGGGGTCGCTGGCCGATGCCGGCATCATCGTGCGGGCGGTCGGCAACGCCTTCGGCCCGCGACTGGTCCGATTCCACCGGCAGTTGCTGATCGCCGGGTTCACGGCCGTCGGATTGGCGTCGATGCTTTCGTGGGGTGGCCAGCCATGGCTGGTACTTATTGCTCTCGGACTGCTGGTGACCGCGGTGGCGGTTGCCCTCTCAGGTCCGTTGGCCAGCCCCCGTGGCTGGTGGCTTCCGCTCGCCCTTCGGGTCACCGAGTTCGTCGTGTTGCTGACCGTGGCATCGGCGCTGGGCGGCGGCGGTCAGGCGTTGGCCCTCGCGACCGGATGCTGGGTGCTGCTGGTCCTCCTGAATGCTGTCGACCGCGCACGCCTGGGACGGGCAGCCGAGCCTGCCTGGTCGGTTGTGGCTGACCTGGGCTTCGATGGTCGACTACTGCTGTTGACCGCGCTGGCCACCTCCGGACTGGCCGTCGGCGGCCTCGTGCTGGTGCTGATGCTGATGCTGATCGTCTGGCTCGGCCAGCAATGGTCGTGGCTGCGCCACACCCGATGACAGGGCCGCCCGGACTGCTGCCGTCGGTCGGGGTGGTCGTACTCACCCGCGGTGATCGACCCGTGGAACTTCGGCGTGCGCTCGATTCGGTGCTCCGCCAGACCGATGTGCAGGTGTCGGTCGTCTGTGTCGGCAACGGTTGGGAACCCGCGGACTTACCGGGGTCGGTTCGGACGGTCGCGCTGCCGGTGAACCTTGGGGTCGGTGCCAGAAATGTCGGAGTGCCGTTGACCGAGGGAGATCTGCTGTTCTTTCTGGACGACGACGCCTGGCTACCCGAGCCCGACAGCCTGGCCCGAATCGCGGCGTTCTTCGCCACGAACCCGAAGGTCGGCATGGTGCAGACCCGGATACTGGATCCGGCGGGCGACCGGGCTCCCCGAAGCTGGGTTCCCCGGCTTCGCAAGGGTGATGCCAGCAGACCCTCGACAACGATGTACGTGTGCGAGGCCGCGGTCGGAATTCGACGCGGGGTATTCGAGCAGGTTGGCGGCTGGGGCGAGCCCTATGGCTATGCGCACGAAGGGATCGAACTGGCGTGGCGGGTCTGGGACGCGGGCTACATCGTCTGGTACGCCGGTGATCTCGTCACCTGGCACCCCTATGCGCCGGCCACCCGGCACCCGGAGTTCCAACGGCAGAACGCCCGGAATCGGGTGCTGTTGACCCGCCGGAATCTGCCGGCTCTGTTGGCACCGGGCTACCTCGGCTTCTGGTCGGCCGTGGACGGCTGGCGGAACCGGGCCGATCCCGCGGCCCGCCGCGAGTGGTTACGCGGCTGGCGATCAGGTTGGCAGGAGGACCCAGGACTCCGACGCCCGCTCAGCTGGCGCGGAGTCCTCGCGATGACCCGACACGGAAGGCCGCCAATCGTCTGAGGTCAGCTACGACCGGCGCGAGCGGGGCGCTGTCAGCGGACTGCGGCCACGTCCGTCCGCTCGGCCAAGTCCCCCGGAGATAGCAGGAACCCCGCACCCCAGGCGCAATGCATGGTCGCGTAGACGGCAGGTAGCGCGACAGCTGATCGGGCGGACAGACCACGGCCCGTGACCACAGACCCCGCTAACAGCGCCGCCAGGTAACCGGCCGGCAGCAGCAAACCTGCGGTCAGCTCGCGGCGGTGCGCGGCCAGCCCGATCACACCCACCGCAGTCGAACCGGCCAGTGCCGCCACCAACATGGGCGGCGCCAGGTAGCGCGCGCTCACCGTCTCCGGGTGTCTCCGCATCAGTTCGCGTCGCCAACGGCCGTAGAAGAAGTATTGGCGGGCTAGCGCCGAGAGCGAGTGGCGAGGACGGTAGCTCACCCGCAGGGTCGGGGTGAACCAGATGACTCCGCCATTGCGCCGAATCCGGTGATTCAACTCCCAATCCTCGGCCCGCAGCATCGTCTCGTCATACCCGCCGACGCCATCGACCGCACTCCGACGGAACGTCCCGAGGTAGACGGTCAGTGCTGGACCCGCGCCGCCGCCGGTGTGGAAGGTGGCGCTACCAACCCCCAGTCGGGTGGTCATCGCCCGCGCCACCGTCCGCTCGAAGTCAGTCTCCCCCTCCGCCGCCATAATTCCACCAACATTGTCTGCGCCGCTGCCAAGCAATTCGGCCACGGCCGCCGACACATAGTCCGGTGGGATCATGGCGTGGCCGTCCACTCGCACCAAGATGTCGTGTTCGGCCTTCGAGATGGCCAGGTTCAGCCCCGGCGCGATCAGTCCAGTCGGGTTGTCCACCACCTGGATCCGGGGATCCGCGGCTGCAATTTCGTCCGCGATCTGGCGGGTGCGATCGTGGCACGGTCCGACCGCAATCACAATCTGCAGGTCGCCGGAGTAGTCCTGCGCCCGGATATGGGCGACCACATCCGCCAGATGGCGCTCCTCGTCCAGCACTGTCAGGAAGACACTGACAGGCGGGTGGGCGGGATCGTGCGGACTGGCCTGACTCATGGCATTGCCGAACCTAGCAGCCCGGCCGACCATTGATTCCGATCCACTCCCGAATCGTGGGCGTGGCACGGCAACCAGACGGCGGAGCCTCCATACAGTGGTGGGGCTGCGTCCATGTCAGGAGGTGACCGTGGCGGAAGAAGATCGACCCGCGGCACGACGACGCCCCCGGTTGCCACGGCTGCACCGCCCTTCCCGCCCGATGACCATTGTGGCCGGACTGGCCTCAGTGGCCGTGCTGCTGGCCAGCGGAGCTGGTTACGCCACCGCGCAACACTATGGCGGCCAAATCAACCACCTCGATGCGTTCGCCGGGTTGTCCAACAGGCCCGCCAACGACGGAGCCACGAACATTCTGGTCGTCGGTTCGGACGACCGATCGGGGTTGACCGACGATCAGAAAGCGGAGCTCAGCGTCGGCTTCGACGATGTCGGTACCAACACAGATTCGATGATGCTGGTGCATCTGGGGAGCGATGGCTCAGTCGGCGTCGTAAGCATCCCGCGGGATTCGTATGTGGAGATCCCCGAATACACCGACGCGGACGGTGTCCGGCACGACGCGACCAAACAGAAGATCAATGCCGCATACGCCATGGGTGGTGCACCGCTAATGGTGGCCACCGTGGAACATGCCACCGGCGTCCGGGTCGACCACTACGCAGAGCTGAACTTCGCCGGCTTCGTCGACATCGTGTCCGCCCTCGGTGGGGTGGACGTGTGCGCACCGACGGCCTTGAAGGACACGAACTCGGGACTCGACATCCCGCCCGGTCGACAGACCCTGGACGGTCGAGCCGGGCTGGCCTATGTGCGGGCCCGGTACTTCGACCCGACGTCCGATATCGGCCGGATGAAGCGACAGCAGGCCTTCCTCGGCTCGCTGTTCTCGAAGGCCGTCAGTCCCGGCGTCGTGCTGGATCCGGGCAAGTTCAACCGATTCCTGGAATCGGTGCTCAGCAGCATCACTACCGACCCGGGGCTCGACACCGGCGCCCTGATGGCTCTGGCCCAGCGCGCGCGGGCTACCTCCCCGAGTAGCGTCACCTTCCAAACGGTGCCCATCACCGGCGGCCAGAACGTCGAAGGGGTCGGCGCGGTCGTGGACTGGGACAAGCCCCAGGCCGACTGGTTGTTCGCACAGTTGCGCACCGAAGGTGCGCTCGGTGATCAGTCGGCTGCTCCACCCGCTCCGGTGGTGGAGCGCGCGCCTGCCGATATCGAGGTGCAGGTCTACAACGGGTCGGGCGAGGTGGGCAGCGGCAGTACCGCTGTGGCTGACCTCACCGCCGCTGGCTACAACGTGCAGGGAACTGCGCAGCCGGCCGACGGAGACGTGGTCACCGGCACAGTCATCGAGTATGACCCGAGCTACGACATCTCGCTGCGCACCCTGCAGGCGTCCCTGCCCGGGGCCACGATTAAGGCGATGCCGGGCATCGGCGGGGTCTTCCGGGTTGTCGTGGGGTCCACCTACGCAGGCGTCACGCCGGTGACGGTCGCACCACCGACGGTGCCGGCTTCGGAATCTCCCGACCCCGATGTCGCACCCACTCTCGGTCCGCGACCGCACACGGCTGCCGACAACATCTGCGAGTGACCCGCTAGCGGCTCAACTCCGGGGCCCCCTCAGCCCATCAGTTGGCGAGCCATCACCAGCCGCTGGATCTGATTCGTGCCCTCGTAGATCTGGGTGATCTT
Organism: uncultured Actinomycetes bacterium; assembly: GCA_964547485.1. GTDB lineage: Bacteria > Actinomycetota > Actinomycetes > S36-B12 > UBA10799 > JACJWR01. Next base: position 11,173 of record CAZJNU010000032.1, read on the forward strand.
GGCATCCCGGAGGAACCGCTCGACCGGGTAGTCCTTGACATAGCCGTATCCGCCGAGCACCTGGACGCAGTCGACCGTCACCTTCATCGCGGTGTCGGAGGCGAAGCACTTCGCGGCCGACCCGAGGAAGGTCACGTTGGGATCGCCGCGGTCGCTCGCCGCAGCGGCGTGGTAGACGAGTTGCCGGGCGGCCTCGATCTGCATCGCCATATCGGCCAGCATGAACTGGATGCCCTGGAACTCCGAGATCGCCTTGCCGAACTGCCGCCGCTCCTGTGCGTAGCCCAGCGCCGCGTCGAACGCGCCCTGGGCGAGCCCGACTGCCTGCGCGCCAATCGTGACGCGGGTGATGTCGAGCGTCTTCATCGCAATGTTCCAGCCCTGGCCGGGGGCACCGATGATCCGATCAGCCGGCAGGTGGACATTGTCGAAGTAGAGCTCGCGGGTCGGGGATCCCTTAACGCCGAGCTTGTTCTCCTCCGCGCCGAGGGTGAACCCCTCGTCGTCGGCGTGCACCACGAAGCCGGTGATCCCCTTCGCGCCGGTGCCGGGCTCCGTCGTGGCCAGCACCGTGTAGTACTTCGATACCCCGGCGTTGGTGATCCAGCGCTTGTTCCCGTTCAGCAGCCAGCCGTCACCGTCGGGCACCGCCTTGGTGCGCATGCTGGCAGCGTCGGAGCCCGCCTCCGGCTCACTCAGGGCGTAAGAGAACATCGCCTCACCGGAGGCGACCTCTGGCAGGTAGCGAGCCTTGAGCTCCTCCGAACCGCCGACCAGCACCGGGGTGGTGCCGAGTTTGTTCACTGCCGGGATCAATGAGCTGGAACCGCAGACGCGGGCAATCTCCTCGACCACGAGCGCGGAGACCAGGTTGTCTCCGCCCATACCGTCGTAGGCCTCCGGGATGTGCACCGCGTGAAAACCGGCCGCCACCAACGCGTGGTAGACATCCCACGGGAACTCTGCCGCCGCATCGATCTCGGCCGCACGCGGGGCGATCTTGTCCTGGGCCAGGGCCCGAACTGCCTGTTGCAGTTCGACGTACTCCGCCGGCAGGGCGTAGGTGGGGGCGTCCACAGGGCTCTCCTATCGTCGCTTCGTGCGAAGGTAGCCGCCATCGCGACGGCTCAGGTGTTCCAACCAGCATAGAACTCGCGCGGTCGGTGGCACCGGCCGCCGCCTGCGGCCCAGTTGAGTAGCGTGGCCCCTGAGTCGGACCTCGACCACTACGCAACCGCGAGGAGCACTGTGAAGCTGTCAGTCATCGGCGCCGGGTACCTCGGTGCGGTACATGCCGCCGCGATGGCTTGGCAAGGCTTCGATGTGGTGGCGGTGGACACCGACACGGAAAAGGTGACCTCGTTGGCTGCCGGCCGACCGACCTTCTTCGAACCCGGTTTTGCTGCCCTGCTGGCCGAGGTGCAGGAATCCGATCGACTCCACTTCACCTGCGACTACGCAGAGGTAGCCGACGCGGATGTCCACTTCCTCTGCGTCGGCACCCCCCAGCGGGCCCGTTCGAAGGCTGCCGATCTCACCCATGTCTGGCAGGCAGTGGACTCGCTCGCACCTCACCTGGCCCGACCGAGTGTGGTGGCCGGCAAGTCCACCGTGCCGGTGGGAACAGCGGCCGCCATCGCCGAGAGGCTGACCGGGCTCGCCCCGGCCGGTGCGGGTGTAGACGTCGTCTGGAACCCGGAATTCCTCCGGGAGGGTTATGCCGTGAGCGACACGATCGCCCCGGACCGAATCGTCGTCGGTTCCATCGACGGCCGCGGAATGGCGCCGCTGCGGGAGATCTACCAACGGCAGATCTCCGCTGGCGTGCCTTTCGTCGAGTGTGATCTGGTCACCGCCGAACTGGTGAAGGTGGCGGCCAACTCCTTCCTGGCCACCAAGATCTCGTTCATCAATGCGATGGCGGAGGTGTGCGAGGCCACCGGAGCGGACGTCTCCGCGCTGGCCGAAGCGATCGGGTACGACGAGCGGATCGGGAGCAAGTTCCTGCGAGCCGGGATCGGGTTCGGGGGCGGCTGCCTGCCGAAGGACATCCGCGCCTTCATGGCCCGCGCGGGCGAACTCGGCGTGAGCGAGGCGCTCACCTTCCTGCGGGAGGTGGACGAGATCAACCTCCGCCGACGCAGCCATGCGGTGACGCTGGCCGAGCAGTTGGCTGGCGGCGACGTCCGCGGCAAGCGCTTCGCCATGCTCGGCGCCGCCTTCAAACCCGATTCCGACGACGTCCGCGACTCACCGGCCCTCGACATCGCCGCTGCGATCGCGACCCGAGGTGGCGAGGTAGCGGTGCACGACCCGCAGGCGATGGCCAATGCCGAGCGAAGCTACCCAACGTTGCGCTACAGCCCGTCGGCAGCGGAGGCGATCGCCGGCGCCGATGTGGTCCTGCTGCTGACCGAATGGCAGGAGTATCGAGAGCTGCAGCCTGCCGACCTTGCAACGCTGACCACTGGCCGAGCGATTCTGGACGGCCGCAATGTCCTCGATCCGGCGCAGTGGAAGGCCGCGGGCTGGACCTACCGAGG
>CAZJNU010000032.1:13815-26634 GCA_964547485.1 uncultured Actinomycetes bacterium
CCGCCCGCGCCGGCGATGATCACCCGCACGCCCCGGGCCTCGGCCTCCGCCCCATAGGCAAGCATCAGCGTCGGCATCCGGTGGGCTGAGACGACGTCCACCTCGAAGGAGACGTCGAACTCCGCCAACACCTCGGCCGCGGCCGACATCACCGGCCAATCGGAGTCGGACCCCATCACCACCGAGACGAGGGCCCCGCGGGCCTTCTCCGTGGCCGCCTCGGCAGCTTCCGCCCTCGCGGCTTCCGCTTTCGCCCTGCGACGCTTCGCCTTGTCACCCATCGATAGTCCCTGTGAAAAAGTCGGCCGCGTGCCGCGCCCGGTCGGCAAGAACCGCCACCTCTTCGCCGAGGGCGGTCACATGTCCGACCTTACGGCCCGGCCGGACCTCCTTGCCGTACAGATGCACCTTGATGCCGGGATCCCTGGCCATCACGTGGAGGTACGCACGGTAGAGGTCGGGATGGTCACCGCCCATGATGTTCACCATCACCGCCGCCGGCGACCTCGGCGACGGTGAGCCCAACGGCAGGTCCAATACGGCCCGCAGGTGGTTCTCGAACTGGGAGGTATCAGCGCCCTCGATACTCCAGTGGCCGCTGTTGTGCGGACGCATGGCCAACTCGTTCACGAGCAACCGGTCACCGGTGTCGAACAGTTCGACCGCGAGCATCCCCACCACGCCCAACGAGCCGGCCACCGACATGGCGATGTGTTGGGCTTCGGCTACCCGATCGAGGCCCACGCCAGGGGCGGGCGCGATCACCTCACTGCAGACGCCGTCCCGCTGCACAGTGCGCACCAGCTGGTAGGCCACGGCCTGGCCATGAGGTGAACGTGCCACTTGGGCTGACAGTTCGGCGACGAATTCGACCTTCTCCTCCCCGAGCCAGGCGGCTCCGGCGGGCAGGGTGGACGAGGTCAGCAGCGAGTCGACCTGCTCGGCGCTGGCCACCTGCCACACCCCCTTGCCGTCATAGCCCCCCCTCGAGGTCTTCAAGATGAAGGGCCAGCCGACCCGCTGACCGAAGGCAACAGCATCCGCCCGGTTGTCGATCCGCGCCCAGCGAGGGCACGGCACGCCAGAGCGAGTCAGCGCCTCCCGCATGGCCAACTTGTCCTGCGCGAAGATCAGCGACTCCGGCCCGGGCCGAACCTCGATCCCGGCCGCCTGCAGTTCGTGCAGATACTCGGTTGGGACGTGCTCGTGGTCGAACGTCACCACATCGCAGCCCTCGGCGAACTTCAGCAGCGCGGCCAGATCATCGTGGCGGCCGATCCGCACATCGCCGATCACCTGAGCCGCCGATTCCGACGCCCCGGTGGCCAACACTCGCAGCCCGATCCCGAGGGCGATCGCGGGCTGGGCCATCATCCGCGCGAGCTGCCCACCACCGACAACCCCCACCACCGGGAACCCCGGCGCGCGCGGTGTCCCCCCGGCTTCGACTGACGGTCCGGCTCCTGGTTCCGTCATAGCTCCGCCACAGCGATCGAGAACACCGCGCTGAAGGTGTCCCCCGGCGCGACCAATCGGACCGGAAAGTGCCCGTCGAACGGAGCCGTCGGTGCCGTCATCGGCTCCAGCGCGATCAGGTCCTGGTCCGGCGGCGCAAAGACGATCGCGTAGGGGTACCCCCGCAGGTAGGTCAGTGAGATCCGGCGGCCACCGCCGGCAATCCACGCGGTGGTGCCGTCGGCCACGTGTGCGTAAAGGTCATCGAAGGTGCGGTCCGCGAGCGGACCGTCGGCGACCGCAACTGGCGTCGTCTCGCCGGTCGGCAACAGCAGGTCGGACAACTCCACGTGGGTGTCGAACGGATGGTGCAGCAGCCATTCAGTTCGCGGTGCGCCCGGCAGGGTGAAGTAGGGGTGCCAGCCGAAGGCGACGGGTACCGGTTGGTCGGCCACGGCAGCCACCGAGGTGGTGACGGTCATGGTCGACTCCGACAACTCGACCGCAACGGTCAGATCGTGTGGAAACGGGAAGGCCGGGAACTCCGGACGCCGGTGATCGAACCGGAGCGTGGCCGCACATCGAGCCATCGTGGCTGTCGCTGTCAACTCCTCGACCCGCCAACCGGTCGCGGCGGCCAGCAGACCGTGGATCGGAAGACCGTTTCCGTCTAGGTGCACCCCCGGAACACCCGCGACCTCCACCGTCTGCCCAGCAACTGTGTACTCATCGCCGGACAACCGGTTCGCCCACGGTGCCAGCAATGGCACTCCGAACGTCTTGCCGGCCTCGACGTACCCGGACAGGCCGCCGCGGATACCCAACACCTGCTCACCGTGGTGCCGCAGCGAACAACCCACCATCCCGACCGATGGGACGAACTGGGCGCTGAGGCCCGCCGGTGAGTCCAGTTGGACGGCCGACAGATCACTGCCGTCGGCCAGTGGCAGCCAGCGGGCCGCGTAACTGGTGGTGCTGCCGTCGGTCATGACGGCAGCCCCAGTTCGCGAGCGATCAGCATCTGTTGCACCTGGGTTGTGCCCTCGCCGATCTCAAGGATCTTGGCGTCTCGGTAAAACCTCCCGACGGGGAATTCGATCGTGAAGCCGTAGCCACCGTGCACCTGGGTTGCGGCCCGGGCGTTGTCCATCGCGGCTTCACTGGTGACCATCTTGGCGATCGCGGCCTGGTGCTTGAACGACTCGCCGCGTTGCATCCGGCCGGCGGCCTCCCGCCATAGCACCCGCGAGGTGTGGGCCCGCGCCTCCATATCGGCGATCATGAAGGCGATCGACTGGTTGGCGCCGATCGGGCGGCCGAAGGCCTCCCGGGTCTGGGCGTAGCTCACCGACTCGTCCACGCACCCCTGCGCCAGTCCGGCGGCGAGCGCGGCGATGGCGATCCGTCCCTCGTCCAGGATCCGTAAGAATTGGGCGTAGCCACGGCCGCGGTCTCCGACCAGGTTGGTGGCGGGCACGCGGACGTCCACGAAGGACAGCTCGTGGGTGTCCGAGGCATCCCAGCCGACCTTGTGGTAGCCGGGGGCGACGGTCAGACCCGGTGTGCCCGCGGGTACCAGGATGGAGGAGATCTGCTTGCCGCCATCCGGTCCGGTGTCGGTGACTGCGGTGACAGTGATCAGGCCAGTGATCTCCGTGCCGGAGTTGGTGATGAACGCCTTTGAGCCGTTGATCAGCCAGGAGTCTCCGTCCAGCATCGCGGTGGTCCGGGTGCCGCCGGCGTCCGAACCTGCGCCCGGTTCGGTGAGGCCGAACGCCCCGAGCAGTTCCCCCGACGTGAGTCGAGGTAGCCACTCGGCCTTGAGCTCGTCGCTACCGAACCGATAGATCGGCATCGCGCCGAGCGACACTCCCGCCTCCAATGTGATGGCGATGGAGGAGTCGACCCGGGCCAACTCCTCAATCGCCACACAGAGGGACACGTAGTCGCCGCCCATCCCGCCGTACTCCTCCGGGAAGGGGAGGCCGAACAGGCCCATTTCGGCCATAGTTCGCACCAGTGGCAGTGGGAATTCACCCCGGGCGTAGTAATCACCGATGACGGGCGCAACCTCATCCTGCGCAAAGGCCTCAACGGTCTTGCGCAGCGCCTCATGTTCCTCGGACAGCCTCAAATCCATGCCGGGTCTCCTGTTCCACTCCGACTTCCCTGGTGACGAGACTCACGGTGGCACAGAGGCACGACCACAACAAAGCCGGGTAGGCTAGGGAGGTGGCACAGACCTCCCAACTTGAACAACAATCCTCCCCGGAGGCGCCCGTGTCCTCGGGATTCGTCCGGTCCTTGTATCAGCGACTCCAAGGCCTCATCCACGAGCTGGCCAAGTTCGGCATCGTCGGGCTTAGCGCCCTCGTGGTCGATATTGGACTGTTCAACCTGCTTCTCTACTTCGGCCCGCTGGATGGCAAGCCGCTGACGGCCAAAGTCGTGTCGGTCGCCGCCGCCACCACGGTGGCCTACTTCGGGAACCGGTTCTGGACCTTCAAGCACCGCGGGCGTACCTCCTTCGCCCGCGAGTACCTGCTGTTCTTCGCCCTCAACGGCGTGGCCATGCTGATCGCCGTCGGGTGCCTCTGGGTCAGCCACTACGCGCTCGGCTTCGAAAGCGCCCTGGCCGACAACATCTCTGCCAACGTCATCGGGCTCGGGTTGGGCACCATGTTCCGATTCTGGTCGTACCGCAGGTTCGTCTTCCCCGAGGTCGACGACCCTGAAGAGCGAGAGCGGCTGATGGGCACCGTCGAGATCTGAGGCTGGATCTGCTGGATCCGCCGGCAAATGCTGCGGCTCAGCACCTCAGGCTGGACCCACCCACTTGCCAAGTTGGGCGTCCACCGCGGCTTGGTCGGCTTTCGCTTTGGCCTTCGCCTGGGTCTGGTCCCGATACAACGGCAGGTAGACGGTGAAGGTCGGCGGGCGCCGCGAGGTCATCGCAATATCCCCGTCGTCAGCCGACACCAGAGTCCGCGCCAGCGCCAGCCCGAGACCGGTGCCGCTGGCTGACACTCCCCGCTCGAACGGATCCTGGCCCTCCTTCAGCCGCATCACCCCGCGACTGTCCACCACCTCCAGCACGGCCGAGCTGCCACTTTCCCGCACCCTCACGATCACGTCCCCGCGGCCGTGCAGCAGGGTGTTCTCCAGCAGGGTCGCCAACACCTGGCTCTGACCCCCTGGGCTCGCCCAAGCGTAGATGTGCCGGCCTGCCTGCAGCACGATCCGTCGCTTTCGGGCGGCAAACGCCGGGTACCACTCGACCATCTGGTCTGACACCAGATTGGCCAGGTCGACCCTCTCCTGTTCGGTCTGGATCCCTTCCCGCCGGCCCTTGACGAGTTGGTCGATGACATCCGTGAGCCGTTCTATCTGCACCACGCCGACGGCGGCCTCGGACTTCGCCTCCGCCAGATCGTCGGTCAGGATGATCTCCTCGAGTCGCAGCGACAACGCCGTCAGCGGTGTCCGCACCTGATGACTCATCTCCCGGGAAGTGCGACGCTCGGCGTCGAGCACTTCACCGATCCGATGCGACCGGTCGTCCAGCACCCTGGCGATCCGGTCTATCTCGTCGATGCCAGTCGGCTTCGCCCGGCGAGTATGTTGTCCGCTGCCCAACGTTTCAGCATGGCTGGCCAGATCCCCCAACGGTCGGTTCACCCGCCGGGCCTCCCGGCCGGCCACCCGGTAGGCGACGGCGAGCGACACAGCAGAGGTCAGCAGCAGGATCCCGATCGCACCGCCGAACAGGGCGTAGCTCCGCGCCTGACTGATACCGGCGGTGACTGTGAAACCCCCGAGCGGATCTGGTCGCGTGGCCACGAATTGCCGACCGACACTCGGTCCGGGCGCGGTCACTGTCCGGCCGTTGCTGAACGACACCGCCAGTTGATCGTCGGGAGCGATGGAGTCGAGCCATTCCGGTGTCACGCCCAGTCCACTCGCCTCACGGAAGGAGACGGCAACGGCAGTACGGGCAGCCAACTCGTTCGCCTGGCCCTGGAAATTCTGTCGGATGAAGTAAGCGGCGAGGGATCCGAGTGCGACGGCCATCAGCACCACAGTCGCCAGCGTCACCCGCAGCGTCGCAGACAGGAATCGTCGATACACCCGAGCTACCTACGGCCGGGCCGACTGATCGCCGCTGGCGGCGGGGACTTCCTCCATGCGGAACCCGACGCCGCGCACGGTACCGATCGTGGGTTCCCGCCCGACCCCGGCCTCGGCGAGTTTCCGGCGCAGCCCCGAGACGTGCATATCCAGGGTCTTCGAACCGCCGAACCACTCCCCTCGCCAGATCTCCTTCATGATCTGCTCGCGCGACATGACCTTGCCGACGTTCTGCGACAACAGCAGCAGCACGTCGTACTCCTTGGGCGTGAGCGGGACCTCGTTGTCGCCCACCCGGACCCGGCGGGCGGCGGAATCGATCACCATCTCACCGACCCTGATGATCGCCGGCGAAGAGCCCCGCCGGACCAGTGCCCGGACCCGAGCCAGCAGCACGTCGATCCGGAACGGCTTCGCCACGTAATCGTCGGCACCGGCGTCCAGCCCGACCACGAAATCCAGATCGGAGGTCCTCGCCGTCACCACGATGATCGGCATTTTGCTGCCCTGCTCGCGCAGACTTCGGATGACCTCGATCCCGTCGATACCCGGAAGTCCCAGGTCCAGCACCATCAGGTCCCCAACCCCGGCGCTACCAACCTCCAACGCCCCTTGACCGGTGTTCAACACCGCTACCTCGTGGCCGTCCCGGCGCAGGGCGCGCGCCAGTGGTTCCGAAATCGCCTCATCGTCCTCGGCAAGGATTACTCGAGCCATCCCCCCATGTTAGGCCTCCGACGCACGTCGCGGGGTCCGCGGGCGCGGCCGACCGCGGTTCAGACGGGCGGAATTCCGTGCCGGCGACGGGAAAAAGAGCGATCCTTACGCGTGGCCACCAGCATCCGGGCGATCAGATCGGCGCGCAGCTCCTCCGGTTCGACCACCGCATCGATCACCAACTCGCTGGCGAGTCGGAGCAGATCGATGTCCTCCTCGTATTCCTCCCGCTTGTCGCTGACGAATCGGGCACGTTCGTCCTCATCCTCGATCGCCGCGATCTTGTTCGCGTAGACCGCATTGATTGCTGCCTCTGCCCCCATCACGGCGATCTTGGCGGTCGGCAGCGCAATGGTTGCGTCCGGGTTGAACCCTGGTCCGCCCATCGCGTACAGACCGGCCCCGTAAGCCTTCCGGACCACGACGCAGAACTTCGGCACGGTCGCCTCACTTACCGCGGTGATCAGTTTCGCGCCGTGCCGGATGATCCCCTGCCGTTCGACAGCGCTGCCGACCATGAACCCGGGGACATCGGCCAGGAAGATGATCGGCACGTTGAAGGCGTCACAGATGTTGATGAACCGCGCCGCCTTGTCGGCGGAGTCCACGAACAGCACGCCGCCCTTGAACATCGAATTGTTGCCCACAATCCCGACCGTCCGACCGTCCAGCCGGCCGAACCCGACCAGCACCTCACGAGCCCAGAGAGCGTGAATCTCAAAGAAGCTGTCCGCATCCAACAGCCCCCGGACATACCTGCGCATGTCGAATGCCTGCCGCTCACTGGCGGGGACGAGCGCGCGAAGGTCGATTCCCTCTGGTCCGGTGGCTGCGATGGCCGGGGGGTCGTGCCGATAGTTGTCTGGCAGGTAAGACAAGTAGGCGGCCACCGCGGCCAACGCCTCAGTCTCGGTCTTCACCAACTTGTGGCCGACCCCGCTCTGCGTGCAGTGAACCCGGGCGCCGCCCATCTCCTCCAGCGTCGTTTTCTCGCCGGTGACCATCTCCACCATCCGGTCGGAGCCCAGATACATCGAGGCGTTGCCCTCGACCATCACGACCAGGTCACAGAAGGCCGGGATGTAGGCACCGCCCGCCGCGCTCGGGCCGAACAGCGCACACACCTGCGGGATGGACCCGGACGCCCGCACCTGGTTGTAGAAGATGTTTCCGGCTCCCCGTCGACCGGGGAAGAGGTCCACCTGATCGGTGATCCTGGCGCCGGCGGAGTCCACCAGCCAGACCATGGGGATCCCTAGGTCGTAGGCGCGGGTGATGATCCGGATGATTTTCTCAACGGTGCGCGCCCCCCAGGAGCCCGCCTTGACGGTGCTGTCGTTGGCCATCAGCGCGACCGGCCGACCGTTGACGGTGGCGGTTCCGATGATGACGCCGTCGGCGGGTAGACCGGTCGCCATCGCATTGGCCAGCTGAGCGTCCTCGACGAACGAGCCCTCATCCACCAACTGGTCGATCCTGGCGCGGGCGAACATCTTGCCGCGCGCCGCGTTCGCCTCGTGGTACTTGGGTGCACCACCGGCGAGGGCCCGATTTCGGGCTTCGGTGTGAGGGGCCTCGATCTGCGAACCGGACATGGGAACCTCCGCTTGGTGGCCGACGCCCGCGAGCCTAACCGGCGCGACTCACCGACCACGCACGCACGGCCCCCAGCCCCCGCAGAATCCGCGGGCGAAGCGGCCGGACGTCCAGCCCAGGTAGGCCTTCGACGCTCTCGAAGGTCGGCTGATCGACCAACGTGGCCCCAGGTCGGGCGAGCACCGTCAGTCGACTGGCCATGTTCACGGTGCTGCCGTACAGGTCGCCCATCCGAGTCACCACTTCGCCAAACGACAACCCGATTCGTAGCAGCGGCACATCCTCGTCGTGGGCATGCGTCTCATGCAGTCGAAGGGCTGTCTCGACCGCCTCCTCGGGAGTGTCCGCGGCGAACATCACCTCGTCGCCGAGGGTCTTGATCAATCGCGCGCCGGTGGCAGCCACCACGTCGGCGCTGTCGCCTTCGAACGTCGTGACCAGGGCGGCAAGGCGCTGATCGGGCAGCCGCCTGGAGAGCCTGGTGAACCCGACCAGGTCGGCGAAACCCACGCACTGCTGACCGGCGATCTCCTCGTCGGCCGCGTCCGCGGTGTCCATACTGCGCTGCATGGCTGCGGCCAGTTGTCGCCGCCAGGCATAGACGAGCATGTCCTGCAGGCTCGGCATCAGCGCAGTGGCGAGTTGGCCTACCTTGCCGACATCCTCCGGGCTCATCGCCGTGTCGTCCGGAACCTCGCCGTGCCGATTGAGCAGCCGAGCGATGGTGCCGGTCTGCCAGTCGGCCATCCGAGAGGTGTTCTGGCCGAGCGACCGAATGATCTCGACCGCCTCAGGCTGGGAGACCACCCCACTGGCCACAAGTTGCGCCACGGTGCGCAGCGCCTTGATGTCCTTCTTGGTGAAGGCCTTGGAATCGCCCACGTCGGCGAAGCCCATGGCGCGCCAGTACTGCCGCGCGTCATCGATGCTCAGTCCGGCCGCGGCGGCCACGTCCGCGCTGGTGAACTCCCGCGGCGCCCCCAACACCCGTTCGATCAGGTGCTCGGAGGTGGCCGGCGGCAGTTCGGGGGCCTTAGCCATGACCCGCATCGGCCGCGTCCGGGATTGCCGCCCGGCCCAGCTGTCCGGCGACCCGACTCGACTGTTCGGCCCGACGTCTCACCAGTTGCCCGAGCCGCTGCTCGGCGGCGCCGCCGGCGGTCCCCCGGGTGGTGGTGTCACCCGGGTCGTCGGCTGGGGCGGCTGGGGCTGGGGTTGCTGCGGCTGAGGGACCTGGGTAGTGGGCTGCTGCTGGGGCTGCGGCTGCTGCGGGATTCGCTGGGTCGGAGCCGCCCCTGTCTGTGGCTGACCGGGCGTCGACGGCAGGTCGGGGTGCTCCCCGGTCGGCACACCGAAATCAGCCAGCACCTCCGGGGTGTTCCCTTGCCGGAACTGGCTCTCATACATCTCCGAGCGCGCCGCCCGGAACGCGTCGTCTTCGTCGTGCAGCCGGTAGACCTCCCGCTGAACATGTTCGACATTCGGTACGTAGGCGACCACCAGCGAGCCGTTCTCGGCCGCGCTCTCGATTGTCAGGGTGCCGCAGTTGAGGATCCGCTGGATGATCGTGTGGTCGAAGATCACGTTGTTCACCTTCGACAACGGCATATCCCGGCCGCGCCGAGCAATCAGGCCGGTGCGCACGATCAACCTGCGGTTGGTGAACACGTATTGGGTGGTGAACCAGGCGATCACCGGTCGATACACCAGGAACAGGAAGAGGAAGACCCCAATGATGATGATCCCCCAGCGGACCACCGACAGGACACTCTGATTGGACTCGAGCCAGCTCCCCAGTTGCCCGTACAGGAAGCCTCCCACCCCGACGATCAGGATGAACCAGACGATCGGAATGGAGATCGAACTCCAATGGGGGCGGAGGTCGAATTCGATTTTCTCATTGTCCGCGAGCAGCTTCTGGGGGTAGGCCATGCCCCGATGGTGGCACGCCCGCTGGCTGGCCGCCATCGGCTTGCCCCCATTGGCTGGTTATGGCTGAAACCCGCGGACGTGGACCACGTCGCCGACTGTCACCGTCTGGCGGCGACCAGCCCGGTCTACCACCAGTAGATGGCCTGCACTGTCAATGCCGACCGCCCGACCCACCAGATCGACCGACGCGGATCGCTGCACCCGAACCTGCTGACCCAGCGTCGCGCACTGCCGGAGGTATTCGTCGTGCAGCCCGGACCGCTCGGCATCGCCGGCAGCCAGCAGTCGCCGCCACCGGGCCACCAGCCCGTTGACGACATCGGCCACCAGAGCCGCCCGGTCCAGCAGCGCCGCACCGGTCTCGACCACCAGCGAACCGGTCGTCGCAGTCGGGAACTCCGCGGGTCTCAGGTCGACATTGATCCCGATGCCGATCACTGCCCAGACACCGGTGCGCTCCACCAACACCCCGGCAAGTTTGCGCGCCGGGTCGCCTATCACCACGTCATTCGGCCATTTCACTTCCGCCAGCACCGCCAGCCGACGGCAGGCGGCCGCCGTCGCCAGGCCAGCGATCAGGGGTAACCATCCGACCGTGGTGGCCACCGCAGTGGCGGGAATGGCCACCGCCAGACTCATCAGCACCCCAGCGCCCGTTGGCGAAGTCCAGCTCCGATCCAGCCGACCCCGACCACCGGTCTGTTCCTCGGCGGTGACCAGCAGCCACGACGACTCAACAGGCCCGGGCGCTGCCTCGGATCCGACCGCGAGTAGCCGCCGAGCCTCAGCGTTTGTGCTGTCACAGCTGGCCAGTACCCGGACCCGACCCACCAGATCGTGGCTCGCCAGGGCATTGGTCACGCTCTCCGCGGTCAGCGGCGCACGAGGTCTCGGCGACGAAGGTGGGCTCACGTTGCTACGGTAACTGGACAGCCACAAAGCGGAGGTGTCATGAGCGCGCAGCCCAGCCAGCCGGACGACCAGACGGTCGATCGGGCCACGACGGCGGGCAAACTCGCCGAACTGGAGAGCCGGAGGTTGGCGGCAGCCAATGCCGGTTCCGAGAAATCCATCGCCAAACAGCACGCCAAGGGCAAGATGACCGCGCGCGAGCGGGTGCTGGCGCTGATGGACGAGGGATCCTTCGTCGAGCTCGACGAGTTGGCCCGGCACCGTTCGCACGCCTTCGGGTTGGAGGCGACCCGGCCGTACGGCGACGGCGTCGTCACCGGCTACGGCACGATTGACGGTCGACCAGTCTGCGTGTTCTCGCAGGACTTCACTGTCTTCGGCGGGTCCCTCGGCGAGGTCTTCGGCGAGAAGATCGTCAAGGTGATGGATCTCGCGATGAAGACCGGAGTGCCGGTGATCGGCATCAATGACTCCGGTGGCGCCCGAATCCAGGAAGGTGTTGTGTCGCTGGGCCTGTACGGCGAGATCTTCCTGCGCAACGTTCACTCGTCGGGGGTAATCCCGCAGATCTCGTTGATCATGGGACCGTGCGCCGGCGGCGCGGTCTATTCACCCGCCGTCACCGACTTCATCGTGATGGTCGACAAGACCTCGCACATGTTCATCACCGGCCCGGACGTGATCAAGACCGTCACCGGCGAGGACGTGGAGTTCGAAGAGCTCGGCGGCGCGCGGACCCACAACTCCAAGTCGGGAGTCGCCCACTACATGGGAGCCGACGAGGACGACGCGCTGGAGTACGTCAAATCGCTGCTGAGCTTCCTGCCGAGCAACAACATGGAACTTCCGCCGGCGTTCGACGTTGAGGCGGATCTGGATGTCAGCGATGAAGATCGCGAACTAGACACGATCATCCCGGACTCCCCAAACCAGCCCTACGAGATGCACACGGTGATTGAGCATGTGCTCGATGACGCGGACTTCCTGGAAGTGCAGCCGCTGTTCGCGCCCAACATGATCACCGGCTTTGGTCGGGTCGAGGGGCGCCCGGTCGGGGTCGTGGCCAATCAGCCGATGCAGTTCGCCGGCACGCTGGACATCGACGCCTCCGAGAAGGCGGCAAGGTTCGTCCGCACCTGCGACGCCTTCAACGTGCCGGTGCTGACATTTGTGGACGTCCCCGGCTTCCTACCCGGCACGGATCAGGAATGGAACGGCATCATCCGCCGGGGCGCCAAGTTGATCTACGCCTACTGCGAAGCGACGGTTCCGAAGGTCACCGTCATCACCCGCAAGGCCTACGGCGGCGCCTACGACGTGATGGGCTCCAAGCACCTCGGTGGCGATGTCTCGCTGGCGTGGCCGACCGCCCAGATCGCCGTGATGGGAGCCCAAGGCGCGGTGAACATCCTCTACCGCAAGGAGTTGGCCGCGGCCGAGGATCCGGATGTGGAGCGGACCCGGCTGATCGATGAGTACAACGACATGTTGGCCAACCCCTACCTGGCGGCCGAGCGCGGCTACATCGACCGGGTGATCATGCCCAACGAGACCAGGTCACAGGTGGTGCGGGCACTGCGGGCATTGCGTGACAAGCGGCAGACGCTGCCGCCCAAGAAGCACGGGAACATCCCGCTGTGACCGCGCCAGAGGCGGAAGCGACGACACCGGTCGTGCCAGTGCTGCGAATCGTCCGGGGCGACCCGAACGCTGAGGAGTTGGCCGCGCTGGTGGCGGTGCTCGCCGCGGCCGGTTCCGGGGCAGCTCCCGACGCCGGCGCAGCGGCCGATGCCTCCCAGTGGGGGGCGCCGACTCGGATGCAACGCGGCGCGATCTACCCCGGCGGGCCCAGTTCCTGGTGGGCCTCGGCTCTACCCCGCTGACCGAAACGATGTCGGCTGTCGCGCTCATACTGGCCTCCGCGTCAGCCTCCCGCGCTCGGCTGCTGACGTCAGCCGGGATCGCGTTCCGCCAGATCAACAGCGACGTTGAAGAGGACGCGGTGGCCGCATCCCTGCCTGGTGAGCCCCCAGCCGCCATTGCGCTCGCCCTCGCCCGCGCGAAATGCGAGGCCGTCGC
>CAZJNU010000033.1:0-26467 GCA_964547485.1 uncultured Actinomycetes bacterium
CCTTTGTGGTCCGGTGGGATGGCTTGGACCCCTGTTTGGAGAGTGACGACCTCCGGGCGTGGCCGCGAGACTATCGGCTGAGGCCTACACAAGGTTTGTGGTTCAACCTCGCCGACAGATGTACGCTGACGCCGCGGTCGATGCGAGAGGGCCTACTGGCGCTGGACCCCGTGCCGGATGCGAGTTGGCGACGAAACTCCGGACGTCGGGGTGACGAAACTCCCGTGGACTTCCTGGCTGGGTGTGTCCGTTGGGCCATCCCTCGCTGAATCGTTTGCCCCTCAATCTGCCCGTCAATCTGACTGAGGAAGCAGCGTAAAGACCGTGCGACACGCTGCCGCGACGGGCAGTGGGCCAGGAGCCCTGCAGCCTAGGCTCGTCTAGATCATGTTCGCGCTGCCCGTGTCTCCCTCGCCGACACCAACACCTGCCCCGACGAATAGCCCCGAACCCATTATGACTCCGCTGCTAGACCCAGACCAGCAGGGCATCAACAGTTGGGACGACCTCCTAGAGGCGATGGGGCTCGACGGCGGCCAGGTGCCCGTTTGGCAACTCCAAGGCTGGTACTTGTTCGGATTCATCATCGCAGCGGCCCTGGCCGTGTTGCTCCTGCGCGCTATCTACCGGGGAATGCAGCACCCGCGACTCGATCTGACCGAGCGGGTGGGTGCGCCACCGACGTTTTCGGTCCGAGCGTTCTGGCGGTACGCCGCCACCCCGGTTCTACTGGACCCGCTGTGGTTGATGTCCATCCTCACGATTCTGGTCTTGGCATCGAATCGGGGCACGGGTATCCGGCCGGGCAACGAACTGATCATCGCAGCTGCGGTCATCGTGGGGGCCAGTCGACTGCTCGCACATGTGAACCTCGAGGCCGCGCACGAGCTGGCTAAGTCCGTGCCGTTGACAGTGGTCAGCCTCTTTCTCATTCTCGGTCAGACGATCTCACTGAAGGCCGCGATCGTCACAATGCTGCAGTTGCTGCGCAACGTGGACTCGCTGTTGTACTACATGATCCTGATCTCCATCTTCGACGTGGTGGTGACGTCGCTCTGGTTCGCGCTCGTGCAGTTACGTTGGCACCGACGTCGCCAACGAGAGGAGGGCAGCAACGCCCCTCGCCCCGCCTGGTGGGAGCGTGTGGTGGCGGCGTGGGGAAGCAACGAATCGGGTGCCTCTCTGCCCGACGAAGCCGTGACTGATCCTATTCGGCACCCTTCCGATCGCTAACCCGAGCTCCGCCCTGAACTGGCACGAGCGACGCCGAGTCGCCCGCCTCAGGCCCCCGTGCGTCGAATCGGCTCGAGTTCCTGCCCGCGGGCACGACGAACGCCCAGTTGGCCGCCAAACTGGGCATCCGGCGAACACCTTCAAGACCCGATTGCAGCGGCTCCATCACATCCTCGGCGTCAACCAGAGTTGCGACGCGGTTGCTGCTGGACGGCGCCGTTGCCTGATTCCCCCATCCGTCGACCGATGATCGATGGACCCCACGCTCGGTGAACCCCCGAGGCGAGGATCAGCCCCATCAACTCACGGAGGCTGCCGACGGCAGGCCGGTACCTTTCACGCAGAAGCCATACGCAGACACAGACTGCCCCGGCTTGAGCTGCGCGGCCCAGCCGGGCGGTACCACCTTCACGGCCGTTCCGACACGGGTCACGGTGCCGTTCCAGGACGACGTGATCGTCGTGCTGGTCGGCAGGGAGTACCTCAGCGTCCAACTGTTCACGGTCGTCGCGCCCTTGTTGGTCACCGTCGTACTCATGCAATAACCCTTACCCCAGCTGGAGTCCTTGGCGAACGCCACCGAGAGGCCCGGGGGGGGGGGGGGGGGGGGGGGGGGGGGGGGGGGGGGGGGGGGCGGGGGGGGGGTGGGGGGGGGCGGGGGCGGGGGGGTCGGCGTCGGGGTGGGCGTCGGCGTCGGCGTGGGGCTGACCGTTCCACCGAACGGGATCGGCTCCCGGCGGATCACTGCAGAGAGCAAGTCGACCTTCGGCTGCTGCAGCGTGATCCAGTCATCCTTGAGGATGCCTCCGGTGTCGCCGGAGTTGGGGTTCCATGCCCAGAAGGTCCAACTCATCCCCTTACGACCCAGATAGTCACCGAACTGGCGGATCCAGCGCCCTTCGACCGTGTCGAGTCCGGTGTTCTTGGCCCCGAACTCCCCGATCAGAATGGGGGCAGTGCCGCTCTCGTGGACATAGCCGAAGCCCTTGGTCCACCGGTCGGCCAGGATCGTCGCCATGTTCGGGTCTGCGAACCAGGGTTGTGCCCAAACGCCCGGGCCGTACTCGTGCGGTGAGTAGACAAGCTTCTTGGGCGTGATCAGCCGCACCGGGTTGAGTCGGACGCCCTCGAGGTTCCCGCCCCACCAATGCTGGGTTAATTGCTGGCCGCCCGCCACGGTCCCTTCAATCCCCTCGACCAGGATCAACAGGTTCGGGTTGGCCGTCAGCACGGCGTTACCCGCACGCTCGGCCGCGCGGCGCCAATCCGTGGCCAGCCCGGTACCCCAGGTGGCAGACCCGTGCGGCTCGTTCTTGAGGTCTGCGCCGATCACGTTCGGAGTGCTCCGGTATCGCTGGGCCAACTTGGTCCAGGCGGCAACCCAAGCGTCCTCCGTGTAACCGGCCTGGCCGTACCAGAGGTCGTAGGTGAAGCCGTCATCTGCCTGCGAATGGTTGTCGAGGATGACTGCCAGACCCTGCCGACCGGCTTCCGCGATGATCTCATCCATCATCAGCTGCGGCGTCTTACCCGCCAACCCGGCATTCCTGCCGCCGCCGAAATCAATGCTTGACGACGATGTGGACGTCAGCGCTTGGAGCGAGAACGGCAGTCGGATCACATTGAATCCCTGAGCCTTGATTTGCTTGATCATGTCGACGTAATCCCGCGACCACAGCCCGTGGACCACATGGTTCTGCGTTTCGAAACCGAACCAGTTGACACCCTGCAGGATGACCTCCTTGCCGGCCGCATCGACGATCTTGTTGCCGCTGGTGGACAGCGGAAATGCCAGCGCGCCGGTCGTCGGGGCCGGACTCGCGGTGGCGGACGGTGAGGCCGTGGGGGTGGCGGACGGTGAGGCCGTCGAGGTGGGGGTGGGGGTTGCCG
Organism: uncultured Actinomycetes bacterium; assembly: GCA_964547485.1. GTDB lineage: Bacteria > Actinomycetota > Actinomycetes > S36-B12 > UBA10799 > JACJWR01. The sequence continues at coordinate 3,124 of CAZJNU010000033.1, forward strand.
TCGCAGTGGGGGTTGGGGTGGGTGACGCTGTTGACGCAGTGACGGAGCACCCGCCCGCGACAGCGTTCAGAGTTGCCACACAGGTGAGTGGCGCCGAGGTGGTGGCGGAGGGGTCGTTGAACCCGAACGTGACCGATGCGCCCGGTGCGATCGTGCCGTTCCAGGCCGCATTGGTGGCCGTCAATTGCCCACCTGCGCTGGATCCGGTCGCACTCCAGAGTTCGGTGATGCCGTTGGCGTAAGGGACCTTTAAGGTCCAGGAAGAGATCGCCACCGTACCCGTGTTGGTGACAGTCGCCGTGGTTGTCCGACCCGACCCTCCGCTCCACATACTGTGGCTGAGGCTCAGCCCCACAGAGGCCCCTCCGGCGGCCGCCGCTGCGGCGGCGGTGCCACACACAGCCGCAACCGTGGCCAGCACAGCGGAGATGGCGATCAGCATCTGTCTTGTCGGCGATGTCTGCACGCTCGAACCTTCCTTCGATGGACCGCGCCGGGACTCCTGGGGTTGCCTTCCGTCGGGCGGTCTGACTGAGCCGCGAATCGAGAAACTAGTTGCCCGTTCGCAGCGGTGACACGACCGGGGGTCGCCCGGCCCAACTCGTCTCGTCAGCATACGTCGGATTGGCGTGTTGCGTCTGGCCCCCGGATGGGGGTCAAGCCTTCCTGGCCCCAGGCGTCAGCCAGTGGTTCCCCAGCTGCGAGTCCACACCACCGATGGCATGTAGCCGGTCTGTCCGGGGCGAGGCACGGCCTGCTGGGTGACGGTTACGCGGACCCCCCGATAGCCGAACGTCGTTATGGTGACGGCACCATTGGCGCCGACAGTAGCTCGGCAGTACCGCAAGTCACCGCGCACTGAAGTCACCCCCACCGGTGCGCACCTCACGCGCGTCTGGATGGTCCCCTGCGAGGACGTCGTCGCCGCGCCGACCACGAGAGTTGAACCGGTGCGGGGCAGCGGGTTGCCAGCCGGCCTCGTTCCCGTGACAGCCAGCGGCAACGTCGCCATCGGAGTTGCGCCGGTCATGCCCATCGCGCTGTGCGCACCATCGGCCGCCACCGCGACAACTCCGAAAGCGTATTTGCGACCGTTGGTCAGGCCCGTGACGACGGCGCTGGGTGACGCGACAGTCGTGAATCCTCGCCAGGCGCTGCTCCCCCATACCCGGTAGTACACCCGATAGCCGGTGATGGTGCGGCCGCCAGTGCTGGGCACCGGCCACGTCAGCCCGACCTTGCCGTTACCAGGCGTAGCCGTGGGGACTGGCGTTCCGATTGCACCGTAGGGTGTCGCGGTTGCCGTACCGATCTGCGGCGAAGCTGAGCCGTCTGCCGCGGCCGCCGTGACAGCGAACTCGTACGGAGTGCCGTTTGTCAGTCCTGGGATGACGGTGGTGCGACCGGAGAGGTTCCCCGGACCATTGACCCAAGCCAACTCACCGACCTTGCGGTACTGGACGAAGTAGCTGAGCGGACCGGGGTGCCCATTAAGGGCCGGTTCGGTCCAGGACACCACCACTTGGGTATCGCCGCCGACCGCGCTCACCTGGGGGACCTCGACGTCGCTGATGGGGGTCTCGGTGACTGCGTTGGACGTCGTTCCGGCCCCCTGATCTGTGACCCCGGCAACCGAGAATACGTACGGCGTGCCCGGCGTCAGCCCGGGGATCACCGCCGCAACCACATCAGCACCCTGGACGGGGAATGTCTGCTGCTGTCCGCCCGCGACTGGAACGTAGTAGACGAGGTAGCCGGTGATCGGCCCAGCTAGGGGATCCGGGGGGCGGTTCCACACCAGGGGCACGCTGGTGGCAGTGATCGGAGTGGCTATGTCTATCGCCAGGTGCGGCGACTGGACATTTTGGACCGCGCCGATATTGCGCGTCTGGTTGCCCGCGTCCCACCGAGGGTTTCCCAACACATCGGAGGTCACGCAGGAGTTGTCCAACGGGCTGCGCAGCTCATTCACCCCTCCTGGGCAATCCGCACCAGGCACCGCATCAATGAGGACACCCGGCAGCAAGGCCGTGCCCAACATGGGGGTGATGTAGTCCACCCAGGAGACCCCCTGACCCGTTGGCGAGAGACCAGGGTGGGTGGTCATCACTTGCGGCAAGATGGCCATCAGGGCCGCGTTGGACTGGTTCGCCGTCTGCTGAATCCACGTCAGCGCGTCTGAGGTGAACTTCGTGGTGTCACCGAAGAGCAGCGGACCCGAGTTCGGGTATGTCGCATCCGCTCCGACCGCGGTGGTCTGGAAATCGATCGTCCCGGCCCCTGGTAGCCAGAACCCCATGCCGTCGGTGCCGCAGTTCGGTTGGCACACCGGCTCGGTCCAGTAGAAGGTGCTCGCCTTGATGGTGGTGGCGCCCGAGTATCCGGTTACCCGGTTTGCGGCGGTGCTGCCCTGCGACATGAAGGCACTGTTGACGATGGCCGAGGTGGTCGAGTCGAGGCTGAGCCCGCCGGAGTCGATCATCCTGCTGGAGAAAACCTTTACCGAAGACGTCCCCTGATTCTCCTGCCAGGTCACAGCCCGTCCCTGCCAGTTGTTGCCGAGAAACACCCCGTCGAGCACCAGGTCGCCGTTCACCCCGGAGATCAGGGCGCCGGTGCCGCCCTCACCGGTGTCCATTCCAGGCGCGTAGGACTCGGTGATGCGGACGTTGCGCAGGGTCACGTCGGCACCGGCGAACCCCGAGATCGCCCCTCGAGTGCAGTCTTCGTTGAACGACATTATGTTCGTCGCGGAGGAGTCGGCCAGCGTGAGGGAAGCGTTCTCATAGGCAACTGCGATTTCGGGGAGGCCGTCAAATGACAGCCCAGACACTGATACCGCGACCCCAGTGTTGTCATGGCCAGAAACTCCAGCCGCCAGGAACCCCGTCGATTTCTGAATCCAATGCGAGTTGGCAGTACGGCTGGGACACAAAAGGAAGTTGTTGACCCTGCCCGCGAAGTCAACCCAGTACATGTCGCCGACGATCGTCGCGCCGTTGCCGACGATGTCCACGGCTTCGGAGGCCTGGATCGGGAACTGTTCCGGCCCGGCGGTCGTTGCACACGGGGAGGCAGACACGGTCAAACCGGCCGCGAACTGGATGGTGTCTGTGCCCGGGCTCGCGTTGGCATCTTTCACGGCCTGCTCAAATGTGCCCGCACCGCCGCACATCGACGGGCTCGTCACATCGAACGTCTGGCCTCCATTGGCCTGGGCGGGTGGAGCGGCCAGCAGGCCTCCGGCCGCAACCACGAGAACTGCGAGAGTGATTCGAAAACGAGACATGATGCAACTCCCCAACGCCGACGGCCTGAGTCAACCTCGGACCTCCTCCGACGCTACTCGCCGAGCGGGCCGCGGTCGAAGCGAGCACCCAGGTGTGGATGGTTGAAGGTCATCTGTGCACACCTCTTACCCGAGGCAGGCGATACGTAGCGGCCACCCGCGCCTCACTGACTTGGCGAGGCCGAGGTTCCCGCTTTGCCAGTGGCCGCGCAGATGGCGGCATTCTGAACTGCAAGCAGCTTCTTGAAGGTGGGATTGTCGCCCTTGGAACTGATCTGACTGTTGGCCGCCACCACCACGCTGTCGGTCCCATCCGGCGTGCTGGCAGCGAAGAGGGTGTAGCCAGGCATGTTTCCGGTGTGCCCGTAGACCGTTCCGCAGGGGGTGACATAGCGATAGATGCTCAGCCCGCTGAAGTTGACACCCGGCCCTGGCGGACCGCCGCCACCGGGTACGAACTGCAGCTGCGCCTGATGAATGGCCGGGGTGGTGAGTTGTCCCGTCGCGTAGGCCCTGATGAACGTGTTCAACTCGAACGGAGTTGTGATCATCCCACCGGATGCCCAGGCGAGGCCGGGGTTGATCAGATCGCTGACATCGGTGGGCTGGGCGGCGGCGGCCGAGGCGGTGGCAGCCGAGGCGGCGACTGGGGAAGCAGCGGCCGGGTCGGCCGGTTCGTAGCCATGGATGAATCCGGCGGGCATCGCAGAGGTGGCGGGGAGTTCCGTCCCGGGGAGGTTGAGAGGTTCCGTGACAAGGCTGGTCAGAAGTTCCGGATATGGCTTGCCAGTCGCCTTCTCCGCGATCAACCCAGCGACGATGTTGTCTGTGTCGGAGTAGAGGTACTGGGTGCCCGCCGGGAAAGCCGGGGGTTGATCGGCGACGTAGCCGATCAACTGCTCGGGGGTCCGCTGCATCTGCGGGTTCGCCACCAACTCTTTGATGAACGCCGGACTCTTGATGTAGTCGGGGAGACCGCTGGTGTGCTGCAATACCTGCGCCAGGGTGACCTTCCCCCAGGATGCCGGGGCGGTGGGCAGAAGGGTCGCGACCGTGTCGGACAGCGCGAACTTGCCGCTGGCCACCAGGCTCAAGATGACCGCTCCGTTGAAGGCCTTGGAAATGCTGGCGATCCGCGTCGTTGCGGCGCCGGTCATCGGCTGATTCGCTTCGATGTTGGCAAGGCCAACACCGATCTCGCGTCGGTCGACCCCCGTCTGGATGACCGTGATCACCCCTGGTGGGCCGCCCGGGGAGGTCAGACTTTCCATCGCGGTGCGGACCGCCGCCTCACCTGGCCGCGGAGCCTGCGAGGAGGCGGCACCCGACGATGCGGCACCCGACGATGCAGCCGGGCTCGAGGAGTTGCCGCACCCCGCCGCCACCACTGCGACGGTCGCAGAGAGGGCGGAGAGGGTCGCAATCGTTCGGGTGCTGCGCATGAACTCTGATCATCCTCACGTCGTGGGTCGGGTCGCCCCGGGCCAGGGTTGCCGGGAATCCTACCTCCGCTTCAGCCACAGCGAGACGTAGACCAGCGCCACCAACGCCGGCACCTCGATCAACGGTCCGATCACACCGGCCAGGGCCTGCCCCGAGGTCACCCCCCAGACGGCAATGCTCACCGCGATGGCGAGCTCGAAGTTGTTACCCGCGGCAGTGAACGCCAGGGTCGCGGTCTTGGGGTAACCCAGGTGTGAGCGAGTGCCGAGAAAGAACGACACCCCCCACATGACTGCGAAGTAGACCAGCAGCGGGATCGCGATCTGGACCACGGATATCGGGTCGCTCAGGATGGCATCTCCCTGCAGCGCGAACATCACGACGATCGTGAACAACAGCCCGTACAAGGCCCAGGGACCGATCCGCGGGAGAAACTTGGTCTCGTACCACTGCCGTCCCTTTGCGCGCAGGCCGATCCGTCTGGTGAAGAATGCGGCCACCAGCGGGATGCCGAGAAAGATGAGGACCGCCTTGGTGATTTCCCAGGTGGAGAAGGTCACGTCCTGGGTGTCGAGTCCCAGCCAGCCAGGCAGGATCTTCAGGTAGAAGGTGCCGAGCAGCGCGTACGCGAGAATCTGGAACACCGAGTTCAGGGCCACCAGTAACGCGGCAGCCTCGCTATCGCCGCACGCCAGGTCGTTCCAGATCAACACCATCGCGATACAGCGCGCGAGCCCGATCACGATGAGACCGGTCCGGAAGGCCGGCTGGTCCGGCAGGAAGGTCCAGGCGAGCGCGAACATCAACGCCGGTCCGATAACCCAGTTCAGTAGCAGGGACAGCCACAGCAACCGCCGATCTCCGGTGACGTGGCCCATGTCCTCGTAGCGCACCTTCGCCAACACCGGGTACATCATCAACAGCAGACCCAGCGCGATCGGAAGGGACGTCTGGCCGACTTTCACCGCATCTAGCGCGTCCTGCGCGGCGGGGACTAGGCGGCCCAGCAACAGTCCCGCCGCCATGGCGAGCAGGATCCACACCGGCAGTAGCCGGTTCAGCGGCGACAGCCGCGTCATCACAGCCGTGTCAGGTGTTCCGACTGCTTCCACCCCGGTTCACCTCCACGACGAAGCCTGAGACCTACGCGAAGACCGCGGCCAGCTCGTCCAACCGCCCCGGCACCAGCGAGAACCAGGCCCAGGTTCCCCGCTGCTCTCGGGCGATGAGCCCTGCCTCGGTGAGGATTTTCAGGTGGTGGCTGACCGTGGGTTGGGACAATCCGAGCGGCGCAGTGAGGTCGCACGCGCAGACTTCACCAGCGTCGCTCGCCCGGATCAGCGCCAGCAGCTGTAGCCGAGCGGGATCCGACACGGCCTTGAACAACCTGGCTAGTTCCTCGGCGCTGCCGCGATCCAGCGGACGTGCGAGTCCGGTTGGGCAGCATTCCGGGCCGGAAGCGGAGACAGGTTGCTCGCCGACGTGAAGCCCAGCATCGCTGGTTGAGGGAGTCATAGCCCCCGCTCCTTTCCGGTGGTGCGAACCCTATATATTGACAGACATCAATGTTTAGCGGATACTTTGGATCGACGGATATCAATATAGCGATAGGGTGGTCAGCATGTCTAGAGTGCAGTTGGCGTTGAACGTTGCGGACCTGGACGCTTCGGTGGCCTTCTATTCCACCGTGTTCGGCGTCCAACCTCATAAGCGCCGGCCCGGCTACGCCAATTTCGTGGTCGCCGATCCGGCCTTGAAACTTGTCCTCATCGAGATCCCGGCCGAAGCGCGAGGGACAGGTCCCGCAGGTGCCCTGAACCACCTGGGAGTCGAGGTCGCCAGCCCCGAGGAGGTGCACGCCGCCACAGCGCGACTGGTCGAAGCCGAGCTGGCCACCTTTGAGGAGTCGGACACCACCTGCTGCTACGCCCTGCAGGACAAGGTCTGGATCTCCGACCCGGCTGGTGCCCCTTGGGAGATCTACACGGTCAAGGACGACGACCCCGCCAACCCACAACCCGCCACGTCCACGCTTCCACTACTCGAGGCAGCAGCTCCATGCTGCAGTCCCGCGGCGACCGTCGAGCCGCCCGCAACTGCTGCGCCACTGACTGCGGGGATCGCCGCCGACCGATGACCTCCCATCCGCTCGCGCGGCGACTGGCCGCAGAGTTCCTTGGCACCGGTCTGCTGGTCACCGTCGTCGTCGGTTCCGGAATCATGGGGACCGAGCTGACCGACAACCTGGCGCTGGTGCTGCTGATCAACGCGGTGGCCACCGTCGCCGGACTCGGTGTCCTCATCTGGACCCTCGGGCCGATCTCGGGTGCGCACTTCAATCCCGCCGTCACCGCCGTGGCAACCTCGGAACGGGAAATGCCACTGCGAGAGGGCGGCTTGTACGTCCTCTCGCAGGTCGCTGGTGCCCTGGCTGGGGTGGCGCTCGCCGACCTGATGTTCGGCCAACCCGCCTGGCAACCCTCCACCCACGTCCGGACCGGGTGGGGCGTCTGGCTGGGCGAGGTCGTGGCCACCGCCGGGCTGCTGTGGATCATCGGCGCGGTCACCCGCACCGGGAACGGTCGACTCGGCCCAGTGCTGGTGGCGGCCTGGATCGGATCGGCCTACTTCTTCACGTCGTCGACCTCGTTCGCCAACCCGGCCGTCACCATCGGCCGGTCGTTGACCGACACCTTTGCCGGTATCGCACCGGCATCAGTGCCGGCGTTCATCGTCTTCCAACTAGTCGGCGCTGCAATCGGCGCTGGCCTGACCGCCCTGTTCCATCCACGCCGGGGCACCATTCCGGAACCGCTCGACCTACCCGCCGCAGTGCACGAACCCGTCGCAGTACCCGAACCCAGCGCACAACCCGACCCCCAAGGAGCCCACCATGAGTGACACCCCCTCCGTTCTGTTCGTCTGCGTCCACAACGCGGGCCGGTCGCAGATGGCCGCCGCCTACCTGACCCACCTGGGCGGAGACCGGGTCGAGGTGCGCTCGGCAGGCTCGGCACCCGCCGACGCGGTGAACCCCGCGGTCGTGGCCGCAATGGCCGAAGAGGGCATCGACATCTCCGCCGAGATCCCCAAGGTCCTCACCAACGACGCGGTGAAGGAGTCCGACGTCGTGATCACCATGGGCTGTGGGGATGTCTGCCCGATCTACCCGGGCAAGCGCTATGAGGACTGGGTGCTTGAGGACCCGGCGGGCCAGGGGGTGGATTCGGTGCGTCCCATCCGAGATCAAATCCGCGGCCGGATTGAGGGCCTGCTCACCGAGATCCTCCCGTCCTAGCACCTGCCGCAGACTGCAACCGATCAACCACCCACCGGCAACCGGCAACCGGCAACCGAACCGAGGAGTAACGATGACCACGATCCACGTCTACGAACCAGCACTGTGCTGCAACACCGGAGTGTGCGGGGAGGACGTCGACCCCGCATTGGTCGCGTTCACCGCAGACCTCGCCGCTTTGCGGGAGCTCGGCGCTGACATCGAGCGACACAACCTCGCCAACGACCCGACCGCCTTCGCGGCTGACGACACCGTCCGCGGCTTCCTCCAGGTGGCCGGGTCGGCAGGACTACCCCTGACAGTTGTGGACGGAGTGACCGTGGTGACCGGCCAGTACCCCTCCCGAGAGCGGCTCCTGGCCTTCGCCGGCCTGGCCACCGCCACGGTTCCGGCGGACGCGACCGAGATCCCGCTGCTGGCCACCTCCGACAGCGGCTGCTGCGGCGGCGCCGATTCCTGCGGTTGCGGAACCCCTGGCAGTTCGGACAGCGGCTCCGACCCCTCCGGCTGCTGCTGACGCCTGTGTCGACGACTTTTCTGGCAGACCCGCCGAGGTTCCTGTTCTTCACCGGCAAGGGCGGTGTGGGCAAGACCTCGCTCGCCTGCGCGACTGCGCTGCAGTTGGCCGAACGTGGGTCACAGGTGTTGCTGGTGAGTACCGATCCAGCCTCCAACATCGGCCAGGTCTTCGATCTCCGAATCGGTGACGCCATCACGGCGGTGCCGTCGGTACCGGGTCTCTCCGCGCTGGAGATCGACCCCGAACAGGCAGCAGCGGCCTACCGGGAGCGAATCGTGGGACCGGTGCGAGGGCTGCTGCCCGAGCGCGAGTTGACTAGTATCACCGAGCAACTCTCGGGTTCCTGCACCACCGAAATCGCCTCCTTCAACGAGTTCACCGGGCTGCTGACCGACCCGGCGCTGGCCGCGAAGTTTGATCACATCCTGTTCGACACCGCCCCCACCGGCCACACCATCCGGCTGCTGCAGCTACCGGGTTCCTGGACCGAATACCTCAACGCGGGCAAGGGCGACGCCTCCTGCCTCGGGCCACTTTCTGGACTTGATCGACAGCGGACTACCTACGGCGCCGCCGTTGCGGCGCTGACGGATCCAACCCTGACTCGGATGGTGCTGGTCGCCCGACCCCAGTCCTCGGCGTTGGCGGAAATCGCTCGCACCGCCGAAGAACTTCACGCGATCGGAATCGACAGCGGGCAGTTCGTGCTGAACGGCGTCCTGCCTGTGAGCGCGGGCGACGAACCGTTGGCCACGGCCATCCGGCACCGCGAAGCGACCGCGATGGCGGCTATGCCGGCTGGTCTCGCCCAGTTGCCCACCGACGTTGTCAGCCTGAAAGCGACCAACATGGTCGGTGTCCCTGCCTTACGCAGCCTGCTGGACGAAGATGCGGCCGAACCCATCGAAGCCCCCGGCCCCGAACCCCTGCCGCCGGCCCCCACCGTTGCCACCAGTGGCACCCCGTTGCGGGCGCTCGTCGACGCGATCGAGCAGGACGGCCACGGGCTCGTGCTCTGTATGGGCAAGGGAGGCGTCGGCAAGACCACGATTGCGGCCGCCATCGCGGTGGCTCTGGCCGAACGGGGCCATCAGGCGCTCCTGACGACCACGGATCCGGCCGCCCACTTGATCGAGACATTGGCCGGCAACGTCACCCACCTGGAGGTGTCCCGAATCGATCCGGTCGAGGCCACCCAGAGATACCGCCAGCAGGTGTTGGCCAGCAAGGGGAAAGGTCTCGACGATGCCGGCCGAGCCGTCCTCGCCGAGGATCTTCGCTCGCCGTGCACGGAGGAGGTCGCGGTCTTCCAGCAGTTCTCGAAGATTGTCCACGAATCCCGGCAGCGGTTCGTGATCGTCGACACTGCCCCCACCGGCCACACCCTGCTGCTACTCGATGCGGCCGGTGCGTACCACCGCGAGGTGGCGCGCCAGTTGGGTGAAGCGGGCAACTACACGACGCCGCTGATGCGGCTGCAGGACCCGACTCAGACGAAGGTGGTGCTGGTGACGCTGGCGGAACCGACACCGGTGGCCGAGGCGGAAGAGCTCCAGGCTGATCTGCTGCGAGCCGGGATCCGGTCATGGGCCTGGGTGGTCAACAATTCCCTTGCCGCGGCTGGGCCGACGTCCGCCTTCCTGCGCCAACGTGCCGATAATGAGCGGGGTCCGATCGCCCGGGTCGTGGGCCTCAGCAACCTGGTCGCGGTCGTGCCGCTGCTGGCTCGGGAACCCGTCGGCGAGGCGGCGCTGTCCGCGCTGACCCGATGAACTGACTCAACCGGCTGCAGCCGAGAGCGCCGACCACACGAGGTCAAGGTCCGCCTCGGTGGTCCGCCAGTTGCTGAAGGCGGCCCTGATCGCCGGTCGACCGAACAGCGCTGTCGGCGTGACGAAGGTACGCCCGTCGTCGCCGATTGCGTTGACAATGGCAGCTACCTCCGCCACCGAGGCCCCGCCGTTCGCAGCACCGCCTGCACTACCGCCGGCTGGGGAGAAGCAGACAATATTGAGCCGTACCGGGGCGAGGAGTTCATAACCGGATGACTGTTCGATTCTGGCGCCGAGCTCGCGCGCCAACCGGCAGTTCCGCTCCACGATCTCCCGCTGACCGTCCGCCCCGTAGGCGGTCAGGGAGAACCAGGCCGGTAGCGCACGCCATCGGTGGGAGTTCTCGGGAGCGAGATGGATCGGCTCGGGGTCGTGACCAGGTTGGCTCAGATAGTCGGCGTTGTTCGCGAAGACGTCGAGCTGTAGATCACGGTGGCGGGTGAAGCAGACGGCGCTGTCGTACGGGACGTTCAACCACTTGTGCAGGTCGACGCAGATCGTGTCGGCCTGCCGCCAACCGGCCAGCAACTGCACCGTCGCCGGCGACACGCTCGCGAACCCTCCGAAGGCAGCATCGACGTGCAGCCAGAAGTCATGGCTGGCCCTCAACTCGGCGATCTCGTCGATGTCGTCGAAATCGCCAGTGTTCACCGTTCCAGCGCTGGCGACCACCACGCAGGGGTGGGACTGGTCGGCCAGCAGGCCAGCCAGTCGGGCGGTGTCCATCGCTTCCCGACTCGGCAGCAACGGCACCGGTCGCAACGAGGACCGCCCCAACCCAAGCATCGACAGGGCCTTGCTGATGCTGGAGTGGGCGCTACCGGCGAACACCGCGGGGGCAGCCGATGGATCGATTCCCTCGTCGCCCACCCGCACGCCGCGTCTCCGGCCAGCCCACTCTCGCGCCAGCGCGAGGCCGACGAAATTCGACATCGTCGCCCCGCTGACGAACACCCCACTGAATTCAGACGGCAGACCCAACAGAACGCGCAACATCTCCAGTGTCTCGGCTTCCAGCGCCAACGCCGTCGAACCGTCCAGTTGGGACACAGCATTCTGGTCCAGCGCGGTCGCGAGCCAGTCTCCGACGACCGCCGCGGGGGTGGCGCCGCCGGTCACGAACCCGAGGTACCTCGGCCCGGCCGAAGCAGCCAGCCCCGGCAGCACGGTCTGCTGGAAGAGTCGCAGCGTCGAGGCGGCACCCTCGCCGACTCCCCGCAGACCGCGGGGAGCAGCAGCGATTGGATGTCCGACCACAGGCTCTGCGTCGATTCCGTCCAGGTACTCACCTGACACTCTTGCGACCTCCGCCAGCAGGGCGGCAGATCGGTGAAGATCCTTACGTAGCAACGGATCCACGGCACTCCACTCATCGGACAGGCGTCGGCTACCCGGATTATGGGCCCCACGGGTGATTCCTGCTGTGACACCTACCAAACGGCTCGCCGAAGGCATGGGATTCCGGCCGGATCTGACCTACGATTCGATAGTGAGCAGGATCACCCCTCGGGTTGGACTCCGCCCGCTGGTGACTGCGGGTGCGATGGCGACGGCCCTACTCGCTCTGGTCGCCACCGCTCTACCGGCTGCCGCGGAGCCGACGCCCCCGAGCGGTGGGGCGGCGAGCGCCGCCGGCCGAGTGACGGGCCAAGTGATCGGTGGTGGCTACGCCAATCGCTCGAGCACGGGCTTCTTCGTCCAATTGGATCTTGGGCTCAACCTCAGCGGGACCGACCTGATCGGTAGTTGCGGGGCGACCATGATCACTCCGTACTGGGCCGTCACGGCAGCACACTGCCTGAAGCCGACCTCGGATTCCCGGCTCAGCCTCACTCAGAGCGCCGCCTGGGTCAATCCGATCCGGGCAGGGGTCGGCCGACGATATGGGATTGCTGCGGTAGCCATTCACCCGAAGTGGGAGCCAGCCTCGTCCGCCAACGACATTGCGTTGATCAGGTTGAAGTCACAGTCCCCCGTGCCCGGCGCACTGCCCTTGCTGACAGACGGTTCCCGCCCGGCACGAGGGGAACGACTGGAGGTCTACGGCCTCGGCCGAACCGTCGCGGAAGACGAGTTGTCATTCTCCGATCGACTGATGAGTGCCGTTGTCACCGATATGACTGGCCCGGGGCAGACTGCCCGCTGCGGCTCCTACTCCCCGGTGGAGTATCGCCCCAGCCAGTCGCTCTGTGCCGGCGTCCCGGTCGGTGGTATCGACTCCTGCCAGGGGGACTCCGGGGGTCCGCTGGTCGCCAGGATCGCCGGCCGTCCGACCCTGGTCGGGATCGTCAGCGGAGGTAACGGCTGCGCTTTGGCCAACTATCCCGGCATCTACACACGCGTCTCCAGGTATGCAGGCTGGGTGAAGGCGCGGTTGTCGCCAGCCAGGGTCGACGTCGCCCTCGGCTGCGCCACCGGCTGTCGAGTAAGCACCTCGCAGCCCGCCGCCGTCCGAATTCATAACAGTGGCTGGGCCGATGGCAGTTGGTCCGTCGACGCGGATCCCGGCATTCTGACCGTGTTACCCGCGGCCCGTGGCACGATCGCGGGCTGGCAGACCCGCAAGGTCGTACTTCAGCCCACCGGCACGCGCAAGGGTTGGACGACGGTGAAACTAAGGGGCAGCGGCGGCGTCACCCGGAGTGTTCGAATCCTGGTCAACTAGCACCGCTCGCCCCGCTGGTCGGCGAAAAATGCCGTCAGCAGCTCGGCGCCCTCCGCTGCGAGCACACCCCCGACGACCTCCGGGCGATGTGGAAGACGTCGATCCCGCACCACATCCCATAGGCCCCCCACGGCCCCCGCTTTGTCGTCGACAGCGCCGAAGACGACCCGATCGACCCTGGCCAACACGGCCGCGCCCGCGCACATGGTGCACGGTTCCAGCGTCACGACCAGCGTGCAGCCGGTCAGCCGCCAGCCATCGCCGCGAACCCGCGCCGCCGCCCTGATGGCCAGCACCTCAGCGTGCGCGGTGGGGTCATCATCGGCCTCGCGCCGGTTGGCCGCCGCGGCCAGGAGATCGCCGGACGGTCCCACCACCACCGCCCCGACCGGCACATCGCCGGTCGTTTTCGCCGTCTGCGCGACATCCAGCGCCATCCGCATTGCAGCGATATCAGCGCCAGTTGGATTCATCGCTGGCTGACCCTTCCCCGCGCGACATCGGCGCCTGATTCGGCCGGATCCGGCTGAATTCGGCTCCGAAGCGCCGCGTCAGAGGCCCTTGACGGCCGAAACCACCTTGGTCAGCGAGTCCTTCGCGTCGCCGAACAGCAGCGTCGTTTTCGGGTCATAGAGCAGTTCGTTCTCGATCCCGGCGAATCCGGGGCGCATCGAACGCTTCAGGAACACGACCTGGCCGGCATCGCCGACGTTCAGGATGGGCATCCCGTAGATCGGCGCGGTCGGGTCGGACTGGGCTGCCGGATTCACCACGTCGTTGGCTCCGACGACCAGCACGACATCGGTGGAGCTGAACTCCGGGTTGATCTCGTCCATTTCCTTCAGTTGCTCGTAGGGCACATTGGCCTCGGCCAGCAACACGTTCATGTGGCCCGGCATCCGACCGGCGACCGGGTGGATCGCGTAGGAGGCTTCGATGCCCCGCTCCCCGAGCAGGTCGACGAGTTCCCGAACGGTGTGCTGAGCCTGTGCGACTGCCAGGCCGTAGCCGGGCACGATGATGACCTTCTGCGCATAGCCCAGCATGATCGCGACATCGTCCGGGCTGGACGAACGCACCGGTCGATCGCCGCCGCTCGCCGCCGGACCAGCCGCCTTGGCCTTGAAAGCCCCGAAAAGCGTGTTGGTCAATGGCCGGCCCATCGCCTTGGCCATTTCCTTGGTGAGCAAGGTGCCGGAGGCACCCACCAGGGTGCCGGCCACGATCAGCAACACGTTGTTCAACACGTAACCACTCGCGGCAACCGACAGGCCGGTGAAGGCGTTCAGCAGCGAGATGACGATCGGTACGTCGGCGCCGCCCACCGGCAGCACCAACAGCAACCCGAGAACCAGCGACAGCACCAGCAGGATCACCAGCATCAACGTGCTGGGTGCAACGATCAGCCAGACGGCCGCCACCAGCGAGGCGATCGCCACACCGGCGGTGATGAACCTGCCGGCCGGGATCACCACCGGCCGGGTGGTCATGATCTCCTGCAGCTTCATGAAGGTCAGCACCGAGCCGGAGAACGAGACACTACCGACCAGCACCGTGAAGACGGTCGCGGTGAGCGCCCCCTTGTCCTCTGCGCCGCCTGCGGTCAGGTATTCGATCACGGCCACCAACGCTGCAGCGCCGCCACCGACGCCGTTGAACAGCGCCACCAGTTGCGGCATCGCGGTCATCTTGACCTTGCGAGCTGCTGGCCAGCCGATCGCGGTACCGACGGCGATGGCGATCAGGATCAGCAGCAAGTTCTTCATCGGCGCGCCGGAGAAGAACGTCACCAAAACTGCGATGAGGGCACCGAAGGCACCGATCAGGTTGCCGTTCCGGGCCGACTTCGGCGAGGACAGGCCCTTCAGCGCCAGGATGAAGCAGACCGCCGCAAAGAGCTCGACGAGTTGCACCCAGGTCGGCGTCATGATGGGTCCTTCCGAGGCGCCTTCACCTTGAACATCTCCAGCATCCTGTCGGTCACGACGAACCCGCCCACCAGGTTGACGGTGGCCAGCACGATCGCGAGCAGTCCCAGCACCAACGTCAGAGCCGATTCGGAGGAGCCGGTCACCAGGATCGCCCCGACCAGCACGACGCCGTGGATGGCGTTCGCACCGGACATCAGCGGAGTGTGCAGCACCGTCGACACCTTCGAGACAACCTCGAAGCCGACGAAGATGCTCAGCACGAAGATCGTCAGCAGGGCGACTTCGCTCATGGTGCTTCCTTCCTGATCTCACCGTTGAGCACGACAGCGCAACCGTCGACCACCTCGTCCGCCGGATCGGCAACTGCCTCGCCATCGGCGGTGATCAGTCCCAGTAGCGCAACAACGTTCATGGCATAAAGCCGGGAGGCGTGCACCGGCATCTCGGAGGCGACATCGCGGCCGCCCCAGATCCGAACCCCGCCGACGGTGACAGTCTCGCCCGGCGCGGATCCCTCAACATTGCCGCCGCTTTCGGCGGCCAAGTCCACCACCACAGCGCCCGGCGACATCGTGGCGACCATTTCGGCCGTCACCAGCAGTGGGGCCCGGCGACCCGGCACGGCCGCGGTTGTGATGACCGCGTCGGAGCCGGTGATGTACGGGGTCAGCAGTTCCCGCTGCCGAGCTGCTCGGTCCTCATTCATCTCTCGGGCGTACCCGCCGGACGCCTCCAACGCCTCAAGTTCCAGCGTGACGAAGGTGGCGCCCATCGACTTCACCTCGTCGGCGGACGCAGCCCGCACGTCGTAGGCGGAGACCAGCGCCCCAAGGCGTTTGGCGGTGGCGATTGCCTGCAACCCGGCGACGCCGGCGCCGAGTACCAGCACCCGGGCCGGCGGGATGGTGCCCGCAGCAGTCATGAACAGCGGGAAGAACTTCGGCAGCAACTCGGCGGCCACCAACGATGCGCGGTAGCCGGTGACCAGTGCCTGCGACGTCAGCGCATCCATCGACTGCGCGCGGCTGATCCTCGGAACCAGGTCGAAACTCAAGGCAGTCGCGCCTCGGGCCGCGACGGCTTCGATAGTCGGCCGGTCCGCAGTCAGTTGCAGGAACGACAGACAGATCGCGCCAGCCTTGACCTGTCCCGCCTGCTCCGGGGTCAATGGCCGCACGGAAGCTATGACGTCCGCCTCAGCCAGCGCCTGTCCCACGTCCTCGACCGGAACCACAGTCGCTCCGACGGCGGAGTAGTCCTCGTCGTCGGCATACGCGGTGAGTCCGGCGCCGGACTCAACCGTCACGTCAAGTCCGAATTTGGCCAGTTTGTCCACTGTGTCGGGCACGAGGGCGACACGACGTTCGCCCGGCGCGATTTCCCTTGGTACGAAAAGCCTCACGGCCACGACGTTACGCGGGGTAGTTGCCAGTAGAGTCTGTGGGGTGCCGCTACTCCCCTCCCGCCTCCGCGGGGTGCTGAATCCGGCCGCATTCCACGGTGGTGCGCGGGGGACTTTCGAGGGTTGGTACATCAAACTTGTCAGCGCGGACCAGAGCACCCGGCTGGCAGTCATCCCCGGCCTCTTCCACCATGCGGATGGCTCCGGTGAGGCCTTCGTGCAGGTACTCGATGGTGCGTCAGGTCGAAGTTGGTACCAGCGCTATGAGATGGCCGAGTTCACAGCGTCACGAGACGTCTTCGACATCAGGGTCGGACCGAACCGGTTCAGCTCCGACCGGGTCACGCTGGATGTTCCGGCCGCCGGGTTGCACGGCGAGGTCACGATCAGCAGTCAGTTCGATCCTTGGCCGGTTCGGCCCTGGGCGCCGGGGATCATGGGTTGGTACGCGTGGGTGCCGTTTATGGAGTGCTACCACGGGGTCGTCTCGTTCGGGCACTCGCTGGCTGGCGACGTGGAATTCGACGGGCGCCGGATCGACCTGGCCGGCGGGCGCGGGTACATCGAAAAGGACTGGGGGCAGGCCTTCCCGGCCGGCTACCTCTGGCTGCACAGCAACCATTTCGCCCACAACGACGCATCCCTGGTGGCGTCGGTGGCGCTGATCCCCTGGCGGGGCAAGGAGTTCCGCGGGTTCATCGTGGGCCTGCGGGAGTCGGGCCGGCTCCATCGATTCGCGACCTACAACGGCGCCCAGAGCACCCGGTTGGAAGTTACCGACGATCACATCAGATGGACGCTCACCTCCGCCCGACGGCTACGCGGCGAACGAACCGAGCTGACGCTGGAGGCCGAACGAGCCAGCGGCGGCCTACTGCATGCCCCAGTCAGGACCGAGATGCACCGGCGGGTCGAGGAGACGTTGAGCGGCACGGTGGCGGTGCGGCTGCGCCGCGGGGCGGACCTGCTGTTCGAGGATGTCGGCAGTTCGGCCGGGCTGGAGATCCACGGGGAAGTTGATCGACTGCTGGAAACCTCCGAACGGCGTTGACCGGGGTCAGAAGTTGCTGCCCTGATCCCCTGAACCGTCCTCGGAACCGTCACCGGTGTCCTCCGATGGCGATTCCACCGGTGGCGGGGGCGGTGGCGGCGTGGGCAGTGGGGCCATCGGTGGCGCGGAACCACAGCCGACCCTGTTCAACACCGACCGGTATTCGTACAGGATGTTCTGCTGGTAACTGTCCAGTCGATTGATCTGACTGGACAGCAGTGTCTCCGGCGGCAGCGCCTCCAACGCCTTTCGGTAGTCGGCGACAGCTCGATCGAGTCGGCTGAACAACAACTGCTGGCTGGAGTTCGCGCTACCTCGAACGCGCAGCAGCTGAGCCTGGAACTTGACCGCGTTGGCTTGCGCCTGGGCCACGGTGCCATTGGGATTCGTGGCCAGCACCATCGGCTTCAACGTCGCCTGTAGGCCCAGCGTCGCCGAGCAGATCGACCCTTGATTGTCGGACACCGTGGAGGTGCCGCCGCAGCCGGTCAACAACAGCGCAGCGAGCAGCGTCAGCGCGGACGCCTTGCCAGCCATCTTCACGTTGCCACCCCTCCTCCTCCGACCACGTGAAACTAGCACCCGGATTCGACCCACCGGACGGCAGCGGCGCATGGCAGGCTGGGGCGATGGTTGGCCGGAATCGCACCCTACCCGCGCTGGCGCTTGCGCTCTGCCTTTCGGCGGTGGCCGTCGGCTGCTCCGAATCCACCCCGGCCGCCACCGTGTCGCCGGTTCCCACCGCCCCCAACCCTTCGTCCAACCAGGTCCTACGAGAGCACTCGAATGTCGAGCTGACGAGTACGTATTCGGATCTTTCGACGGTTGGGCCCACCAATCAACGGGTGGTCGGCTGGAACCGGCTCGAGGGTCGATCGACGTTCCTGGGGGTGCCAGTGGCAGTGAAGTTGTTGGGGGCAGTGGAGTACACCCGCGGCAGCGGGCCGTTCGACGGCTATGTCAGTTTCACCGCCGCCGACGGGTCCCAGCTGGTGATGTACCTGGATGGTCAGGCAACTGGCGAGCAGGCGTCCACCGACCTGTTCGGTCGGCTCGAATTCGTGGGAGCCACCGGCCGTTGGCGGGGTGCCGTCGCGGCCGGCGAATTCCGAGGTACCAGGGCGAACCGGGTGGGGGCGCCGATTGCAGCGACGTTTGCACTGGTGGTGGACCCCCGCGCCGGACTGTGACCCGGCGCCGGTGTCGCGCGCAGCCACAACTGCCAGCACAATGCTCGGTGTGACAACCGTGCGCCCGCCAGAGCAATGTGACGTCCTCGTCGTGGGTGCTGGCCCCGCAGGTGCGGCCGCGGCCACCTGGCTCGCCCGCAGCGGTCGCGATGTGGTGCTTGCCGACGCTGCCTCGTTCCCACGCGACAAACCCTGCGGCGACGGATTGACTCCGAGGGCAATCTCGGAGCTGACGCAGCTGGGGTTATCCGAGTGGCTGACCGGCCTTGCCCGCAACTGGGGGCTGAGAGCGACCGGTTTCGGTGAGGAGCTCTACCTGCCCTGGCCCGGCGGCTCCCTGCCGAAGTTTGGTGGCGCGGCCCGCCGAACCCTGCTCGACACCACCCTGCGCGATCTGGCCTTGGCAGCGGGCGCCACCGGGGTCGTCGGTCGAGCCGTGGACGTGGATACCGGCTTCGGACCCGTCAAATCCGTCACTTTCCGCACCGAAGACGGGCTGAGGACCGTCAACTGCCGAAACCTGGTGGTGGCGGACGGCGCCAAGTCGCAGCTTGGCCGACGACTTGGCCGGCAATGGCACCGAGGTACCGCCTATGGCGTGGCGGCGCGTGGCTACATCGCCAGCGACCGCAGCGATGATCCGTGGATCTCGTCGCATCTGGAACTGCGGGACTCCTCCCACGAGGTTCTCAGTGGCTACGGGTGGGTGTTCCCGCTGGCGGACGGAACCGTCAACGTCGGGGTCGGGACGCTTGCGACCAGCGCGCGACCGGCAGAGACCAACCTGCGCAGTCTGCTCGGGATCTACGCCGAACAGCGCCGCGAGGAGTGGGGGCTCCGAGGTGAGGTTGAGGCGCCCTGGTCGGCGCTGCTGCCGATGGGGGGCGCGGTCAGCGGGGTGGCCGGACCCAATTGGCTGCTGGTCGGCGACGCCGCTGGCTGTGTCAACCCGCTCAACGGCGAAGGGATCGACTACGGCCTGGAGACGGGCCGGCTCGCTGCCGAACTGCTCGCCACCGGCGCCGACTGCTCCGACTGGCCGTCGGCCCTGGCATCTCACTACGGCCAAGCCTTCTCGATCGCCCGACGGTTGGCGGGGCTGCTGACGGTGCCGGGGCTGCTGCCGACGGCCGGCCCATTCGGCATGAGGTCGCGGAGCCTGATGAAGGTGGCCCTTCGGCTGATGGGGAATCTGGTGACTGACGAGGACCGTGACCTAGTGGCCCGCAGTTGGAAAGTCGCAGGTCGGGCGTCGCTCCGGTTCGACGAACGACCACCGTTCG
Organism: uncultured Actinomycetes bacterium; assembly: GCA_964547485.1. Classification (GTDB taxonomy): domain Bacteria; phylum Actinomycetota; class Actinomycetes; order S36-B12; family UBA10799; genus JACJWR01. The sequence goes on from CAZJNU010000033.1 coordinate 23,028, forward strand.
CCGCCTGACCTGACGGGTGCGCGGCTGCCGTAGGCCGTCAGCCGTCAGCCACCCCCACTCTGGGTCGGGTCCCGCGCCTCCATCGCCTGGGCAATCTCGATCCCGCCCGAGTAGTCGCCATAGGCCCGCGGGTCTTCCTTCGGTTCCAGGTGGGACATCACCTCGAGATCGGCCACCGCCTCTCGTAGGTCCCGCTCCACGTCCTCGACAACATCGTGGGCCCGCTGTACGGACCAGGCGCCAGGAACGAGCACGTGCACACTCATGAACCGGTCCTTACCGGATTCCCGGGTCTGTAGGCCATGGAAGGTCACCCCGCCGATGGCATGCCGGGCCAGCACCGTCACGATCGCGTCATGCTCAGGTGCGGGCAGGGCGATATCGAGTAGACCGCGCATCGCTTCCCGAATCAGCCGGGTGCCCACGATCAGGATGTTCACGGCCACCGCGATCGCCACGATCGGGTCCAGAATCTGCCATCCGGTCACCATCACCAGCGCCACCCCGAAGATGACGCCGACCGACGTCCAGACATCTGTCAGCAGGTGCTGGCCGTCGGCCCGCAGGGTCGCCGAGCGGTGAGCCCGACCCGCCCTGAGTAGGACGATTCCGACCACTCCGTTCAACACGGTCGCGACGAGTGTGACCGCAAGACCGATGCCCAATCGCTCCAACTGCTCCGGCTGAAAGAGCTTGGGGATGGAGGTGACCAGGATCGCGGCCGCCGCCCCGAAGATCATGAATCCTTCGATCCCCGAGGAGAGGTACTCAGCCTTGCCGCGGCCGAAATGGTGCACCTCATCGGCCGGTTTGGCCGCTGCCCGGAGAGCCAGGAGAGCGATCACAGCTGCGACGACATTGACGACGGACTCGATTGCGTCGGAAAGCAGGCCGACCGATCCGGTCAGTAGGTAGGCGGTGTACTTCAGCGAGACCGTGAGCAGGGACGTGACGATTGACAGCCAGGCGAACCTGAGCAGGTACCGGCGGCCCGCCACTTCGGTACTCGAACTCACTCCCACGGGTACGACTCTGACATGGGTGCGGCCGGGTTCCCTGGGCGACCCGCTTCGTCGAGAGCGAACGCGCTAGGCAGGCCGTGGCCGGTGCAGGAGACTAGCCTGCTATCAGGGCGGTCCACTCGGTCGCGCCCACCACCAGCTACCCGCCCCCCGCCAGGAAGGAACCGCCGCTGTGGACAGCCCGCACGACTTGATCCGCGTCCACCGGTCGCCAACTACGGCGCAACCGGTGATGCTGCACAGCCTCACCGGTTTCCTGGACGCCGGCTCAGCGGGCCGGCTAGCGATCTCGACGCTGCTATCGGAGCTGCCGAACACCGAGATTGCCAGCTTCGATCTCGACACGGTGTTCGACTACCGCGCTCGGCGGCCGAGGATGACTTTCCTTTCCGACCACTACGGCGAGATCGAAATGCCCACGCTGTCGGTCCACGAGGTGACCGACTCCGCCGGCCGTGGGTTCCTGATACTGCACGGTCCGGAGCCCGACTTTCGGTGGCGAGCCTTCGCCGAGGATGTTGTATGGCTGGCCTTAGAGTTGGATATCTCCCTATTCCTGGGGGTTCACGCGGTGCCGTGGCCCGCTCCGCACACTCGGCCGGTGAACGTCACCGCCCACAGCAACGACCCAGCATTAATAGCGGATCGGCGACGATTCATCGGAGACCTAGAGGTGCCTGCTCACGTGGCGGGCCTGCTGGAGCTGCGGATGAACGACGCCGAAGTTCCCTCCATGGGGTTTGCGGCTCATGTGCCCCACTACCTCTCGGGGGCCGAGTACCCGCGGGCGGCTGTCGCCTTACTGGAGGCCGTATCGGCGCAGACCGGACTGCTGCTGCCCCTTGCTGCGCTGCGGCAACAGGCGGAGGAATCCGACGCCGATATCGCCCTACAGGTGGCCAGCGAGGCGGAGAATCTGCAGGCGGTGATGATGCTCGAGCAGCAGTATGACGACTTCATGCTCAACGCCGCAGCTGAGGAGCTGGCCAGCGACGACCTGCCCGACGGTGACGACATCGCCGCCCAGGTGGAGGAGTTTCTAGCCGAGCGAGACCACCGCGAAGGTCAGGGCTGACGCCGAATTTGCTTCGGCCAAGCGCGGCGCGGCCCGAGTCGCCGCTCCCGCCAGCAGTCAGCCACGCCGCGCGGTACATTCGCTGCAGACAACGTCCCGGAGGGAAATACCGTGCCGCTGACCCGCAGAGTCGTGGATGCAACTGCCTGTCGCTCGCTCGTGGAACGGAGTGCGAACGACTCCCTGACGTACTCGCCGGTGGGAATCTCGCTGGGGTGGCAACCGACCCCGCATGGTTACCGCGACGTCACCACTGAACGGGTCGTCGGCACGGGGGCCGAGGCGTTCGCCAAGGTCGGCTACGCCCTGATGCACTGGCAGTTGAACCGGGAGGCTGGCTTCCAGGTGGCGCCGCAGCACGAACAAGTCCGGGAAGGCGTTCGGGTGGGGATCGCGATGCGGGTGGCGGGCCCGGTCTGCGTGTCAGCAATCTGCAAGGTGGTCGCAATCGTGGCCGAAGGGGATCGGGTCGGATTCGCCTATGGCACCCTGCCCAAACATCCCGAACGGGGTGAGGAATCCTTTGTGCTGACTCATCGAGAGGACGATTCGGTGGTGTTGACGGTTCGCGCGGTATCCCGTCCGGCCGCCTGGTTCACCAAACTTGCGGGCCCGATCGCACACGGGTTCCAGTCACGAGCTACCAAGCGCTACCTGGACGCCGCCGAGCGGATAGCGGCCGCCCCGGCACCGCAGCACGCCTGACGCTCGGCTTTCCCTGCGGCACCGGGCACCGGGCGGCCCACCCGCGCCCGTGGGCTGCCACCGCTGTAGGTGTCCACCACCGCAACCCCCTGCGTGTGGACCACATCCCGTCCCTCCCCTCTTGCTCTCGGTTAGGGGTCCAGGGGTGGGTCGGGTGTGTCGCGGTAGGTGAGGCCGCTGGGCATCATCCAGGTCCAGCCCGGCCCGGCCGTCGTTCCGGCCGTCGTGCCGCCGGTTTCTGGTCCTCCCGGGTGGGGTTGGAGCCCGAACCCGAAGTGCGTCTTACACCGATGGTGGCGTCTGCACAGCGGCCCAAGATTACCTTCCGTGGTGGAACCCGTCGGCCAAGGAATCGTGTGGTCCAGGTCGCAGTTGACTGCCCGTCGGCGACAGCCCGGCATCCTGCAGTGCGGCTCCCTGGCCCGGATCAGTCGGGCAAGTGCGGCGCTGGGGGTGTAGCTGCGCCGCCCGGTATCGATCACCTGGCCAGTAGCAGCGTCGGTGATCCACGCCCGCCACCGTCCGTCGGCAGCCAACTCCCGGGCCTCCTCCGCAGGGATCGGCCCCACCCCGGGAATCTCGGCTGGGTTCTCGTTCAATCCGAGCAGTGTGGTCAGGTTCACCACCACACAGATGTC
>CAZJNU010000034.1:0-25885 GCA_964547485.1 uncultured Actinomycetes bacterium
CCGCTGGCATAGATCAACAGCGCTACGGCAAATCCACACACCACCGTCGGCAGCACGACACCGCGGCTACCGGCCGCCGGGGTGGGACCGTGGTTGCGCCGCTGCCATGGCGCCAACGCAATGATCAGGAACACCGCGAGCCAGCCCGCGTCCAGCGCCGACCCGATCGCGTACTGCTCGTCCAGGATGCTCAATAGGTAGGCCATGTCCACGACCCAGAGCAGGATTACGGCCCCGATCAGGAACCACCACATCGTATCGGCACGCCACCCGATCACACCCAGAATTCCGACCAGCAGACACAGCAGCAGCACGTCGCTGACCGGATTGGCGACGCTCATGAATACCGCCGCGGGAGTGCTGCCGTCGAGGCTCGCCATGATCGATGGCACTGCGAGCCAGGCGTAGGCGCCCGCTGCCAGCGCGACGATCGCCCCGTCCAGCCACACCCGCAGCCCCGGCCGCGGCGCCTGTCTGATCAGTAGCAGGATCAGCGAGACGTAGGTCAGCCCGTAGAACAACAGGTAAATCCAGTCCGTCATGGACGGGAAGGGCGCCGGATCCTGATTGGAGATCACCAGCGTGTACATGACGTCGGCGACCAACCAGGCCGTCAGCCCGAGGGCCAGTAGCAGCCAGGCTCCGCGATCGCGTTCGGCGCGGACGACGCGGTAGCCGAGCAGCCCCAACACCAGAAGCTCAAGCGACGTGTAGAGGAACAGGTCTCGTGCGAGGTGCGGGCCGGGCGCCATGAGTAGCCACAGGCAGTAGGCAACGAAGGCCAGCACGGCCGCCGCCTCCAACACCCGGACGCCCGCGGGAATCCTGGCCCGCTCGGCGCGGACAGGCGCATTCTCGGTCTCGCTGGGGGCACCCGGCGCCGGCGGTGCTGGCAGCTGCGCCGACGACGACCCGACCGACGCAGGATCACCGACCACGACGTCCACCCCGACTCTCCCGGCGCCCTGCCTGACCTCAGGCTAGAGCAGTCGCCCGCGAATATCACCCCTCACGGTGATTACTCCCGCACCGTTGGGCGTTCGACGGTTCCGCCCGAGAGGTGTGATGACAGAAAGCATTCGACCCGACGCAGTAAGCACTTGGCGGACTAGGGTGCAGACTCGACGACTCTCCGACGGGTCATCCGGAGGGACGGAACCGGACGAGGGAGGCACCGTGGACAGTGATCAGGCGGACTCAGCGGCGGCACCTGTGGGCACCCGATGATGATCTTTGCCGCCGTGCTCGTGATTGCCACGCTTGTGGCGATGGCCTCCGGCAGGGTGCCACCTGTGCTGGCACTCGGATGCGCGATAGCGATTGCCGCACTGACCGGCGTGGCGCCCGTCGACGAACTCTTCTCCGGCCTCAGCAACGGCGGCGTCATCACCGTGGCCGGAATGTTGGTGATCGCCAAGGGAGTCATCTTCACCGGGGTCGTTTCTCGAATCACCTGGCGCCTACTCTCGAGTGTCACTACTGCCCAACAGGCACTGCGCCGGCTCATCGCGCCAGTCGGCGTTCTGTCCGCCACCATCAACACCACACCTATCGTGGCGATGCTGATCCCTGCCTCCCAGGAACTGCAACAGACTCGTGGAATACCCACCCGGCAGGTACTGCTGCCGATCGCCCACGCCACGACCCTGGCTGGCTCCGTCACCCTCATCGGGACGAGTTCTAATCTGTTGATCGCCGGGATCGCATCCTCAGCCGGGGTCGGGATCGGACTGTTCTCGTTCGCACCCATCGCATTGCCTGTGTGTCTAATCGGCTGGCTGGTCCTGCTAGTGACGGCCCCGAGGATGTTCAAAGCTGGTGCCGACATCGAACCGGCCACGAAGCGTTGGCGCGCTGAGATCAGAGTTGAACCGGGGGCAAATGCAATCGGGCGCGACGCGGCGACGCTGGGGATCGAGAGCACGCAGGAGTACGAGCTTGTCACCGTCCGCCGGCATGGGGAGAACATGAGTCCGGCCACTCCGATCGAGGCCGGCGACACGATGGTCTTCGCGACCACCAAGGACGGTGTCACCGCGCTCTGGGGAAGCCCTCGATTCGGCCTCTCAGCCAACCGTCTATACGCAGCTTCGGTCTCCAACGGCTACCACGGGACGGTCCGCGAACTCGCCGCCGACGGAGACCTGACCGTTATCGCCGCTCGCACCGATCGCCCGCTTCGCGACACCCCCGCCCGAGCGGGACAAACCTGCTACGTCACAGCGGAGAATCCGGGCGCCCTCGCGGACAACCCGTCGGTCTCGCTCTGGCAGAACGCCGCTGGCAAGGTCCCCCAGCCCGCCAAGACCCGGATGGCGCTGCTGATCCTGTTGGCGGTCGTTGTCGCCGCCGGCTTCGGACTGGCCCCAGTGGAAGTGGTCGCGTTCAGCGGCGCCCTACTGATGGTCGTGGCCCAGGTGCTGACTCCGAGGCAGGCAGTCCGCGCCCTCGACTGGAACGTGCTGTTCATCCTTGCCGGCTCGGTCGGTCTTGGGGCAATCGTGGTCAGCAGCGGCCTGGCCGGGAAAATCGCCGAAGCCGTCTCGTATCTGGGTGGCGGAAGCCTGCCGCTGGTGATCATCGTGATTGCGGTATTCACCGCGATTCTCACGAACATCACCACCAACGCGGCCGCGGCCTCGATTCTCACCCCGGTGGCAATCGCTATCGCGGCCGAGTTGAGTCTCTCGCCGGTGATGCTGCTGGCCCTGGTAGCGACCTGCATCTCGTTCACTTTCCTGAATCCCTTCAGCCACCAATCGAATCTGATGGTGCTGGGGCCGGGCGGTTATTCGAACAAGTCATTCGTCCGGTTCGGGGTGCCGCTCTTCCTGGTCTCCGTCATCAGCGTGTGTGTCATCGCCTACCTGCTGCTGCGATGACACCTGACATGCCAAGTCACCGGAAGCGGGCTCAGAAGCGGACCCCAGACCCGGGCTCAACAAGGCTCGGACCCCCACTACACCAACTGACCGTCGTGCATGATCCAGCGGAAGTCACGTTCGTCCTGCAGTTCCAGCAGTGACCGCGACCGCCTCTGCGGACCACCCAGGCAGGGGTGCCAGCGGCCGTCCGACTGCAGCAGCCAGGCGTTGCCATGAGCCCAGACCTCCTCTGGCCTGACGCTCCGACTGCCGCGATTTCGGTGAATTCTGATCCTCATGGTGCCCACGACCCTTCAGGGCTCCGACAGCGCCAGCGCCATGCATCACCGGCACTCCTATTATCCCCGCTCCCCGGCGGGGGCAGACTCGCCCAGCCGGGTGACGTTGCCTGCCGGAGCCATGCTCAGCTTGGGTGTCGTGTCAGGCCTGGTGGTCCGACGACAGTGTCCGGTTTGCGGACCGCCCATCCTCTGGCTCGTCACGGACCGAGAGACAAGGCAAGGTGGAACCCGTGTCCGCTACTGAAAATTCGGTCTGGGCCCCGGTCTCCGGGGCGGAATTCGTGATCTCCGCACTGCAGGCCGAGGGAGTCCACGATGTCTTCATGGTCCCGGGAGGTCACAACGACCCGTTCATGGCGCCGATGGTGCGGACCTCCGGGTTGGCCACGTTGGTCTCAGGCTTCGAAGGCGGCGCTGCCTACATGGCGAATGGCTACGCCCTGGCGACGGGCGGGTTCGGTGTCGCCTTCGGGATCGGCGGCCCAGGCATCCTTAACATGGCGACGGCCCTGGCCTCAGCCGCGGCAGATCGCGTCCCACTGCTGGCGCTGAGCGGCGAAGTACCGGTGGCGTGGGAAGGTCGTGGAGGCTTTCAAAGCGCCTCTTCGCCGCCGCTGGACGACACGGCGGTGATGAGTGGAATCTGTAGCTATTCCGCGCGAGTGGAATCACCGGCAACCCTTGCACTACACCTGCGGTCGGCCCTCCTGACCGCCGTCAGCAGTCGGTCGCCGGCCCACCTCTCCATCCCTTTGGATATCCAACAGGCGAACGTTGCAAGTCGCTGGACCCCGCTCCCGCAGGAACTGCGCTCGCCGGAATTCCTTGACGCGGACGCCATGGATCGGGTGCTGTCGACCGTTGGCTCCACCGGCCGCACGATCGCGATTTTGGCCGGGCCCGGACTCCGCCGCAATGGCGAAACCGATCTTGCCGACGTCGCCAGCAAGTGGCATATCCCCGTCGCGACCACGCTCGGCGCCAAAGGCATCCTCCCCGAGGATCACCCTATGAGTCTGGGCGTGTTTGGCTACGGCGGTTCGAGGTGGGCGACGGACCTGATCATGGGTCCCGAGTTGGAGATTCTGATCGTCATTGGTTCGGCTCTGTCGCAGCGGGACACCATGCAGTGGGACCGAAAGATGCTGCCGTCCCAGGCATTGGTCCACGTGGATGAAGATCCCAGCCTGTTGACTCGCGCCTGGCCGGACAGTGAGGTGGTCAATGGCGCACCGGCACCTTTCCTGCGTGCTCTCGCCGCGGCTGACGGGGGTGTCGCGCGGGGCCTGGAATCGGGCCGATCGCGGCGCAAGTCGCTGCTCGAGCGGGTCCAGTCTGCTGGCACCCGGGAGTACGACGTGGACAGTCGCAGCTCCACCAGCATCCCGCTGCATCCTGCCCGCGTCATCGCCCAAGCGCGTGCTGCCTTCCCTCGCGAGACGGTGGCGGTCGTCGACTCCGGGGCTCATCGGGCCTTCGCCGCCCAGCATTGGCAGGCCTACGGACCTCGCGAGTACCTTTCGGCCACCAACATCGGCCCGATGGGGGCTGCCATTCCACTGACGATCGGATCAGCGGCCGCGCGGCCCGACGTCCCCCACCTCACCATCACAGGTGACGGTTGCATGCTGATGCACGGGATGGAATTGCACACGGCCGTGGCACATCGGCAGCGAATGACGTTGCTGATTCTCAACAACCGGTCCTACGGCAATATCTGGTACCGGGCCCATTCGATGGGTGCCCCCGAATCCGCGTTGACGGATATCGACGGGGTCGACTGGCTCGCGTTCGGTCGGTCCATGGGCGCCGAAGGGGTCAAGGTAGATCGACCTGAGGATCTTGCCGCCGCGTTCGACGCCGCGTTGGACTCCGACGGACCCTTCGTCATCGACGCCAGGGTGGACAAGACCGCCGTCAAACCGACAACCGCGTGGGCTGCAGCAGTGGCCGACTGGGAGGACAACGACTGATGGCTCCACTGCCCCCGCTACCCGATCCGCCCCCGACCGACGTGGCTGTCGAGATGGCACACATGGCCACCGTGCGCGCCCACGCAGAAGGCATGGCCACGTTGGGAACTGTCTACCAGACCATGTTCCATGCGCCCGGCGTTGCCAGACGAGTGGGTGCGCTCGGGGACGAGATCCGGTTCCACGGCGTCCTGCCCGACGACGTCCGCGAACTCGTCATCCTGCGCTATGCCTCGCGCGCGGGCTTCGGCTACGAATGGTCCCACCACCAGCGGCCAGCGCGGCTTGCCGACCTCGACCCCGCAACTGTCGACGCAATCACGGCGGGCGAGATTCCGACCAGTCTCCGGCCGGAACAGCAGGCGGCCCTCGCCGCTGTCGACCAGGTCATTGCCCACCGCTCGATCCCCGCTCACGTGCAGCGGGTACTCATCGACTCCTTCGGTGAAGCGGGCGCCGTGGAACTGGTGGTGACGTGCGGGCTGTACGCGATCATGGGCTACACCGTCGTCGCGTTCGACATTGCGACCGAACCGCAGCTTCCGCCAGCACCGTTCTGACGAAACTGCACCCGTCCCGTTCCCACGAAGCTGCACCCGCCCCGTTCTGACAGGGTGGACGCATGAAGCCACGTATCGCCATCGTCGGCGCGGGAATCGGCGGGCTCAGTTGCGCGCTGGCGTTGCAGCGGGTCGGGTTCAATCCACGGATCTACGACCAGATGCCCGTGGTCGGTGAGGTCGGGGCCGGGATTGGGCTGTGGCCGGGGGCGGTCGACAGCCTCGACCAGATCGGGGTGTCTGACTGGTTCTGGCAGTTGCCGGTGTGCCGCTTCACCCGCGCCGAGACCTGCTCGCCGAGTGGCCGCGTCCTCACCGGCTTCGACGTTTCCGAAATGACCGGGGGGCGTGGGTTTGTGGTCCGCCGCACCGACCTGCACCGGGCACTGGTGGAACAGGTGGATCCCTCGCGGATGACGCTGGGCGCCGAATTGGTCGGACTGAGGCAGGACCCCGACAGCGTCACCCTGCGGTTCGCCGACGGCACCACCGCCGAGGCGGATTTCGTGATCGGAGCCGACGGTGTGCGCTCAGCGGTGCGGACGGCCACGATAGGTGCAGCGGAGCCGAGGTATAGCGGGGAGACGTGCTACCGCGGGATGGCCGAAATTGCGGTCGCCGAATCCGGCACGCTGCGGGAAGTGCAAGGACGCGGTCGCCGCTGCGCGGTCCACCCGCTCGATCCCGCGCACGTCTACTGGTGGGCCGCCATTCGCGCCCCTGCCGGCGCGGAAGATGATCCGGCGGAACGCAAGGGTGTGCTCGCTCGCGCCTTCCGAGGCTGGCAGTTCGGCTTCCCGGAGGCTCTTGCGGCCACACCGGCCGAGACCATCCTGCGGAACGATCTCTTCGACCGCCCGGCCCTCAAGAAGTGGTCCCAGGGGCGGGTGACACTGCTGGGTGATGCCGCTCACCCGACGACCCCGAATCTAGGTCTCGGTGGCTGCATGGCGATAGAAGACGGCCTCGTCCTAGCCCGCGCCCTGGCTGAACATGACGGGCAGTGTGAGGGCGCCTTCGCCCAGTACGAGCGGGAGCGCCACCGGCGAACCGCACGGGTGGTGCGGATGTCTGCGATGTTCGGCCGGATCGGCTCCCTCACCGGGCCTCGGCAGGTGCGACTGCGGGAAGCGGTGATGTCGATCGCGCCAACGTCGATGATGGCCCGCGCCTTCGCCGCGCCGGTGACCTATCAGCCTGGGCCTCTGGTGCGCTAGAGCGGCGACTTGGGCCTTGACGCCAGCCTCCGGTGGGACGTGTCAGTGCCGACGCGTCAGCCGGTCTTGGGTCGGCAACTCGTCTGCGAACCGCTGTTCGTGTACTTGCCGTTCTCAGCGAATACGGCCGGCACGAACTGCCAGTTGTAGGAATTCGCCTGCAACCCGAGCTCCATGATCCCGTAGGTATCGTCGGCGAATGCCACGCTGCGACCAGCGACTGGCGTGCGCCCATAGAGACTCTCCCCGCCAGTGCCGACGATGAACTCGCGGATCCCGTGGCCCTCTGCCACCACCGCGCCGTTCTTGTCCAACGGCTTCATCACCGCGTAGTAGTGCTGATGGCCGTTGAGCACGATGTCGGTGTTGGCGTCGGAAAGCACGTCCCAGTAGCCCTTCATGCCCGGCTCGTCACCGTTAGGAGCGTGTTCGGCAGGGTCCGCCGGATTCCCTTGGGCGTAGTAGACGGGCTTGTGCCAGACGGCCATCGTGCACGGCTTCGTCGTCGCCAGATTCGCTCGCAACCAGGCAAGCTGGGGCGCCGCGCAACTCTTCGCCTTCTCCGTGACGAAGTGATCGTCTTCCCACTCCTGGTGCTCCAGCGTGCACTCGGAGTTCAACTCGAGCACGTGCCAACCAGTGGTCGGTGACGACCCTGTGTCGAACGAGTACCAACCCTCTTTGTTGGTCCCGGCGCGACCCTCTTCGTTCGCCTTGGGGCTGGCGAGGGTGCCGGATACAGCGCCATTCCAGTAGGCGAAGTACTCGTCCGGGCTGGAATCGTGGTTCCCCTTCTCAGGGAAAGTCTTGTCTTTGAACTTCCCCCAGGTGCCGTCGTACGACTGCAACTCGTTACCTGCACTCGTCTGGTACTGGAGGTCACCCAGCGCCAGCGCACCCACGTAGCGGCCAGTTGCGAGACCCTCCGCCACGATTGCCGCTGTGTAGCGCTGGCGGCACTTACCATCCGAACCGACACCGCTGCCCTCGCCGACACCCTCCGCGTCCTTCTTGTAGTTGGCGTTGTCCGGTGAGCAGGCGATATCGCCGACAGCTGCGAAGGTCACGTCGCCGCCGAGGCTGGGAGCAGCTGTGGCCGCCCTGTACGGGAAGGCGTTGGGCGACGCCGACGATGATGACCCGCTCGAACTCAGCGGGTCGGCCGCGTCGGTCACCGAGGCGCCACATCCAGCAACCGACACGGTGAGTAGAGCGGCCGCTGGAGCGGCGGCCAGGTGGAAGCGGCGAAACGCCATTGTCGATACCACTTTCGTTGTTGTCGGCCGGGCGGCGACGCATGCTGCTGCACTTCGCGAATTTCCCCCTGTGGTGAGGGACTAGCTACTGGCAGTCATCGCACCTTAGGGCAACTCCGGCGCTCGCGGCATCGGTACATGACACGCAACCTGCGACAGCCGGTTTCGCGACGGCCATCGGCCGAAAAGCCGGAAGGGGGCGGAACACGCCTGGCACACTCCACCCATGCCAAGAACCATCCACTCCACGGTGACACGGGACTTCGACCGGATCGCTCCCTTCACTGATGCAGTCGTCGCCGTGGCCCTCACCGCTCTGGTGCTCCCCCTGTTGGACATCCGCATCGACGAGGAGGGCAGCTGGGCCACCTTCTTCAACGAGTACGGCAACGAATTGGGGGCCTTCCTCTACGGCTTCCTGATCATCTCCGTCTACTGGGCTGTGCACCAGCGGATCTGGGGGATGGCGCGGCAGAGCACGGCGGCCCTCCTATGGGCCAACCTGCTCTGGATTCTGGGCATCGTGCTCATACCCTTCGGCACGGTCACCATCAACGAGTCCGGCGGCAAACTGCCCATTCTTGGGGCCCAGATCTTCCTGATCGCAAACCTCGTGACCAGCGTTGGTCTCGGGCTGATCATCTACTTCATCGCCAACGACCCTCGAGTGTCCGATGGCAGCGTGGCGCCTCAACCCTTCTTGTGGACTTTGCGCTACGGCGCCATCTGGGCGCTCGCCTGGCTGGCCGTCGTGGTCGCGCCCGCCGTGGCTATTCCCTGGCTGTGGATACCTGGGGTCGTCATGTCGGTCACCTCTCGCATGACGCTGCCCAGCCAGAAGGCCTGGCTCCGTGAGCATGGCCTGCCGGTCTCGCGAACCGGGGAGACGTCGCCGAAGCCACCCGAGTAGCGCCCGGCTCGCCGCGTACGCAAACGTGCGCCGCCCGACGAGCGCGCGGCGCTAGACCTTAAGGTCTAATCCTCCGGTCTCCGGCCGGGTTCCAGGTCAACTCGTGGACCGCGCGCCAGGGAGGGCAATGATGTCGAACGGCAGTGGCCCTGAAGTGGCCCCCAACAGCACGGCAGCAGCGGCCACCCGCCCCCGCGTCGCCATTGTGGGGTCGGGCTTCGGCGGCCTCTTCGCCGCCAAAGCGCTTCGTCGAGCCCCGGTCGATGTCACGCTCATCTCGAAGACGACGCACCACGTGTTTCAGCCACTGCTCTACCAAGTCGCGACCGGCATCCTGTCCCAGGGCGAGATCGCACCGACCACGCGAGACATCCTCAAGCGCCAGCGCAACGCTGAGGTACTGCTCGGCGAGGTGACCGACATCGATGTCGAGAACCGGGAGCTGCACTCCCGGATGGGCCCAATCAGAACCGTGACGGGGTACGACTACCTGATCGTGGCCACCGGCGCCGGGCCGTCCTACTTCGGCCATCCAGAGTTCGAAGAGTATGCGCCGGGCCTGAAGACGATCGACGACGCCCTCGAGTTGCGGGGGCGCATCTACGGCGCTTTCGAGGTCGCCGAATTGCAGGCTGCCGCCGGCCTGGCGGAACCGTGGCTGACGTTCGTGGTCGTCGGGGCAGGACCGACGGGAGTGGAGGTTGCCGGTCAGATCCGGGAACTGGCTGCCCGATCCCTCCGCCACAACTTCCGCCGGATCTCGCCGGCGACGGCCAAGGTAGTGCTGATCGACGGCGGCGATGCGGTGCTGTCCTCCTTCGGCCCGGAGCAGTCGGCTCACACCAAGACGCAGCTCGAGAAGATGGGGATCGACGTCAGGCTCGGCGCTTTCGTCGATGGAATGGACGCCGATGGCGTCGACGTTCGCTATTCCGACGGCAGGCAGGAACGTATCGAGGCCAAGTGCAAGGTCTGGGCTGCTGGCGTCGCCGCCTCACCGCTGGCGGCGGAGCTGGCACACGCGACGGGTGCTGAGGTGGACCGCAGCGGCCGGATCAAGTGCCAGCCCGACCTGACGTTGCCCGGACACCCGGAGATCTTCGTGCTGGGAGACATGGTCGCCCTGAATGACTACCCGGGCGTCGCCCAGGTGGCGATGCAGGGTGCCAAGTATGTGGCGAAGCGTATCCGCGATGAGCAGGCGGGCAAGGCTGACGCGGAGCCCTTCCACTACTTCGACAAGGGCAGCATGGCGACCATCTCCCGGTTCCGTGCGGTCACCAACATCGGCCGCTTCCGGCTCCGCGGTTTCATCGCCTGGCTGATGTGGCTCTTCGTCCACCTGATGTACCTGGTCGGATTCTTCCAACGGGTATCCACCCTCGGGCACTGGTTCCTCGCCTTCATCGGACGAAGCCGGACCGAGGCCACCACCACTACCTACCAAGCCCGCGGGGTGCGCGAACTTCGGCAACTACCGGCTGACGAACTGGGCTCGACCGGGGTCGGCCTCGACCCACCTGCCACTCCAGCCGACACCCAGCCGGTCGCCCCGGCCACACCAGCCGACACCACTTGACGCCTGTCTCACCGTTGCCGGGGGACGGCCCCAAAGAACCGGTTCCAGGCTGCCCCGTCCGATTTGGGCCAGCCACTCAAGCCCGCCGCTCGAGGTGCCGAAAGCGCGACCAAGGCAATTTGAGCACTCTGGCCGCAAGGCCATCGGAAGGTGGGGATCCACGATGGACGGCCTCTGTTTCAACTGCGGCTCCCATTTGCCGGCCGGGTCGCCGTTGTGCCCGATGTGCGGAGCGCTCGGGAACGTCGAGCCGCTGAAGGCGCCCGAATGGGGACAAATTCTCGAGGGCGCGATGCCTGCAAGCGGGCAGTCGGCCACGGCGACGACCACGATTCGGGCCGCGCGACCGACGCGATCACGTGCGTGGGCGGTCTGGTGACCGAAGTCGCCAGGCAAGCGCGCCGAGGGCCAACCCAGGGCGTATGTTCCCCCTGAAGGTGAGGAGCACCCATGGACATTGCGGTCATCGGGGCCGGCGGATCGTGCGGACGCCAGCTGTGTATGCAACTGCTCGAACGGCGGATCGCGCAGACCGGGGACCGATTGCAGATGGTCACCCGACGTGGTGGCGCGAGCGAAACCGAGCTGTGGGGGCTACGCGCCGATCTACAGGACGCCTTCGATGACTGGGGTCCAGAGGTCGAGTTAGTGTTCGAGCCCGAAGACGTGGCGGCCGACATCGTCGTGATGATGGCCGGGGAGACCGTATCCACCGACCCGGGCGCCGAGACGGACCGTGCGGCACTTGCGCGTCACAACGCGGCGATGTTTGCCCACTACGCGGACGCCGCCGCGGACCGAGCCGATCCGCCGATCGTGGTGGTGCAATCCAACCCAGTCGAACTCGGGGTGTCGGTATTCGCCGATCGGCTACCTCCGCAACGAGTCCTGGGCGCCGGCGCCTGGTCTGACTCGCTGCGCTTCGCCCGGGAGATCGCCGCGGATCTGGGCGTGTCCAGGCGCGACGTGCAGGCCGTCATGTTCGGCCAACACGGCGATCACCTGGTTCCGCTGTGGAGCAAGGTCGACGTGCGAGGGCTGACGCCTGACGCCGTTGCCGAGTACGTCGCCGCCAGCCGAGCTGGGTTCGCCCTGGCGGAACTCCCAGAGCGCGTGCGAGTGGCAAAGTCAGAGATGATCGAACTGATCCGCGGCGGCCATATCGGTCAAGCCTTCGAGGGCGTCCAGCTTCTGCCAGCGGATCTGCGCGCCGCCGTCAAACCGTTCTTCACTCACTTCACCGCTGGACGCACCACCGAGGCCGTCACCGCGCGGTCGGCCGCGGACCTCGTAGGCGCGTTTGTAAACGGACTCGCCTTCGCAGTGCCAGCTCAGGTGGTGGCAGCGGGCACTTGGGCCGACGAATTGGGTTTGACCGGCACACCGATCGGACTGCCCGTCATCCTCGGTCGGAGCGAGTGGGCAGCGATTTTGCCCGTCGATCTGGCGGCCGACGAGGCCGCCGCCATGCAAGTTGCCGCCGCCGCCATCAACCGTGCGATCGCCGACGCTGCGGAACCCACGGTCGACGGCACGCGCGCCTGACGACGCGACCGATCGGAACTGACCGACACCACTCGCCGGGCAGCTTCCTCGAAGGCATGACCTTGGGGCCTGGTGGGCGGTTTCGACCTTGGGGCCTCGGCCGGAACCGCGCTTTGCGCCCCGTGAGGCGCTTACGATTTCAGGGTGAATACGCCTACGAGAATGTGGATCTGGGGTTTCGCGGCCGGTGTCTTCGTGATGGCGGCGATCAATGGCCTGGCGAATGTCATCGACGGGAACGGCTGGCTGGCGTGGGTGCAGATTGTCGGGAGCATCGTGGTGGTCGTGGCGGCCGTCGCCATCCTGTTGAAGTCACGCCAGGCAGAGAAGGGCGCCCAGCCGGACTCATGAGTGGGGCGGCGACGCGTCGGCCGAACCCGAGCAGCCAGGCCAGCCGCTCCGGCTGACCCGCCACTCGGGCCGACCCTGCCGCGGAAGACCCTTTGCAAGGAAGGCGTTCTCGGTGGAGCCGCCTCGGGGAATCGAACCCCGGACCTACGCATTACGAGTGCGTTGCTCTGCCATCTGAGCTAAGGCGGCAAAGTCGTTGCGTACCAACGACTTTGGGCAATTCCTTCGCGTGCTGTACTGCATTCTTGCGGGCAATTGGGTACTTACCCACACTTTCGGTGACGAATCCGGCGAAAAGTCCCCTGCGTGGGTCCGAGCCGAGATTCGTCACCATGCCGTTCCGAGATGATACCTGGTGCCACCCCAAGGAGACTGCGGATGGGTCGTAGGGTTCAGGGACAGCACTCGCGGAGGAAGTAGTTCACTCTTCGGGACCGGGTGGGGTGGTGTCATGGCCAGCCAGACATGAGGCCAGCAACGTTCCCACCAGCAGCACACTTGTGGTCGCAACCAGGAAGGTGAAAAAGGCAAACACCACACCGATGGGTCCATAACTGCTGGCCTGGTTCGCGAGGGACTCAGCGAGGAAGTAGACCGACCAGAGCCCGATACCGAAGCGCCCCACCGTGACGATCGCGGCCGCAATCGCCAGTCGGTTTCGGGGCACCTGCCCGCCCGTTAGGACGAACTGCGCGGCGAACTCGGCCACCCACCAAACGGTGACCGTCGCTAGTATGAACAGGACGAGCTCGGCGGCGTCGCCCGACCTCCACGTGCCTCTCAGCGCCGCCACACTGACCATCATTGCGATCTGAATGAGCAGCCACACCGCGGCCCGCCACTGTTGTGCGAACCTAAGCCGAGGCACCCCCCAAATGTCCGTATAGGCACGCGAGATCTTGCGACCCAAGCTGAAGGCGGACCAAAGCACGATTATCAGGCCGAGCCAGTAGACGCCCTGAGTCTGCTTGTCGAGCAGTTGGCGGACCGTCTGTGCCGCCGCGCCCGTGAGACCGAACCGTGTGACCAGCTGTTCCGCGATCGCGGATTGACCGCCGGTGAACAGGACGGAGAGGGCAAGGATCAGAGGTATGTAGGCGACGAATGCCACCGCAGAAACCTGGTAGATACGGTCGAGCAACCGGAGTTCGATGAAGCGCTGGGTGAAGCTGCCAACCCATCCTTGCTGAGCGCGATCCAGCAATCTCCGGTTCCGACTCTCGCCCTGATCGGCCGTACCCGCCGCGCTCTTCAACTTGACCCTTCTTCCCGTGCTCACCTGGGGGGGGCTCCTCATGCTAGCTGCGGGCCGCCCGGGAGAGGGATCCACAAGGGTGCGGGAACACGCGGGTTCACCCTCACACCGCGACCACCACCGAGGCCTACCCGGCGGGTATCGGCAGCACGCTCCGCGTGCCCTGCGCGGCCACGCCCAACGCTTTCAGATCATGGGTGTCAGTCGTCCAGCCGTCGTAGGAGCGCACGTAGTAGACGGCGTTGTCGTGGTCCCGCGCGACGTACCACTGCGTGTAGTCTCCGGAGGCCGCCAGGTGTCTGGGAACACTGACCAGATCGAGTGAGTGGAACGCCTGGTTGATCGCGGCGCGCGCATCCTTCGCCTCGGTTGTGACCTCGGTCAGCACTGTCGCTCGAATGAACCTGGATGGCGGTGTGACGTCGCCGGGCATGCCGAGCAGGCCAGTGCCATTACCCGTCGGCTTCACGGTCATCCCCATCAGGTTCTTCGGCTCGTCCTCAACGTTGGTCAAGCCGACGTAGTTGCGGAGGTTCGTGACGTGCCAGTCGTAGGTTGGGGAGTTTGTGAGCACGCCGATCGCGTTGTCGTGGAGGTGGACACCGCCCTCGACGAATTCGACCACCAGATCTCCGCCGGAGGCGTCATGGATGCTCAGGTGCTCGGTGAAAGCGAAGTCCAACAGCGGCTTGACCACGTCCGGCACAGGCCTGTCAGACGGCCACAGCCGCTTGATGGGCGCGTTCCAGATGGCGACGCCGGCCAACGCAGCCTTCACGTCTGCCACAGTCCGGCAGGTGCCCAGGATCCAACCTGCGAGGTTCACAAAGTCCACTACCGGGGCGTCTGACGAGGCGGGCGGGTCAGTCACCAGATCCGTCTCGGGCAACCACAGCGTCCCCACCGAAAGACCTGCCTCGTTGAGGCCGTCGCAGAACGCGAAGTCGAAGCCGAAGGCGTCCATCCCGAGGAAGCCCAAGTCGTTGGTCCACTCGAGGGTGCCGGCAGCGGTCTGGGTGGGAGTCGCCTGCCACTTCTGACCCCTCGGCACGACCTGCACCCGCGACTGCGTCTCGTAGCCGAAATCCAATGTCCGTGCCGAGATGTGCATGTCTTTCAACCGCACCAGTCTCAGGTCCGTGCACATACAGTCCATCCCCTTTCGAGTCCCCGCGGCGCGACCCTAGCAGCGCCGCAAGGTAGAAGCTTCGGCGGATTCAGCATGATCCCGTCGGTCCGCCTCAGACCTGCGAGACTCACTACATGATCTCCGCGATCGTGGTCATGCTGCTTTCATCCGCTCTCTACGCTCCTGCTCTGGTGCTGCAGCACCAAGGTTCCCAGGAGGCGATCGGGGCGCTGAGCAGCGGCAAGCCGCGGTTCCGCGAACTACTCAAGAATCGGACTTGGCTGGCTGGGCTGATCCTGTTCTATGTGGCCGCCGGGGTGCACATAGTGGCCATCAGCCTCGGATCCTTGGCAGTCGTCCAGCCGCTGATCGTGACAGAGCTGATCTTCGTGCCGATCGCGGCCATGATCATCTCCAAGACGGCGGTCACGGGCCGGGACTGGGCGGCCATCGTCGCCGTCTCCGCCGCATTGGCCGTCTTCCTCATAGTCGGTCGGCCCTCCGTCGGGGACCCTCGGGCGCCGTTGGGCGAATGGCTGCTCTTCCTCGGATTCACGATCGTCCTAGTAGCAGCTCTGATGCTGGGTGGCTCGCGGCTGAAGGCCACTCCCAGGGCAGCGGTTCTCAGCCTGGCCGCAGGCATCCTGGCGGCCACCTATGCAGTGGTGATCAAGGGGGTGTTGGATTCCGCTGGCTGGGAACGGTGGTTCTTCATCGGGCTGACTGTCATCAGCGCAGTTTCGTTTCCGATCGTCTCTGCGGAAGCCTTCAAGACCGGCGCCGTCACTGTCTCCACGTCTGTGATGATCCTGGTCAACCCCGTCTACGCAAGTCTCGCTTCCGTGTGGCTCTTCCACGTTTCGATCACGAGTTCGCCCTTGGCCAGCGTGGTACTGGCGGTGACCGTCGTGGTGATGACGCTGGGAGTTGTCAGTCTCTCGCGCTCGACTTCACTGGGGTGACGGACCTTGCGGGGCAGCAGACCGGGCCCGCCGGACACGGCCGCGCGCGTTACTCACCAGTAACCGGAACCTGGTGTACCCCATAGCGCACAGCGGGTTCCGGTTACTGGTGAGTAGCCAGCCGAAGGGCGGCGAGACCACAGCGGGCGCGCCACGGCGCAAGGATCACGGCGGGCGCGCAACGGCGGAAGGACCACGGCGGGCGCGGGTGCGGACTGGCGGCAGCCGACTGCCTGGATGCTCTGGCACGGAACGCGACACGTGTCGCATCACGCCCGTCGCTGACTTAGCCTGCGGGGATGACCGCGACCCTGCCCGAGGCAGCTCGGGAAATGCTAGACGCCCCCGAGTTCGCCACCCTGGCCACAATCCTTCCCAGCGGCCAGCCGCAGCTTTCCGTCGTCTGGATCGAACGCGACGGGGACGACGTGCTGGTGTCCACCACCAGGGGTCGACGCAAGACTCGCAACCTCGAAGCGAACCCGCGAGCCACAGTGTTGGTCTACCCACGGGCCAATCCGTACTCCTACGTGGAGATCCGCGGGACAGCGACGCTGACGGAGCAGGGTGGTCGCGAGCTCATCGATCGACTCGCCCAGGCATACCTGGATGTCGACCGGTACCCGATGGACGACGGCACCGACAACGTTCGAGTCGTCGTCCGTATCACTCCCGAGAGAGTCGTTCTCCGAACCTGAGCAGACGTCCGCGGTCAACCGTGGAGAACGTCGGGCACTGCAGGCGGCGCACTAGGACTTGCTGGCCGCGCCACCCGCGGACGACATGGCCGCCTCGCCCTCCGGCCATTTGCCGCCGTTCTCCCAGAACTTCCGGACATCGTCCACATCGCGGCCCTTGGTCTCCGGCGCGAACTTCCAGACGAAGAAGATGCCGAGAATAGCC
Organism: uncultured Actinomycetes bacterium; assembly: GCA_964547485.1. Lineage (GTDB taxonomy): Bacteria > Actinomycetota > Actinomycetes > S36-B12 > UBA10799 > JACJWR01. Next base: position 16,807 of record CAZJNU010000034.1, read on the forward strand.
AGGGCGGCGAACATCCCCCAGACCTTCGCCGGGCCGATGGCATTGCCCAGCGTGGTGAACCACTGGATCACGAAGATGTTGCCCAGCAGGTCGAATGCGAGCAGGACTGCGGCGCCGTAGGAGCGCAGATGGGACGGCAGGGATTCCGACGCCCACGCCCACACTGTCCCACCAACTCCGAAGTTGAAGGCGGCCATACCGATGGTCTGTCCGGCCAGGGCCAGCACTCGCTGCCAGGTGGTGAAGTCGAACTCGGTCGCGCTGCCGGTCCCGGTCGTGATCGCGGATCCGAACGCGATCGCCATCATGATCAGGCCGACGGCCATCACCGCGAAGCCACCCATGATCAGCGGCTTGCGTCCCCACCTGTCCACGTAGGTCATCGCAAAGATGACCGCGACGAACGAGACAGTGTTGATCGCTGCGTTGATGGCGAATGAGGAGAAGTTGTCGAAGCCCATATCCTTCAGGATGACCGAGCCATAGGCGACGAAGGCGTTGATGCCGGTCACCTGAATCAACAGACCCATGATCATCATGAAGATCGTGGCCCGCAGGAAGGGCTTGCGGAACATCTGCCCGAGACTGCCCGCGGATTCGTCCTCGATCGCGGCCTGGATCTCATCAAGGGTGGCGGTCGCATCGACATCCGGATCCACCGCCCGGAGCACCTCCTCGGCCTCTGTCCTGCGTCCCTTCATCATTAGCCACCGGGACGTCTCGGGAAGTTTGATGATCAACGGCAGCAGGATGATGGCGGGGATCGCCGCGACTGCGAACATCACCCGCCAGTTCCACTCGTAGGACATATCGTTGACGGCCATCGCCACCAGGTAGGCCACGATGATGCCGAAGACGCCGGCCAGTTGATACGCGACCAGCACTCGTCCGCGCTTGGCAGTCGCGGCGGATTCCGCTATGAAGACCGGCACGCAGATCAGCGAAATCCCGATCGTGAACCCGAGCAGCACCCGCGCCACCAGCATGGTGGCGAAGTTCACCGACATCGCCTGCGCGAGACAGAACACGACGTACCCGATCGCCACCCAAAGAGTGGTGGTCTTTCGACCCCAGCGGTCCGTCGGAAAACTGCCAATCAGGCAGCCGAGCAGGATGCCGTATGGAACGGCCGCGAGGATCGTCGAGGACTGCGCCTCTGTGATCAGCCACGGTTGCCCAGGCCCGACGAGGCTTTCCACAAAGAAGTTCTGGGCCGCTCCGGCGTTTGACTGGTCGTAACCGTAGAGGATGCCCAGCAGGGCGCCACCGATCGCGACCATTTTGGCCATTCGTTTGGCCTGCTCCATTTTGGCTGTCGAACTCATGGTTGCCATGACCACTCCCACCCTTCTCGTACACTGCTGGCACGCACGGCGGGCCCCACGTAAGGCCTGTCCGAAACCTACTGCTCCGCGGGCTCACCCCTCAACTTGAAGGGAGGGTGACCTGGCGGATCAAACCTCCCGACGCGAGACGATCAGACCCGACATAGGAAGATCACCGAGTGGGGTTTCATGTCCCCGCGCTGACCTACGAGGTCCGATGGAGGACAAATGGCCACAGCAGCGGACGAGCACGGCGATCCGTTCGACGACGCCAAGGCACGCCAGCAATGGAGCGAGGAGGCCAAGAAGCTCGGCCGGTTCAACCTCGCCATCTTCGGTAAGACCGGCGTCGGTAAGAGCACCCTTATCAACGCGATCTTCGGCGAGGACGTCGCGCCGGCCGGGTCTGGCAAGCCTGTCACCCAGGAAAGCCACCTCTACGTCACCCGTTCGGGGGCACTCGGCCTCTACGACACCCGCGGCCTGGAGGTGGGCATCTCGTCGGAGCAGGTGCTCGGTGAGGTCCGCAGCCTTGTGGAGGGAACCCGCGGAACAGACCCAGCCGGGCACATCCACGTCGCCTACTACTGCATCCGGGCTGGCGATCACCGGATCGAACCCGCCGAGAAGGACTTCATCCGTGGGTTGCACGAGTTGGGGCTGCCGGTGTTCCTGGTCGTCACTCAAGTCCACAAGCGGGGTGACGTCTACCGCAGCGAACACCTCGAATTCGCCCAGCACCTGAACGACCTGGGTCTGCCGATCTACTTGTCACGACCATTCCTCACCGCCGCGCTACCCGACCCTCAGCTCGGCTATGAGGCGCACGGGTTGGTGCCGCTGCTGGACGTGACCTACGAGGCGGCGCCGGAAGCCGCGAAGTCCGCCTTCGCCGCGGCCCAGATAGTCGACCGAGGGCTGAAGCACAAGGCGGCGAAGGCCCGCATCGCGATCGCCTCCACGCTTGCCGCAGGGGTCGGCGCCACACCCATCCCGTTCGCCGACGCCGCCCTGCTGGTACCGATTCAGACGGGAATGATGGCGTCCATCTCGCAGATCTATCGGTTGCCGATGGATGCCGCATTGGCGCTGAGCCTGGCCGCCACAGCGGTCGCCACCAACAGTGGTCGGGCGCTCGTGACCGGCACCCTCAAACTGCTTCCCGGGGCGGGCAGCGTGGTGGGTGGCGCGGTCGCGGCAGCTGTTGCATCCTCGTTCACGATCGCGATGGGCCAGGCGTGGATCCGGGTCTGCGAGCTGATGCTGGACGGGAAGTTCGGCCCGATGGAACGGCTCGACAACGGCAAGATCCAGAGCGTCTTCCTGGAGGAGTTCAAGCGGCTCTTCAGCACCTCCTTGACGTCCGTCAAACGCGACCGCTCGGGTTGATGGCAGACAGCGAGGCCGCCGATCCCAGCAGGATCCTGTCGCAGCGGGCGATCGATGCCGGCTACCTGGCGGCCAGGGCGGATATCGGTCGCTTCAACCTGGGACTGTTCGGGATAACGGGGGTTGGCAAGAGCACCCTGCTGAACGCAGTCTTCGGTGCAAACGTGGCGCGCACGGGGATCGGTGACCCGGTCACCCAGGAGAGCACGCTCTATCGTTCCGACCTCGGCAGCCTTGGGATCTTCGACACCAAAGGCCTCGAGCTCGGCAGCGATATGGCGGACATCCTGCGCGACTTCCTCAATTTCATCGATCAGAACCGGCTCGGCTCGATCGATGATCAGATCCACGTCATCTGGTACTGCATCAGGGCCGGGGACAGGAGGATCCAGCCCGCCGAGGAATCGTTCATCCGCCGGGTCGCCAGCATCGGGATTCCCGTCCTCCTGGTGATGACCCAAACCCCGCTGACGGCAACCGGCGACATCCATCCCGACGCGGAGGTGCTGGCGGCGGCAATCCGAGAGCTGCGCCTTCCCATCCGCGCTGACGTCCACTTCGTCAATGCCCGGGCGGACGACTTCGCGGCGGTGCCTTCGCACGGCTTGGACGAGTTACTGGCGGCCACCTCCGAAGTTGTTCCGGAGGGTGTGCGCAACGCGCTGGCCGCTGCCCAGCAGGTGGACCGACGATTCAAGCGGGCCCGGGCGACGAGCCTGACGGACGCGGCCGCAGCCAAACTCAAGGGCAAGATCCTGCTCCGTGGGATCGACGAGGTGTGGGCCGAATTGTTCGCCGGAATCGCCGAGGTGTACGACATGCCGGAGGCGCGCTCCCGGGAGGTCATCGAGCAGGTGGGCACCGTGCTCAGAGCAAGGCGAGTCCTGCATCTGGCCAGCGCCGGCCGGATCCTCTCGCCGCTGGGCATCGGCATGTGGCCGGTACTCGTGCAGAAGGTGTCGGCCAGCGGCGGGACTGCGGGCAACGCCGTCAGCCGCAGATTCCGACGTGACAAGGCGAAGTCGCAGCCCAACCAGGCCGATGCGCAACGACAGGCCGACGAGACAGGGGTTCCGGCCGAGGACGCGAAACGGGTCGGCTCCGGCTTCGCAGCCGGAAAAGTCACCCGAGCGCTGGGCGAGGCGTGGCTCGAGACCTGCGACCACTACTGGGCCGCCAGCTACCCGCAACCAGCCAGCTACACCGACACGGAAGGCATCGCCAACCACTTCGCGGACGACCTGCAATCCAGGCTCCCGCGGGTGGTGCGGAAGTGGGAGGCGTGGCGGGAAGAGCGGGCACGAAAGTAGCGCTGGTTCCTGCCGCGCACGGTGCGACTGCGGAGCTATCGCGGACTGCGGGCGGCGTCACTCTGGCTGCGGGCGTCGCTCGGGGTGCCGGCGTCGCTTAGGGTGCGGGCGTCACTCTGGTTGCGGGCGTCGCTCGGGGCGCGCACCACCGCGATTGATGTCGAGGTCGACACCTGACTGGTCGACCTCATCCCCAGCCATTCCACCAACTGCGGGTAGGGCATCGGCCGGGCGAACAGGAAGCCCTGGGCCGACTGGCAGTTCAACTGACGCAGCGCGTCCGCGATCTCGACGGTCTCCACTCCCTCCGCCACAATCTTCAGCGACAGCGCCTCCGCGAGCCGTACGACGGTCGTCACCAGTGCGGCGCTCTGGCTCGACGTCGTCATCGCCAGCACAAAGGACTTGTCGATCTTCAGGATGTCCACCGGCAGTGTCACCAGCGCCGCCATCGACGAGTAGCCGGTCCCGAAATCGTCCACCGCCACGGTCACTCCACCGTCCCGCAGGCTTTGCAGCACCCGCACCGACACCTCCGGTTGGGCATGCAGCGCAGTCTCGGTGACCTCGACCACAAGTCGGTCGGGGGTCAGACCGGCGTGCTCCAGGCTGCCTGCGATATCGGCCGCCAACCGATCATCCACCTCCCGCGCGGAGACGTTCACCGCCACGCTGAGGTGAACGTCGAGTTCGGCTTCCAGCCTGACAACGTCAGCCAACGCTCGGTCCCGGACGAGAGCGCCCACCTCACCGATGAGTCCGATCTCCTCCGCGACCGGAATGAACGCGTCTGGGACCGTCACCTCCCCGTCTCGGGTACGTATCCGAGCAAGCGCCTCCAACCCGATAACCGCCTCGTCCCGCAGTCTGATGACCGGCTGATACCAGACCTCGAGCCGGGACTCGACCAAAGCCTCGCGGAGCGCCACCTCGGCGGCCAACCGGCCCATCAGGTCCTCATTCATCCCGGCCCGGAATTGCACCAGAGCCGCAGCCTTACTAACCCGCGCGCGCCGCAGAGCGACGTCGGCCTCCTCCATCAATCGCTGCACGGTGACGGACCTGTCTGCACGATGGACGGTGTACCCGGCACGGAATGAAAGGTTGATTTCGCGATCGTCGGGCAGGATCAGTCCCGACATCAGGTTCGACGCGATCCGCACACATTCGGTCACGCGCTGGGCCGCCTCCGGACTCACAATCAGCCACCCGAAGGAATCGCCGCTGAGACGGGCCACCGCCCGCACCTCGGTCGGCAACGCATCGAAAGTCATCGCCACCGCCCGCAGGGCCTGATCGCCCAGGTCACGGCCGAGTGTCTCGTTCCACACTCCGAAGTTGCTGATGTCCAGCGCCACGAAGGCGATTCGGTCGCTCGCGGTCGCCCCCCGAAGAGCCGCGTCCACCTCGTCCACCATGCCGGCCCAGGTGGCGAGCCCGGTCAACTGATCGCGGCGGTGCAGGTACTCCAAATCGGTCTCCATCCGCCGTGCGGCGGTGACATCCTGGGCAACGAGGACGAAGGCCTGAAACTCGACATCCCGGGCAACGGTGACGGTCGTCTCCACGTCGCATCTGTTGCCATCCCGCTGGATCAGTTGCATGTCGTAGGGCCCAACAGCCTTGGGGTCACTCATCACCCGAGCGAGCATCCGGCGCAGTTCAGGCGTCGTCCAGTCCACCACCACCGCCACCAGCGGCTGACCGACCCCGTCACCGGCGAACCGAAGACGCGCCCGGGCGGCGGGCGACAGGAAGATGACGTTGGTCTCCTCATCGATGACGATCAGGAACTCGGAACTGCCGCCGAGCAGCGCTTCGAACCAACCGCCACGGGACTGGCCGCGCAGCAGTTGTTGCAGTGAGTCGTCCTGCAGTTCCCGCCGCTGTCGGCTGGCGAGGATCCGTGCCGACAGGACCGATAGCAGCATCACTGCACAGCCGAGGGCACCGGCCCAGACGGCTGCCGTCGCCAGCCCCGACGAGGCCGCCTTCGAGACCACGACCAACGCTGCAACCCAGGCCAGCGACACTGGAATAGCCACCGAAATGGTGTCACGAAGAGACGCTGTGGTGGAGGAATCCGGCTCTATCACCGGTCGATGGAAGAAAGCAACGGTCAACAATGCCGCGACCACGTAGCCGAGGATCGAGTAACTGACGTTGGTAGCTTCGTCCCCGCTCCACTGCAGCTCACCGACAACGCCACTCACCACGTACAACCCGGCAGCTCCCAGCAGCGTCGACGTCTGCACGAAGGGCAGGGCGCCGGACCTGCGGCTCACGGCCGACAGCACAACCACCAGACACGCACCCACCAGCAGTGCCAGCTGATGGATCGGGGGCCACAGGCCAGCACCGAGGGGCACCACCTTCCAGTTCGGCAATACGAACTGCACCCAGATGATGACCGTGGCACACAACCCGAGTAGAGCGTCGAGCACGATCCCCCAGCGATCGCGGCCCAAGGCCGGGTGCCGCCAGGTGAGCAGGATCAACCCGGCCGCCCCGAATGGCAACCCCAGCAGAAGCGGGACGGCATCGACGCGGGCGTCCAGCGGTGCCGGCATCGTGGCCGTCAACACGTATCCCACCGACTGCCCGGCGACGATCAGAACAACCCCCACCAGGACCAGCAGCACTCCCAGTCGGCGCGGACCTTCCCGTCGAACTCGGTCAACGCCGGACAGCGCAAGGGCTATCAAGGCGAGGATTCCCAGCATCACCGGCAACACCCGGCGAGCAGTATCGGCAACCTCCCCGGTGGCAGCCATCCCCACCAACGCGATGGCACAGATCGTCGCCAGTCCCATCAGGACCCAGTCGAGCCGTCGCAACCCAGCAGGCGCGGGCGCTGTTGCCGCCGCCAACACTTCTCGCTGCATCGCGGGCCGCCCGCTCAGTTCGCCACTCGACCCCGCTCACCAGGACCGCGCCCAACTCTAGCCAGGTGAGCCGCTGGAGTCCTCAGGTTCAGCCAGGTCAGCCGCGAGCCAACTGGCAATCTCAACGGCAACTCCGGGGAGTGATCCGAGCGGCGGCAGGACTTCGGCGCCGCAACCAGTCGCACGCCGTCGCAGCGAGTCCAACAGCCGGCCATCCGCGTACATCACCGGCAACCAAGCCTCACCCGGACCGGCGCTGGGCCGCCGGCTCAGTGCGAGGTCATCCACACCGTTCGCAACCCGGACACCAACCGAACGGGACGCGGCAAGCCCCCTCGCCAAGTCATCGATGCCGGTCAGCGCTCCCGCTCGGGTGGAGCCCGCGGGGACCAGTACCAGTTCCCGCCGAACTGCCACATCCTGCGCCCGCAGGTACTGAGTCACGACGGTCGCCAACCGGGAGACCGGCAGCGGTGCCAACAGTCTCCACACCAGGTCGTGCCGGTCGCTCTGTGCCGAGCGGACCGCCGCGGGCACGTCCTCCCGCAGATGCACCCCCGCCGACATCAGCAGCGGCAGCACCAGCACCGTTTCGCCCCGCTCGGCGGCTGAAACTGCGGTGGCCAGGTCGGGGCCGTGAAAGTCGAAGTAGGCGTGCCCAACGTTGTCGTCCGGGGCTACGATCGCGACCTGGGCGGCGAGCCGCTCGATCCCTTCGCGGTGGCGTGCATCCCGGCTGCCATGCGCCAACAGCACGATCACGTCGTATCTCCCGACGAAAGGGCGGGACTCATCGGGCGGACCTCGGCGGGCCCGTGGGCGCCACATGTCGGCTGCTGATGCCGGTGTCGATGGCCACCACATCCCCGATCACGATCACCGCCGGTGAAGCGACTCCGGCATCGCGAACCACGTCCGCGATGGTTGCCAGCGTTCCCCGCGCCTCCCGTTGCCGCGGTGTCCACCCCCGTTCGATCACCGCCACCGGGGTCGCCGGGTCGCGACCCGCCAGAATCAGTCCTGCGCTCAGCTCCGGGAGTCGACCGACTCCCATCAACAGCACCACCGTGACGGATGGGCCTACGGCCGCCAACTGGCTGAGCGCATCAGTGGCACTGTGCGCCGACGCCATCAGGAAGGACTGGGCGACGCCGCGATGGGTCACCGGAATCCCCGCCGCCGCTGGCACCGAAACTGCCGAGGTGACTCCCGGCACGACCTCGACCGGAATCCCCGCGGTCACACACGCGATGGCCTCCTCACCTCCCCGTCCGAGCACAAATGGATCCCCACCCTTGAGGCGCACCACAATCTTTCCTTCGCCGGCTCGATCGACCAGAAGTTGGTTGATCTCCAGCTGCGGTAGCGCGTGGTTACCGGGCGCCTTGCCGACATCAATCACCTCGACATCGTCGGCCAGACCATCCAACGCGGCCCAGGGAGCCAGCCGATCGACAACAACCACATCGGCCATCGACAGCAGCCGGCTACCCCGCACTGTGAGCAGGTCAGGATCACCCGGGCCGCCACCGACCAGGTACACCCGCCCGGGCCGACGGCCCCGCGCAGGGGCACCCGTGCGGCTACCGCCCGCGCTACCGGGCCTGCGGTGCCGGCGGCGGCGGAGCGGCAACTCGCCGTCACCGAGCAGTCGCGTGATCCGTTCTCGGATAGCGACCGCACGCCTGGGGTCACCGCCGCCGGACACTGCGATGGACACCCCGTCCTCGACCCTGGCGGAGGTGGCCGACCAGGCGGGAGACGACTTGCCGTCGGCGGAATTCACTGCCCAGACCCGAGCCTTGTCGGCTGCCTGGATGACCGCGTCATCGACGACGCGGTCACCAGTGGCGGTGACTACCAGCCAGGCACCGAGGAGATCACCATCGTCGAACTCCCGCCGGGACCAGCTGACGGCGCCACGATCGACGAGTTCGGCAACGTCCTCACAACGGAAGGGTGCGACCACCTCGACGACCGCGCCTGCTGCCGCGAGATCCCGCGCCCGCCTGGCAGCTACCGGCCCGCCACCCACCACCACCGTCCGCCGACCGTTCAGATCGAGGAACAGCGGCAGCCTGTGCTGTGAGTCCTGCGGCTCGCTGCGCCCAAGATCGCCGGCGTTCACGCGTGCATCCCGCACTCGACCTTCGCCAACCCGGCCCAGCGA
>CAZJNU010000035.1:0-25398 GCA_964547485.1 uncultured Actinomycetes bacterium
GCGACTTCGGCGGTCTCGTAGCTGCGGAAGTCCGTCAGGGTGAGGCTGCTCAGGTACACGAGAGGATGAAAACTAGATCCTCACGGGCATCAGCAGGTACTGGTAGGAGTCGTCCCGGTCCGAAGTCGAATCGGCGGCTCCTGTGAGTACCACCGGTTTACTTGCCTCGGTACACCTGATCTCACACTCCGGGTAGTCCAACGCCGCCAGACCATCCAGCAGGAATTGCGGGTTGAAGGCGATTTGCAGGGGGTCCCCGTCAAGGCGCGCCTCCACGTATTCGACGGCTTCGGTCTCGCTGCCGAGGCCGGCGCTGAGCTCCACCTCACCGTCTTTGATCAACAGTCGGACGGCCATATTCCGCTCGGTGACCAGCGCAACACGTTTGATGGCACTACTCAGGGCGGCTACCTCGATCCGGACTCGCGAGGCCGACTCGGTGGGCAGTAAGGAGCGGAACTTGTGGAACTCCCCGTCCAGCAGTCGGGTCGTGAATCGCCGTCCTGCACTCTCGATACCGAGCATCCGGGCGTCCTCCGACAGCGCCAGTTTGATGACCTCCGCACCGGCCAACGACTTGGTGGCATCGGCCAGGCTGCGACCCTGCACAACCACCGCGGCCGAAATGCCCACCTGTTCCGGCGACCAGGGCATCTCCCGGACGGCCAACCGAAACCGATCGGTGGCCGCCATCGTGAGACGGTCGTCATCAACTTCCAGCCGGATTCCGGTGTAGAGCGGAACAGCGTCGTTTCGGGAAGTTGCGATCGAGACCTGGGACACGGCACTGGAAAACGCCGTCCCTGGCACCTTGCCGATGACCGGTGGCAAGTCCGGTAGCGGCGGGTACTCCTCGCTGGCCAGCATCGGCAGAGTGAAGGTCGACCGGCCACAGGTCAATTTCACCTTGGTGTCCGCACTCATCGAAATCGGCGCGTTCGGCAGGTTGCGCGCAATCTCCGCCAATAGTCGGCCCGAGACCAGCACTCGGCCAGGTTGTTCCACGACCGCCGCCACCACGGCCTGGCTGGAGACGTCCATGTCGTAGCTGGACAGCGTGATCGAATCGTCGCCTGCTTCCAGCAGGATTCCACTCAACGTGCCCGCGGTCTTGGGTAGCGTCCGTGCGGTCCAGGCGACGGCATCAGCCAACGTGTCATGTTCGACCCGCAGTCTCACCTCTGATCCGACCTGAACTGTCAACTTCTACTCCTCGATAGTCATCGCCGCGGAATCGGTCACCACAGGACCGTCACTGTGGTGGACCTTACCCGTATCAGTTGCTGGTCTGTGAGACCCGTCTCGGGTCGTTTGATTTGTCTTTCGCGGATTTAGTGGCGGTCGCTTGATTTGAGTTCGTTCCTAAGGACGGGTGATTTTGCTCATCGTTATGTATTCGTAGTAGTAGTAGGTCCCGTGCATTCTGTGGATAACCCGGATCTGCGCAGGTCAGACGATGATTCGCCAGCTCCTTGACTGTGGACGAATGGAGCCTTTGTTGTGGGGGAATGTGAATGCCAAGGAATCTAGACTGCGCTTGTGCACAGGGAAGCCGTGACCACCATGGCTGAGAGTTGTCATTCGTCCACGGGCGCGATGATATTTGTCCTCAGGTTATCCACAGCTGTGGGTGAGAGTGGGATGCTGCTCGGTGGAGTCGAGGCTGGGTTGGGTGCGAGTTGGGTTGCGGAGCGAGCCGGGCTAGGTGCGAGCTTCGGACTTGATTCGGCTGGTGAGGTCGGACACCTGGTTGAAGAGACTGCGACGCTCGGCCATCAAGAGTCTGATCTTCCGCTCCGCGTGCATCACCGTCGTGTGATCGCGGCCACCGAAGCTCTGGCCGATCTTGGGTAGCGAGAGGTCGGTGAGTTCCCGGCAGAGGTACATCGCGATCTGACGAGCGGTGACCAGAACTCTGGATCGAGAGGCGCCGGTGAGGTCGTCGACAGTGACGCCGAAATACTGGGCAGTCTGCTCCATGATCGCCGCGGCGGTGATCTCCGGACCTGCATGGTCTGGCAGTAAGCCGTCGAGCACGGTGCGGGTGATCTCCAGGTCCACCGGTGCTCGGTTCAGGCTGGCGAAGGCCTTCACCCGGATGAGGGCTCCCTCGAGCTCGCGGATATTGCTGGAGATGCGGCTGGCAATGTATTCAAGCGCGCCTTCGGGTACTTCGAAGTTCTCTTGTTGGCGCTTCTTTCGCAGAATCGCGATGCGGGTCTCGAGGTCGGGCGGCTGCACGTCGGTTATCAAGCCCCACTCAAACCTCGAGCGCATTCGATCCTCGAAATCCTGCAACTTCTTGGGTGGTAGGTCCGACGTCACAACGATTTGCTTGTTGGCGTTGTGCAGGGTGTTGAACGTATGGAAGAACTCCTCCTGAGTCTGCACCTTGCCGCTGAGGAACTGGATGTCGTCCACCAGCAGCACGTCGACGTTTCGGTAGCGGGCCTGGAAGGCGTCGTTTCGATCGTCGCGAATCGAGTTGATGAACTCGTTGGTGAATTCCTCAGAACTTATGTACCGCACGCGGGCGCCCGAGAACAGGGTTCGGTTGTAGTGCCCGATGGCGTGCAACAGGTGGGTCTTTCCGAGACCTGACTCGCCATAGATGAAGAGCGGGTTGTAGGCACGTGCGGGTTGCTCGGCGACTGCGACGGCTGCTGCATGAGCGAATCGATTCGAGCTGCCGATGACGAAGGTGTCGAACACATACTTCGGGTTCAGCCGGTGGCCGTCTTCGGTATTTCTTGGTTCGCCGGTTCGACGTCGTCCAGGTCCGCTGCCCATTGGCAGGTTCTCGGACCCGGCCCAGGGGCTGTCGGATGGGGAGGGTTGCGGGCCCGCCGGGTGGGCGTGGTCCGATTCCTGCTTGGCATAGGTGGAGTCGGCCAAGGCGTCGGTTGCGTCCTCGTCAAGGCCCGGAGCCTGCGCGGCATCGACTGTGATGGCGAGTCGGACGTCCCGGTGCAGGGCCGTGCCAAGGGCCTTTCGGACGTAGGGCTCAAGTCGGGTGTGCAAGATGTCGCGAGTGAAGTCGTTGGGAGCTGCGAGGATCACCATGTCATCCACAACTGTGATCGGCCTAGTCAGGGCGACGAAGGCGCGCTGCTGCGGGGAGACCTCCGGGTCGCGCGAGAGTGCGTCCAAGGCGACGTTCCAGACGGCCGCGAGTTCGGGGTCGGTCTCAGTCATCCCAGCCGCCCTTCCAGCCTCGCTGTAGTCGTCCACAGCGATATCCACAGGTGTGGAATACCCTTTTGACACCAACACTTTTTCCACTTCCCGGTGATTCCGATCACTTCCTGGGCCGAAATCCTATGACCTCGGTCACATTGCCTCCCGGGAGCCGCCGAGGTTCGACGGAAAGCGATGATCTATTGAAGCGACGGGTGCTCGGTTGCCGTGTGCGAGATAGCCACGATCCGAGGCTGACCTGTGGATAACTTTGGGATAAGTAGCTGCACTCCCACACAGGTGTCTCCCCCGCTTCGAGCAGATGTTCCGCCGATCGTACAAAACGTGACCCTACAGCGGCGTGTCAGACTTGCATCTGCGGGGATGCCCCAGGTAGGAGGACCCCGCCGCACGGGAATGGTCTGATGGCGTAGCATTGGTAAAGTTGCGTGCCGGCGTGCACGCTTGTGAAACGACTCGTGTAGTTCACCTTTAGTGTTGGCCTCTTCAGTTGGCTCTCGCTGGCGGCCCTACTCACGCCGGCGACGTCGAGCCGGCTGCGACTTCAGGAGTACCAGACCATGTCCAAGCGCACCTACCAACCCAACAACCGGCGACGGCACAAGAAGCACGGATTCCGTTTGCGGATGCGTACCCGAGCAGGCCGGGCCATTCTTTCCTCGCGGCGTCGCAAGGGCCGCGACTCAATCACGGTCTGATCCGAGGTGTTGCCTGCGCCTCGCAGGATGCGCCATCGACTGGAGATCTCGACCGTCGTCCGGTTGGGAGACCGTGCGGGCTGTCGACTCGTGGTAGTCCACGGCGTGGCCGCCCAGGAGTCAGGGTCCGCTCGGTTTGCTTTCGCGGTCGGCAGGAATGTTGGCAACTCTGTGCAGCGCCACCGGCTGACGAGGAGGCTCCGACACCTCGTTATGGACGACGTCGAGGACTGGGATCGACTGGGTATGGATTTCGTCGTGAGGGCACTGCCACCTGCAGCCACGGCCAGCACCGACGAATTACGGCTGGGCCTGGCGAAGTGTCGGCGCAGGTTGGCGCGGAGTCACGTGAGCACACACCCTGGTCGTTCCGCGGGTGCCGGTCGATGACCGGCATCGGTAGCAGCCCGCCGGCGACGGTGGTCGCCAGGATCAAAGCCGCGATCATCTGGCTCGTCGTGTTGCCGATCCGCGGCTACCAGAAGTTCGTCAGCCCGCTCACCCCCGCCAGTTGTAAGTTCCATCCCACCTGTTCTGCCTACGCCGTCACCGCCGTCAGGCGTCATGGGCCCCTGAAGGGCCCCGTGCTCGCGGGTTTTCGACTGGTCAGGTGTCATCCTTGGCAGGCTGGTGGTCTGGATCCGGTGCCGACGCGGGGAGCCTGGCGTCCGGACATCAGCGCCGACGGCCGTACTGTGATACCTGACACCGACCTGCGCGATGCGCCGCCCAGCCATTCCCTGCGGTCCGCCGCCTGACCTGGAGATCGAAAAAGTTGTTCATCATCGAGTGGATCGAGATCCCGGTTTCGTGGATCCTCGTGGCCTGGCACACCATTCTTTCGCCACTATTCGGGGACTCGAGTGGAGTCACCTGGGCGCTGTCCATCGCGGGCCTCGTGGTCGTCATCCGGGTGCTGCTGATCCCGCTGTTCGTCAAGCAGATCAAGGCGCAGCGCAACATGCAGGTGATCCAGCCGAAGATGAAGGAGATCCAAAAGAAGTACGCGGGCGACCGCGAGCGCCAGTCGCAGGAAATGATGAAGCTGTACAAGGAGACGGGTACCAACCCGTTGTCCTCGTGCTTGCCCATCATCCTGCAGGCCCCAATCTTCTTCGCACTCTTCCGGGTGCTGCAATACGGCATCGCTCAGCAACAACCGGTGGGCGCGCTCACCCAGGAACTCGTCAACCAGGCGCACTCGGCAACGCTGTTCGGGGTGCCGCTGTATGGCACCTTCAACAACGCGGCAGAGACCCCCAACCCGACGGCGACCCACATTCTGACTGTTGTCCTCATCATCCTGATGACGGCCACCACCTTCCTCACCCAGCGGCAGCTGATCCTGAAGAACTCCGCGGCCGACAACCCGATGGTCAAACAGCAGAAGATTCTGATGTACGTCTTCCCGCTGATCTTCCTGGTGTCAGGGCTGGCCTTCCCCGTCGGTGTGCTGCTCTACTGGCTGACGACGAACCTGTGGACGATGGGCCAGCAGTTCTGGGTCATTCGCAACAACCCGCTCCCCAACACCCCGGCCCATGCCGCCTATCTTCTACGGCAGCAGGCGAAGGCCGACCGAAAGGCGGCCCGTGCAGCTGGCACCGACACCGCCGGACCGGAGATCGATGCCGCGGCGGGAGCGGCGGCCGTCGCCACCGAGTCGGCAGCACCTGCGCGGCAGCAGCCGAAACGCAAGTCACGCTCGCAGCGCAGTGGGGGCAAGCCGCCCACAACCAAACAACAGGGGAAATCCAGCTCAGCCACCCCTGCTGGGACATCCGGTAAGAAACCAGGACAAACCGGACAAAGTGGGGGTTCGAAACCCAAGGCATAGCCTGCCACCTCCTTGAACACGAGGATCGCGACCCAGTCGCGACCGGAGCCAAGAAGTCAACCCAGCCCGCGGGGCGTCTGCGGCCATACCGAAAGTGACGGACACATGAGCACTGATGAGAGCACCAAGAACGACAAGGTGGCGAATCTGGAGCGCGAGGGGGACGTCGCGGCTGACTACCTCGAGGAATTGCTCGATATTGCGGATCTCGACGGCGATATCGACATGGACGTCGAGGGTGGGCGGGCCATGGTGGCCATCGTCGGCGGCGATATCTCCTGCCTGGTCGGGAACGACGGCGAGGTACTAGAGGCCTTGCAGGAACTCACTCGACTGGCTGTCACGAGGGAGACTGGTGACCGTTCGCGGTTGATGTTAGACGTGGATGGCTTCAGGGCTGCTCGGCGTGCGGAACTCACCGAACTCGGGTCGGAGGCCGCTCGCACGGCACGTGACACGGGTGAACCAGTTCGACTTGAACCCATGACAGCGTTTGAGCGCAAAGTCGTACATGACGCGGTGGCCAAGGCAGGTCTCATCAGTGAGTCCGAGGGACAGGATCCGGGACGCTTCGTCGTAGTTCTGCCAGCTAGCGCCGAGTAGAGCCGTCCGCGGTGCCCGTCGACCAACCGATAGATGTTTCACGTGAAACATCTACGAGCGGGCTGGCGATTTCTCCGCTAACCGTGCACCGAATGGATGTTTCACGTGAAACCTGAGGACACCAGGCTTCAGCGCGTCCTGCTGCCGACGCGAGCGCTACCCCGCGATGTTTGGCAGCAGCGGCTCACTGAGTACCACGACATCCTGGCTGACATAGGAGTGGCCCACGGATTGATTGGTCCACGGGAAGGCCCCAGACTGTGGGCCCGCCACCTGGACAACTGTGCAGTGGTGGCCCTGCCGGGGTTGGGGATAGTTCCACCGGACGCCTCGGTTGTGGATGTCGGATCCGGTGCAGGACTGCCCGGAGTGGTCTGGGCCCTCACTCGTTCCGATATCCGCGTGCACCTTATCGAGCCATTGCTCAGGCGGGCCCAGTTCCTTACGGACGTAGTCGCCGAGTTGGATCTTGCGGAACGAGTTGTGGTGACGCGGGCCCGTGCTGAGGATGTTCCGCCACTATCGGCCGACGTCGTCACGAGCCGTGCAGTGGCGGCTCTACCTCAACTGATCGCTTGGTCACTTCGCCACACAGCTCCCGACGGATCGGTTCTGGCGATCAAGGGTGGCCGTGCGTCCGAGGAATTGTCGGCGGAGCGTGAGAAGATTCGTCGACTGGGCGGCAGCAATTCGGAGGTAGTGGAGATCGTGGTGGAGCCGGAGAGTGAACCGACCGCGCGTCTTGTGGTAGTGAGCCGGATTCCAATACCTCGATTTGAATGGAGTCGTTAGTGGACCCGACAGGCGAAGGAACGGGGCTTGGCTGGCCGACCAAAGAACCCCCACGGGGAAATCAGTCGGATGGACCGCACGCTGCCGACTCCGATCGGGCGGTCGACTCCGATGTGATCGCAGACTCGAATACGGGACTGGGCTGGTCACCGGGACTGGGCTGGCCAACGGCGGACGGTGGCCTGCAGCCCCTCCCGGAATCAGACCAACCGGAGGAAGGTGGGCTGCGATGACACGTGTGATCGCTGTAGCGAATCAAAAGGGTGGGGTGGGTAAGACCACGTCGGCCGTCAACCTCGCCGCGGCCCTCGGCGAGGCCGGTCACCGGGTCCTTGTGATCGATCTCGATCCGCAGGGAAACGCGTCCACCGCGCTGGGTGTGCCGCACCATGAGAACGTGCTTGGGGTCTACGAGGTGATGGTCGACGGCAAGTCGATCGGTGACGGCTTACACCCCTGCCCGGACCTGCCGGCCGTGCAATGCCTGCCAGCGACGATTGATCTGGCAGGCGCGGAGATCGAGTTGGTGTCGATGGTGGCCCGCGAGCACAAGTTGGCGAAGGCGGTCGCGAGCCATCTCTCGGGCCTGACCGACGATGCTCGGCCGGACGTCGTACTGATCGATTGTCCACCCAGTCTGGGTCTACTCACCTTGAATGCCTTGGTGGCGGCGACAGAGATAGTGATCCCTATCCAATGTGAGTACTACGCGCTGGAGGGACTTGGGCAGCTACTCAAGACCGTCGAGTTGGTGCGGGTACACCTGAATCCCGATTTGGTGGTGTCAAGCATCTTGCTCACCATGACCGATGCTCGTACCCGGCTCTCAGGTCAGGTGGCCGAGGAAGTGCGAGCACATTTCGGAACGGCGGTGATGACGGCGTCCATTCCGAGGTCAGTACGCCTGTCCGAGGCCCCCAGCCACGGCCAGACAGTGCTGACCTACGACCCGGACGCCAAGGGAGCCGAGGCCTATCGGCAGGCGGCAGCTGAGTTGTGGTCCCGCGCACCAACGATTCCGGGAGCACAAGCGGAAGCGGAGACGCAAGGGGACGGACAGGCCACGGAGGCCGGCACCGTCGACCTTGGCGACAAGGCAGGATCCTGATGTCAGTCGCGCAACGCGGACTGGGTCGTGGCCTGGGGGCGCTCATCCCTACCTCCCCGGTGAATGAGGATGACGCCGGCATGGATCCGAGTGGCGCCAGGTTTCGTGGGGCTGTGATCCCGGAGCTGGCTGCCGTTCCTGGGCTGACCCTGCTGGAAGTGGCCACCGATGCCATCGCCACCAACCCGCGGCAGCCCCGGAGCGTCTTCGACCCGGACGCCCTCGATGAGTTGGCCACCTCGCTACGGCAAATCGGCTTCCTGCAGCCGCTGGTGGTGCGGCCGGCGGGAGACGGCTTCGAATTGGTGGCCGGTGAGCGTCGCCTGCGTGCGGCCCAGCGTGCCGGGATGACCTCGGTGCCGGTGCTGGTGCGGGAGACGCCTGATTCGGACCTGCTGCGAGATGCGCTGCTGGAAAACCTGCACCGGGTGCAGCTGAATCCGCTGGAGGAGGCTTCCGCCTACGCGCAACTGCTGTCGGATTTCGGCTGCACGCAGGAGGAATTGGCAACTAGGTTGGGCCGATCCAGGCCGGCAGTGACCAATGCCCTGAGACTTCTGCGATTGCCCGTCGGAGTTCAGCGGCGGGTGGCGGCGGGGGTGCTGTCTGCAGGGCACGCCCGGGCGCTGGTGGCGCTGGAAGATGAGGCGGTGGTCGAGGCGCTGGCCGCTCGAATCGTCGCTGAGGGTTTGAGCGTGCGCGCAGTCGAGGAGGCGATCGCCGTCGGCGAGGCCGGGGAGCCGGCCAGGCCTCGGCGTCGGGCCGCGCGGCCCGGCGCGCACAGTGAACTCGCTGCCGAGCTGGCGGATCGTCTCGACACCAGAGTCAAGGTCTCAGGAACTGATGGTCGCGGTCGAATCGTGATCGACTTCGGCTCCCCGGACGACCTGCAGCGGGTGCTGGCGGCGATGAAGAATCCCAGTACCTGGGTCTGATGCCTGATCTGCGGAACCGGCGGGGTTGGTCAGTCCTCGCCGATCGCCAGTCGGACCAATGTCGCCATCACGGTCCCGAGTTCCAGTCCGGCTGACGCGACGCTTTGCGGGAGTAGCGACGTCTCGGTCATCCCGGGTGCAACATTCGTCTCCAGGAACTGAGGGGTGCCGTCCGCGGCGACGATCAGGTCGGTTCGCGACAGGTGTCGGATACCGAACGATCGGTGGGCGACAAGTGCGGTTTCGGCCGCGGCGAGCGCGTCGGCTTCGGATAGCCGAGCCGGGGTGAAGAATTCAGTCATGCCGGCGGTATATCTGGCCTGGTAGTCGTAGAGGCCGGAATCGCTGTGGATTTCCACGGCTGGCAGGGCGACGGTGCCGTCGGCGCTCTCGATCACGGATACCGCAATCTCGACCCCGGCCGCGTAAGACTCCAATAGCACCGTCTCGCCGTAGGCGAAGGCAGCGACCATGGCCGGCGGTAGTTCCTCGGCCGATCTGACGACGGCCAAGCCAAGCGCGGATCCGCCGCGAGCCGGCTTCACCACCAGCGGCAGTCCCAGCCTGGCAATCGCGGCGGACATTATCCGCTGCGCTCCGAGTTCACGAAATGTGCTGTGCGGGAGGGCGATCCAATCGGGCGTCGAGACGCCCTGCTCAGCCAGTTGGGATTTGGCGATCGGTTTGTCGAAGGCCAGCCGACAGGCACGCGGGCGGGCACCGACGTAGGGCACCCCGATCGTGTCCAGCACGTCTCGCAAGCTGCCGTCCTCACCCACCGCGCCATGCAGCAGCGGAATCACGCACTCCGGTGGATCGGTCTCCCACGCGGGTAGCAGTTCGGCGTCTGTGTCGTGCACAGTCACCTCCTCGCCGACCGCGCGGAGGGCATCGGCAACCCGCCGGCCCGAGCGGATCGAGACGTCACGCTCGGGCGAGAGACCGCCGGCCAGGATGGCGATACGCGTCACTGACGGCTCCTCATGCGGTATCGGGGCTGGGAGTGTTCGGTCCAGGTGGCTGATACATCCCTCTGCCCTTGGCGGTGCCGAACGTCTGGACGAGCTCCAACTCGGACTCGATCACCCCGGCGAGGCGCCGGACGCCCTCGGTGATCCGGTCGGGATCCGGGTAGCAGTAGGACAGTCGCAGGGATTGTCGGCCGTCGCCGTTGACGTAGAAACCGGTGCCCGGAACGTAGGCGACGAGGGCGGCCACCGCCCTCGGCAGCATCGCGGTCGCATCCAGCCCGTCCGGCAGTGTCAGCCAGGAATAGAAGCCACCGGCAGGCACAGTCCAGGTGGTGCCGGCAGGTAGGTAGTGGTCCATTGCTGAGAGCAGCGCATCGCGGCGCTCGCGGTACAACTCGCGGAAGACCTTCACCTGATCGAGCCAGGGTTGGGTGGCGAGGTACTCGGACACGGTGAGTTGGGTGTAGTTGGCCGGGCAGAGCACGGCGGCTTCGGCCGCAAGCACCAACTTCTCGCGGACGCCGTGGGGCGCCAGTGCCCAGCCCACCCTGAGACCCGCGGCGATCGTCTTGGAGAAGGACCCGAGGTAGACCACACCCTCGGAGTCGTCGGCCCGAATTGCCCGAGGAACCTCGCCGTCGAATCCCAGTAGACAGTAGGGGTCGTCCTCGAGTAGAAGTATTCTCGCCCGCTGCGCGATCGCGAGGATCTCGGCGCGACGCTGGCGGCCCTGTGTGAGGCCGGCAGGATTGTGGTAGCTGGGAATCGTATAGATCATTTTGATCCGTTTGCCCTCGGACCTGACCCGATCGATGGCCGCCTGCAGGGCGTCGGCGGACAGGCCCTCGGCATCCATCGCGACGTGCACAACCTCGCACTGATACGCGCGGAACACCCCTAGCGCGCCGACGTAGGAGGGCGACTCGACGAGCACCACGTCACCCGGGTCGCAGAACACCCGCACCATCAGGTCCAACGCCATCTGGCTGCCGGTGGTGACGACAACGTCGTCAGGGTGACCGGAGATGCCACTCAGCGACATCACCTCGCAGATCTGCTCGCGCAGCCGCTCGTCTCCCTGGCCAGACCCGTACTGCAGCGCCACCGCACCACGTTCGGCGACCATCCTCGCCGCGGCCCGGGCCAAGTCCTCCAGCGGCAGGGCTGACACGAAGGGCATCCCGCCGGCCAGCGACACGACTTCCGGTCGGGAGGCCACAGCGAACAGCGCGCGGATCTCCGAGGCGGTCATGCTGGCCGCTCGCTCCGCGTAGGAATCGATCCAGGGATCGAGCCTCGAGCCGGTGGTCATGTGACCACCTGGCCAGGACGGGTGTTATGCATCCCCCTACGATGCCCCATGAGGGGAAGGGATCGCCGCATGCGGGTACTTCTGAAAGTCGTGAGCCTGGTCATTGTCGGAGCTGCACTGGGTTTTGTCATCTCACTGTTCATGCCCCGTCGACCTCCGGTCGGCGGATAGGGGAGAAGAACCCGACAGCAGCCGCGGCGATGGCCTCGGCGAGCGTGTCGCGGAATCGGGGCTGACCCAACCTGGCAGCGTCGCCGCGGTGGCTGAGGTAGCCGACCTCTACCCGGACAGTCGGCATTCGGGTGAGCCGCAGCAGGTCCCAGGTCTTGGCCTGCGTCCGGCAATCCTGCAGGTCGGTGCGTGCAACGATCTCCGCCTGCACCGTTTCGGCGAATCTGCGTCCCAATACCGACAGGTCCTTGGGGCTGCCGTAGTAGTACGTGGCCGATCCCTGCCCGTGGCCCTTCGGTTCGGCGTCCACGTGCAGGGAGACCACCAGATCCGCGCCGACATCGTTGGCGATCTCGGCGCGGTCACGTTCTGACAGCGGGCCTGACATGAACCTGCTTGCAGGTCTGGTGAGGACCACCTGCGTGCCGATCGCCGCGAGTCTGCCTTCGATCCTTCTGGCAAGATCGTCGGCAATGAGGGCCTCGCCCAGCCCATTCGCCTGCAGACCGGGGTCCTCGCCGCCGTGGCCCGGGTCCAGCACGATCAGCTTGTCGGCGATGCCGGTCCGGTTGGCTGCATGCGCATGCTCGTCCCACAGCCGTTGCGGGGCGCCACCCTTGACCGCTCGTGATAGCCGATCGAGGGCCAGCACGGTGGTGCGTCCGCAGGTGCCGTCCGGGGTCATTCCGACATTTCGCTGAAACTCGCGCAGGCCGGCGTCGGTGCTTGAGCCGAACAGTCCATCGACTCGACCGAGACTGAAGCCCAGATCGGTGAGCCGGCGCTGCAGATCCTCGATGTCGTCACCAGACATCATGTGGGCGGCCGAGTACCAGAGGACTCGGTCGCCCAGCCGCCAGCGGGCCTCCTCCAGATGCCTGAAGGTGATGGGTCCCACGATCCCGTCGACGTCGATGCCGCGCACCTGCTGAAACGCTCGCACCGCCCGATCGGCCGCAGCGTCCATGCTGACGCCGACTTCTTCCGCAGGCAGATACCCGAGCCGCGACAGACGTGCTCGAACCTCGGCGACGACGGGTCCTGAATCGTTGCCCTGGAGGAGAAGTTTCATTGCGTGGACATGCTCAGCGCAGGTACTCGCTGAGATCCTTCAGCAGGGCTGCCTTCGGCTTGGCGCCGACGATTTGCTTCACCACGCGACCGCCCGAGTAGACGTTCATAGTCGGGATCGAGGTGACCCCGTAGGCGGCTGCGGTGGCAGGGTTCTCGTCGACATTGAGCTTGGCGACCGTCAGCCCCGGATTTTCCGCGGCGATCTCTTCGAGGATCGGCGCAACTTGCCGACACGGACCGCACCACTCTGCCCAGAAATCCACCAGTACCGGTCCGGCACTCTGCAGCACGGTCGCATCGAAGTCACCGTCAGTGACGATTGTGGTTGCACTAGCCATTTTTCTCTCCTAGCTGGTCGGAATTCTGTAGGTCGGTCGGAACAACTATCCCGGTAGACCGGGTGGCGTGGCCCGTGGGCTGGCGTGGCCTGGAGTTGGCGTTGGACTCAGTTGGCGGCCAGCCAGCGTTCGGCGTCGAGTGCGGCTGCACAACCGGAGCCGGCGGCCGTGATGGCCTGCCGGTAGGTGTGGTCGACCAGGTCGCCGGCCGCGAATACGCCGTCGAGGTTCGTTGCGGTGCTACCGGGCTGCACCAGCACGTAGCCCTCGTCATCCAGCTCAACCTGTCCTTTGACCAACTCCGAGCGCGGATCGTGGCCGATGGCGATGAACAGACCGGTGACGTCGACCACCGACTCCTGCTCGGTCTTCCGATTCCGGACCACCAGCCCCGACAGCTTCTCCTCGCCGAGCAGATCGACCACGACGGAGTCCCACAACACCACGATCTTCGGGTTGGCCAACGCCCGCTCAACCATGATCTTGCTGGCCCGGAATTCGTCACGACGATGGATGATGATGACCTTGTCCGCGAACCGGGTGAGGAACGTTGCCTCCTCCATGGCCGAATCGCCGCCACCGACCACGGCGATCGTCTGGCCGCGGAAGAAGAATCCGTCGCAGGTGGCGCACCAGGAAACACCGTGACCGGAAAGGCGCTTTTCCGCCGGTAGGCCGATCTCCCGGTATCCCGAGCCGGTGGCAAGGATCACCGATCTGGCCTGGTATTCCGCGCCCTCACCCGTGCGAACCGTTTTGATGTCGCCGTCCAGCTCGGCCGCGACGACATCATCGGTGATGACCTCGGTACCGAACCGGACTGCCTGGGCCCGCATCTGCTCCATCAGTTCGGGGCCTTGGATGCCATCGGTGAAGCCCGGGAAGTTCTCAACCTCAGTGGTGTTCATTAGGGCGCCACCAGCGGTGACTGCGCCTTCGATTAGCACTGGTTCGAGTTGCGCCCGGGCCGCATAGATCGCCGCGGTGTAGCCGGCTGGACCGGAGCCGATGATGATCAGGTCGCGCACGCCGCTGGACATGGGTCTCCATTGTTGGGGAACAAAGTGTGTGCGGGGCCCGGCACTGTCGGGCACCCAGTGGTTAGGCCAACGAGTCTAGGGGTCGTGGTATTCCAGGTCTGACAGCGCCGCCACTGCCTCAGCGCGCCATCACCACGACCGCTCGAGTGCGGACCTGGGGATCATTGCGGTTGCAGAGAGTGCCCACGACCACAACGTCTGCGGTCCTGTCCTGATCGCCGGCGCTGAAGGCCATGATGGCGGAGGGCAGGTTCTCATAGTTGGCCAGGTCGATCATCCGCAGGTCCACCATCGATGCCCCCACCCCTTCCAGGCAGGACTTGACGCCGGCCGAGGTGGCCGCGAACGAGGAAGCCCGGCGGTCCGGCGCTGGGGCCGAGGTCGGAGTGGTGGTCATGTTCGCGGCGACGGTGGGAGCGAGGCTATTGGCGGTATAGCTGAGGCCGGAGGAGATCGGCTGGACGGTGAAACCGCCGTTGTCGGTGGTGTCAGTGATCGCGTTCAGGTCGGTGCGACTCGGCGCCGGTGCGGCGGCTGGCGGTGTCGGAGTTGAGCTCGAATTGACGACCAGCGCCACGCCCACCGCTCCGACGGCAGCGATACCGGCTGCTGCGTAGAGCCAACGGCCGCGACCGCGGTGCTGGGAGGATGGCTGGGAGGCCGGCTGCGCCAACGGGGCGGCCGGCAGGGGTGCAGCGGCCGTGAGCGATGCCGCGGCTGCGGATCGACTGGCGGACTCGGCCGCGATGACCTGAGTCAGCCGGGTGGTGATGTCCTCCGGCATGGTGAGGTCGGGCAGTGAGCCGAGGATCCCGACTACGCGGTCGATCTCGTCGTTGGACGGGAGCTCCGATTCGCCATCGACGTTCATTGGTCCTCACCACCTCCTTCCGGCTGCTGCGACTGGGGTAGGACGGAACCGTCCGGTGGGGGGTTCCCCGGTTCGGCATCGGTACCGGATCGGATTCCGATGAGCTGCTTGGCCAGTTTCGCCCGGCCGCGGGCGCAGCGACTCTTGATGGTTCCCGTCGGGCAGTCCAGGATTCGCGCGGCTTCTTCCACCGGATAGCCCTCGACATCGACCAGCACTATCGCGGCCCGTTGGTCCGGCGGCAGGGTCGCCATCGCGCGGTTGATCTCCAAACTGAGTTCCAGGGAGGCGAGATCATCGCGTGGGTCGGCCAGCGTGTCATGGCCGAACTCGGGGTCGCTGCCGGGCAGTGGGACTGTCGGTCGAACCTTGCGCCGACGCAGTCGGTCGAGGCAGGCATTGACCACGACGCGGTGCAGCCAGGTGGTCACCGCCGCTTCGCCCCGGAATGAGCCGGCGTTGCGAAACGCCGAGATCATCGCATCCTGCAGGCCGTCGGCGGCCTCCTCTCGGTCGCCGGTGGTGCGTAGCGCCACCGCCCAGAGCCGATCGCGATGGCGAAGCATCAGCGTCTGGAAGGCGTCGGCGTCGCCGTCGACGTGGGCGCGCAGCAGTTCGGCGTCGGTTGGCTCCGCTGTCACTTGCTGGTCTCTCCGTGAGGCCCGTAGATCACTGCCTCACGGATACCAGCCCGGAATCCTGTGTCGCTCCACGATGTGTCGGCGACCTGTGACAACCGGGTGAACCACACCAGCACAGCTCGGGCCTGCGTGGGTCTTGGCAGCCGAATGAACACCGACTGTCCCGCCTGCTCGACCGAGGCAACTTCGGTGAAACTGTCCAGCCCGCCATAGGTGCTGTCTCCCAGCATCACGGTGAGATCAGTGGAGGTACCGCTCAGTTGCAGATCGAGCGCGCTCACTTGCTCCGGCTGGCCGAGATCGAACACCACGCCCACACCTGGCTTACCGCCGACATCCGCGGTGAAATACGGCTTGGATGTCCAGGCGGTGCCCAGGTCGCCGTCAGTCACATTCGGCAGCATCTGGGGATACTCAGAACCATCACCGTAAGGATCCAAGGTGGTCATGGCCACTATCTCGAGGGTGCTCTCGGTGGCCCCGATCTTTGGGTCGCGGGGCGACACCACCACGCCGTCGTCAGTGCGCACCGCAGTCTGCTGGTTGCGGCTCCGCGCCTGATCCGAGGCCTGCGTGATACCGGCCATCACGAGGCCGCCGACAGCCAGTGCGACGACTCCCACTGCGGCAGATCTGAGGGCCAATCGGGTGCGGCGGCTGCTCGGCGCGGCCCCCGCAATCGGCTCTCGATCCAGGCCATCACGGGCGACGGCCAGGGCGGAGTTGATCTCCCGAACGCTCAGCGGGCTGTCCCGGTCAGCGTCTAAACCTTGCTCCAGCAGCCGGTTCAATGACTCCGGGATGCCCGCCACCACCTGATTGGGGGGCAGAAGTCGACCGTTGGCGACGGGTCGGTCCCGTCCGTTCAACCGGCCATCCGGCCAGTGCGCAGTCAACGCCAGATACAGCATCGCCAGCTGACTCCTGGCGTCCGCCAGCTGGGCCTCGGCCAAATCCTGTTCCAGGCCGTGGATCGCGGCATCCACGCCCTGTCCACGTAGCCGTACCTGGCCGTGGCTGTCCAGGTGGACCGAGTTCGGATGCAACCGGCCATGGGCGCTGTCATGCTCCTGCAGTGCTGCCAGCGCCTGCCCGACCCGCAGCGAGATGTCGACCGCCTGGCGGGTGGTCAACGGTTCCCCGGCCAGGTAGCCCAGGGTGGGCCAGTCCGTCCAGTCGCTGACGATCGCGACCATCCCGTCGTCGTCGATCAGGTCCAGCACCGGGATCAGGAATCGGCTGTTGATGCGGGCGGCCCGGAGGGCTGCCGCCTTGGCAGCCGGAGCTCGCGGGGACTCAGTTGGCAGCAGTCTGATGCTCACCGGTCGCTGCAGCCGGAGATCGGTGCCCCGCCAGATCTCGGCGATTCCGCCAAGCCGGACGTCGTCGTCGAGGCGGTAGCGGCCGCCGAGCAGCGTGCCAGGGCCGTGTGGAGGCAACCCGAGCGTCATAGCTGGCAGCCTAATCCCCGGTGGCCGCTCGGCCGCGGAGGCCAGGCAGTCGCGCTCGGATCATTGTCAATACCTCGTCCAGATCGGAGATTCGGAGCACCCGGCAGCAGGCCAGGTACACCACCGCGGTGATCGTGCCCCCGACCAGCAGCGTCACCAACGCAAACACCGGGTGGCCCACCAGCGCCGACTCCAAGTCACGGTGGCTCATCGCGATGAATCCCCGGCGCAGCAGGTAGGCGGTGCCGAAGCCGGCCAGCCCGGCAACCGCGCCCGCCACGACGATCCGGCCTACGGCAGCGGCTGTGGCTCCGGACCGCAAACCACCGAGTCGGCGGGAGAGCAGACCCCAGGCGATCAGAACGGTGACCCAGTAGGAACCCGCGTAGGCCAACGCCAGGCTGAGCACTTTCAGGCCTGGCGGGACGGCGGCGTAGAGCGGCACCGCGATCGCCAGCATCACCAGGTTGAACACCACGGTGACCAGGAAGGGTGTCCGAGTGTCTTCAACCGAGTACCAACCACGCAGCAACAGGTAGAACGTCGAGAAGGGCAGCAGGCCGAGGGCGAAGCCGGTGACAACCACCCCGGTGTAGGTGGCGGCCGGTCCGCTTCCGGCGCCGAAGTTGAACAGCACCGTCGTGATCATCGGGCCGAAGACGACGAGCATGGCAGCGCAGGGCACTATCAGCGCCGCGAGCAGGCGGGCACCGTTACTGATTCCGTCGGCGACGTCGGCCAGCCGGCCTTCCGCGGCGGACCTGCTCAGC
This sequence comes from uncultured Actinomycetes bacterium, assembly GCA_964547485.1. Classification (GTDB taxonomy): domain Bacteria; phylum Actinomycetota; class Actinomycetes; order S36-B12; family UBA10799; genus JACJWR01. The sequence continues at coordinate 17,811 of CAZJNU010000035.1, forward strand.
CGCGGCAGCAGAGCGGTCACAATCGACACTGTGATCACCGAGTGCGGGAGGATGAAGACGAGGTAGGCCTTCTGGTACGTGGTCAGTCCCTGCGCCACCACCCCTGCGTCGGCGGCCTGCACGTTCGCCGACGTCGCGAGCCTGGTGATCACAATGAAGGCCAACTGGTTGGCGAGCACCAACGCCAGGGTCCAGCCGGCTAAACCAGCCGTCTTGCGAAGTCCGTAGCCGCGGAAGTCAAACTTGGCGCGATAGCGGTAGCCGACCCGGCCCAGCACCGGTATCAGCACCAGCGCCTGCAGCACGACGCCCAGGGTGGTGCCGACGCCGAGCCAGAGGACCTCGCCGCTGGTGATCGTGTCGATCGTGACGGCGTCCCCCGCGACGTAGAGAAAACCGAGCGCCATCCCGATGACCAGCAGGTTGTTGACGATGGGCGCAAACATCGGCATCGCAAAGTGGCCTCGGGAGTTGAGCACCTGCGAGAGCATCGTGAACAGGCCGTAGAAGAAGATTTGCGGTAGGCAGAGCCGGGTGAAGGCAATCGCGATCTCAAGGTCCGCCTGGCTGTAGTCGTCCGGGGCGTAGAGCCGAACAATCCACGGGGCCAGCAGCACCGAGGCCACCGACAGCACCAGCAGCACAATCGCTGTCAGCGTGAGCAGGCGGTGGGCGTAGCCGTCGCCCCGGTCTGCATCCTGCTTGATGTGCCGCACGAGTTGGGGTACGAACACCGCGTTCAACGCGCCGCCGACGATCAGGATGTAGATGATGTTGGGCAACGAATTGCCCAGCGAGTAGGCGTCGGAGAGGGTCGCGAAGCCAATCGCGGCGACCACCGCGATATCGCGGCCCACCCCGGTGATCCGGGAGGCGACAGTGCCGATCGCCATCACCGCGCTGTTGCGCAGCACCCCGGTCTCGGCGGTGTCGGCAGCGTCGGCCGTTTCGAGCGGGTGATCCTCGGGCCGCTCGATTGCTTCAGCCGCGCCATCCTCGGGGGGTTCGCCGAACTGGTCCGCCGGCGTTGGCTGTTCGATCGGAGGGTTCTCGTCAGCTGTGCTCATCGTTGCCCTCCGCGGCCGCCTGGCGTGCCGTCCGGCGCGCGACGAAGTTGACTCGGCGGCGCCGCACAAAAGTGACCACGATCATCAGACACAGCAGCAAGAATGCCGACCCGACCACCCAGGCGGCCGCGCGCGAGTAGGCCGTGGTGCGTAAATCGACTGTGGTGGCGCGGCCATAGGGACCGCCCTGCGGGGTGAGCAGTTGCGCATTCACCCTGAGTTGCCCCGATCCCACCAGCGTCACCGGCACCTCGAGGCTCACTTTGCGACCGGCGGCGATGGTGACCGGCGCCACCGGCTCAGTCGTCATCCGGTAGGCCGGAGTGGCCGTCAACACCAGGTCGACCGTGACCGGGCCGTCGGTGTCGTTGGCGATCGTTATCGGCACCCGATCGGTGGAGCCGGGGAACGAGACAGTGCCCGGCGGCGATATCCGCACCTTGTCCTGTCGCTCCAGAATCTGGGCGGAGGTGCGGTCGACCAGCACCGCGCCGGTGGTGGGGTCTTCTACCCACGCGGCGGACTCGGTCCGCAGCAGCGCCTGCCGGTACCCCTCGAGTTCGGCGCCAGGGGCAGCCATCACCGCGGCGATCGACGCCAGGTTGGCCGAGGCAGCCTTCACCACAGCCATGTGGGCGGCCGTCAGACCGGCCGTTGGAAGGCTCACCAGCGTGCCGTCGGCGGGTTGGCCGGCGGAGTCCAGTGCTTGCTGCAACGTCTGCAGCCGGGACCAGGGGGCCACTGCGGTGGCGGCCAATGTCTGGGTCAGGCCAGCGCGGTCAGGCCGCCAGAACATCGGCGGGGCGGCCACCACGGTGCGGACGAGGTCGGGGGACTCCAGCGCCAGCAGGGCTGTTTCCGCCAGAAACCGCTGGCGTGCCAGTACCGGACTGCCAGGAATCGTCGAGTCCTCAGCGAGTGCGGTTGCTAGGCCGGGATCCGCGATCACGGCTGTTACGGAACCGGAGTCGGTCCGTAGTTGGCTGAATGGCGGACTATCACGGTCGGGGGTGGCCACCGACTCCGAGGAGAGCACGACTTGGGTGATGCCTGCGGCGCTCAACGTGTTCAGGGTCGGTTGGTCCAGCCGGCCGCCGAGCGGCCAGGCGAGCCCGCCGCGGACGGGCTGTCCCAACTGCGTTTCCAGCAGCCGCGGGGCAGCGGTGGTGGCGAGCACCAAGTCCGGGGACAGCCGTTGCACAACCTCGGTGACCGCGTCCGGAAAGGCATACGGCAATGCGGCGACGTCGTTACCGCGGGTTGTCGCTCGCAACTTCGACAGCCACTGGGCGGCCGCCTCCGAGCCGGGAGCATCCTCGACGACACCCCGCTGTAGTTGACGGTGTCCGCGGGAGAGGACGTCGGCCTCTTGTGGTGTCTGCGGGTCCACCGCCCAGGTCAACTCAGCAGCCTTGCTGGCACCTGCTTCGAGGATGTTCGACAGTCTGCCGCCCGCGCCGTAGGCGCGCAGTGCATCCGACGTCAGCACGACGCCCTGGGCGTCCCGGGCACCCGGCGACGAGACGGGCCAGAGCCAGACCACCTGCGCCGGAGCCACCTCGTTCGGCGCCGGAAACCACGGCACGAAGGTCACCGTCTTGCCTACCGGGCCCTCTGCCCGGTTGGCCTGTACCGCCAGGTAGTACACCCCGTTTCCGGGCAGTTGCAGCTGATCGAACGGGATGGCCAGCGAGAAGCTCACTCTGCCACCGGGTTGGATCGTGACTGGGTCGCCGCTCTTGACGATGTCACCGGAGCGGGCTCCGGAGCCGGCCAGAATCTCGGTCAGCTGGGCTCGGTACTCCAGTGGGTAGGTGCTGACGCGCAGGTCCAGAGTCACGCCGGAGATGGGGTCGGCGGAGGTGTTGGTGGCGGTGCCCGACACCGTCAGGGTGTCCCCCGACTTGGGAACCAACGGCGTCAGAGCGGCAATCGCGATCCGCACCGGGTCGGCCTCGTCGGCGGCCGCGGGACCGGCGGCGAGGGTCAGCCCGACAGCCGCCAGGGCAGTTGCCAGTACCGCCAGCAGGGTGGTGACCAGAAGTCTTCGCGCAGCAATCCGTTGAGTCACGTCGGCGGGTTCATCGGAGCTCGGCGAGCAGAGTGGGGACGCGGTCCATCAGCCGGCGTTCGTCGGCATAGGTCAGCCTCGCCTGCACATCGGCCACCGCCACCCAGGCCACATCGGCCACTTCCACGTCCTCGGTGCTGACGGACCCGCCGGTACGTTCCAGGATGAAATGGTGCACAGTCTTGTGGATTCGTCGGCCGTCCGCGACGAAAGTGAAATCGATACTGCCGAGTTCGGCCAGCACCTTCCCCTCGATCCCGGTCTCCTCGGCGATTTCCCGAGCCGCCGTCTCCTCTCGCGTCTCTCCGGCTTCGATATGGCCCTTGGGCAGCGACCACACCATCCTGCCGCGCCGGTCATAGCGACCGATGATGACGGCTGAGATCGGGTCCCGTCCGAAGTCGATGACCAGCCCTCCTGCACTGGTTTCCTCCACCGGCACGTTCTGCGAGCGGGGTGGGCGCGGCGGAGGCATGAGCGGAGTCTAGCCGCGCGGCACAGCTGATTGAGACCACTGACGACACCAGAGGCCGCATGACGCCGTGAGGCGTCTCGCTAGGCTTACGAAGTGGATCCGGAGAGCATGACTGCGGCGGCAACGGCTCGGGTACGTCCTGGCCTGGCGCGGGCGGTGCAGGCCATCGAGCCCATCGTCGAGGCGTTCGAACTGGCGGGTCTGCAACTCGCGCTGGTCGGTGGTTGCGTCCGGGATGCTGCCCTCGGGCGTCCCGGCAGCGATCTTGACCTCACCACCGATGCCCGGCCGGATCGAATCAAGGCGTTGGTTGCTCCGCATGCGGAGGCTCTCTGGGAGACCGGGATCCGGTTCGGCACGGTCGGTCTGCAGCGGGCTGGGTACCAAGTGGAGATCACCACCTATCGGGCCGAGTCCTACGACCTCGAGTCGCGCAAGCCGGAGGTCGCCTTCGGAGACGAGCTGGCCGAGGATCTGCGACGGCGCGATTTCACCGTCAACTCGATGGCGGTCGAACTCCCGGCCGGCGGGTTGCTGGATCCGCACGGGGGTATGGCCGACCTGGTCGCCGGGTTGCTGCGTACCCCTGGGGCGCCCGAGGAGTCGTTCGGAGACGACCCGTTGCGGATGTTGCGGGCCGCCAGGTTCGTGTCCCAACTCGGGCTGCGAATCGATGCCGGGACCCGGTCCGCGATGGTCGCGATGGCCGGTCGGATCGACATCGTGTCGCCGGAGAGGGTTCGGGACGAGCTGGTCAAGTTGATGATGGGTGCGGACCCGGTGGCCGGTCTGCGAGTGCTGGTGGACACCGGCCTGGCCGAGCGTATCCTGCCCGAACTGCCGGCATTGTCGCTCGAGATCGACGAGCACCATCATCATAAGGACGTCTACGAGCACACCCTGCGGGTGCTGGAGCAGTCGATTGTGCTGGAAACAGCCCACGAACCGGTGATTGGACCCGATTTCGCGCTCCGGTTCGCGGCGCTGCTGCACGACATCGGCAAGCCTCGAACGCGTCGGTTCACCGACGGCGGCGGGGTCTCGTTCCATCACCACGAGGTGGTCGGCGCGAAGATGACGCGCAAGCGGATGCGGGCGCTTCGGTTCTCCAACGACCAGATCGACGAGGTCAGCAGACTGGTGGAACTGCACCTGCGATTCCATGGCTACGGCGGGGGGGAATGGACCGACTCGGCGGTCCGGCGGTACGTGCGCGACGCGGGACCGCAGTTGAGTCGGTTGCACAAACTCACCCGCGCCGACTGCACCACCCGGAATCGAAGGAAGGCCGAGGCACTGCAGCGTTCCTACGATTCGCTCGAGTCGCGAATCATGGACTTGGAGGAGCAGGAGGAACTCGCCGCCATGCGGCCGGAACTGGACGGCGCACAGATCATGGAGATCCTGGCAATCCCCGCCGGGCCCGACGTGGGCCGGGCCTACCGGTTCCTGCTCGAGCTGCGGTTGGACCGAGGGATTCTCGGCGAGCCGGCCGCGGCCGACGCCCTCAGGACGTGGTGGGAGTCACAACCGTCGGAGTAGTGCCATCCGCCGGCGGCTCGACGTCGGCTTCGCTGCTGCCTATTCCGGACAGGAAGTCGACCCCCGCAATGAGTACCAGCGCGATCACGGTCAGCCACAGCACGGAGGAGACGCTGATCGGTTCGAACAGGAACAGGGCGGCGGTGGCCAGCAGGCCAATAACCACCTTGATAAGGGTGCCACGGGCCCGGAGGAAGGCCCCCAACCCTGCCAGTGCGCCACCCTTGACTCGACCGCCGGACGACCGCAGGCCGCCACCGACCGACTGGCGGACAGCCGTTGCAGGGCGAGATCGGCCGCCGTACCAACCGATAATTGCGATCACGATACCCAGGGTCAGACCTGCACTTATCGCGGTGGAGAGGTAGCGGGTCAGGGTGACGTAGAAGATCTCCACGACGTCCTGGAAGGCGGTGCCGGAGAAGCTGTTGGAGATCGCTTCCCGCGCATAGGTCAGGCCGAGTGAGAGGGCACCCAGTCCCACCACCAGCGCGATCCCGGTTCCCATCACCACTCGTGCCCGGCGGGTGCTGATCGCGACAGCGGCCAGGAAGAGGACGGCCACCAGCGGCAGCAGGAGCCGAGCAAGCGGGACGGTAAGGGCGTAGATCAGCTGAGCCTGCTTGACCTGATCCCCCTTCATCAGCACGATCTGGCGGTCCGCTGCCGGTGGCAGCGGCCGGTCCGCCAGGGCGGTGACCCCTCGGTCCACCAACTCCTGTTTCGCCGCCTCGATCACGGTGCCGATGTCCAGCACGATCTCATCGCCCTGGAGTTTGACGGCACCGGATTCGTCCCCGGACAGCGCGCCGATGATCTGCGACTGCAGGGTGCGGTTGGCGTTGATCCAGAGTTCCTGGAACTTCGGCGAGTTGACGAGTTTGGTCACCACTTGCGTGACCAGGCTGTTGATTGCAGCCTCGATCGGGGTCTTCAGGGCCTCCTGTGCCCTCGGGGGCAGACCGTTGAGGAAGTCATCGAGCGTGGTGTTGTTGTCTATCTGCGTCAGAATGGCGTCGGTCGTCGCGGTGGCGACCTTGTCGCGGATCGCCTGATCCTCGGCCAGCGGTGCCACTGTTGCGACCCAGCGCTCGGTATCGGTTACCGAGCGCTGCCCCCAGAACGCGACCATCGCCAGCGGCACCAGCAGCCCTGCGACAACGACCAGTAGCCACGCGATGAAGCCGCGGACCTTCCCGCCGCCGGATTTCGCAACGGTGCTGGCGGGTGACTCGCTGACGGTTGTGGTCACGGGGGTCTCCTTGCGAGGCGATGGTCCACGGCAAGGCCAATCCGGTCGGCGACGTTGCCGCGGGCCTGGCGAAGCCGCTGCTGGCGGATGTTCCGGGTCCTAACCTAGCCCTCCGCTGAACGCGATTCGGTCCGATCGCCATGATCGTCGTCTGATCCTGGGTCTGGCTGGGTTCCGGCACCAACTATTGGGCCAGTTCGCTGCCGGTTCTCCGATGCCGAGCGGCCCGCGGCTACGAACAGCAACGCGGCCGCCGCCAGTAGCGCGAAGGTCGCGGCGATCAGGGCGACAGACGTCCCCTCCGGGCTGACGATGAATCCCGCCACCCCAATCCCGAGGAACAGCGCCACATTGATGACGACGTCGAACAGCGCGAACACCCGACCACGGGCGTCATCGTGGACGTTCCGGGCGATGGTGGTGTCGGTGCAGACCTTGCCCGACTGTCCGGCGAGCCCGAGCATGGCGCCGCCGACCAGACAGCCGGCGACCGAGACCGAGGCGAGACCGACCGGCACAGTGACCGCCGCTGCGGCCATCACAATCGCGCACCACCGACCCTCGCCGATCCGCTTGACCACCGGCGGCGTGAGGATGGCCCCGACCAGCGCTCCGCCACCGGCGGCGGCGATGGCCAGGGCGAATACGCCGAGTGCCCCGGCCGCCGAACCACCGCCGAGGGTGGTCTTGGACAGCACGATCACGATCAGCAGGGCCACCCCGTATGCACACCTATGCGCGACAACGGCAGCCACCGACAGCACTGCCGGCCGAGCCCGGATCAGCACCCGACCGCCGGCCACGAGCTGCGACATGACTACCCGGAAGTTCTCCCGCTGGTAGTCCGCCGGCGGTCCGAGCGAAGTGATCGGCAATCTCAACGAGAGTCCTGCGGTCAGTAGCAGCCCAACTGCTGCCGCCACCAGCAACCAGGCCGTCACGATCCCGCTGGCGGATAACCGGGCACCGACGGTGACGGCTATCGCGGCGCCGATCGCGGCTGCAGTGGTGCCGGCCACCGGCGCAACAGCGTTCGCCGAGATCAACCGATCCTTGCTCACGGTGCGGGGCAGGGAGGCGGCCAGCGCCGTCAGAATCAGCCGATTGAGTGCCAGGATCACCAGCACCACCAGAATCAGGCCGGGCCCGAGGTCGCCGGACAGGGTCAACCACGCCAGCAG
>CAZJNU010000036.1:0-25082 GCA_964547485.1 uncultured Actinomycetes bacterium
GGCTGTCCCTAGTACGAGAGGACCGGGACGGACGAACCTCTGGTGTGCCAGTTGTCCTGCCAAGGGCACGGCTGGTTGGCTACGTTCGGAAGGGATAACCGCTGAAAGCATCTAAGCGGGAAGCCTGCTTCAAGATGAGGACTCCCACAGGGTTAACCTGGTAAGGCCCCCAGCAGACCACTGGGTTGATAGGCCGGAGGTGGAAGCACGGTGACGTGCGGAGCTGACCGGTACTAATAGGCCGAGGACTTGACCCTCTTTTATTGACGCGTCCACTGTGCGGTTCCCGAGATTCGGTCGGGGCCAATTGAATAGTTATTTGCTATGCCGATATCTCTATAGAGTTTCGGTGGTCATAGCGAAGGGGAAACGCCCGGTTACATTCCGAACCCGGAAGCTAAGCCCTTCAGCGCCGATGGTACTGCTCCGGGGACGGGGTGGGAGAGTAGGACGCCGCCGGACATACTTTACGAATAGCCACCCCGGGTGCGGGGTGGCTATTCGTATTTCCGGACGTCTTGGCGGGGTGGGGTCGGCCGGTCGAGAGCCAGCGGGGCTATCTTCGGCGCTTTGTGCCTAGCTCAGCCGGATCTGTCTGTATCTGGCGCCGATGTGGCTGGCGCCGTCGCAGCGGTGTGGCGGGCCAGGCTGGCCTGCTCCTGCGCGCGGAACAGTCCGAACCGAGGTAGGAACTTGTCCCAGTCGATGATGTGCGAGTCGATTTCCGGCCCGTCAATGCAGGCGTGCTTGCGGACCTGTCTGCCGTCGATCACCACCGGCACCATGCACGCTCCGCACATCCCAGTGGCGTCCACCATGATCGAATTGAGGCTCGCAACGCACGGCACGTCGTGCTCGCGGCTGAGATCGCTGGTGGCACGCATCATCAACGGCGGCCCGATCGTCACGACCGCCGCAACCGGACGTCCGGTTCCGCGCTGATTCCCGGCCAGCATTTCAACCAGTGGACCAGTCACGAACCCGGCGCGGCCGAACGTTCCGTCATCGGTGGTGTACACCACGTCTAGCAGGTCGGGAAACTGCGCCTGGAGTTGAGCGATCCGTTCCTCCGGACCCACCCAGAACCGCAGGTCGGCGGTACGGAACCCTGAAATGAGCGTCACGTGGTTGCCGGCGACGAGGTGTTCGCGAATGATCGGGTAGGCGGGCGGCAGCCCTAGGCCACCGGCGGTGAACACGACCGTGCTACCCGTCGGGTGTCGCTCGATGTCACTGGGGCGACCCAGCGGTCCTGCAATACCGGTGAAGCAGTCGCCAACCTCCATCTCGTTGATCTCGATGCTGGACGTGCCGATTCCCTGGACGACCAAGCAAATGGTGCCGGCCTCGGCGTCCCAATCCGCGAGCGTCAGCGGGATCAGTTCGCCATCACTGGTGGGCAATACCCGGACGAACTGCCCGGCCTGCGCCGACCTGGCAACCAGCGGCGAGTGCACGGTGAATTCCGCGATATCGGCACTGAGCATCGTCTTGGCCACGATTCTTTGCTCCACCGCGGCCAGGTCGGTGAATGCCCTCGCCCGATGGACCATATCGGCCACCACGTCTGGCGGCAGATCGGCCAGGCCGAGGACTTCCCGCGCCGCAGACTGGCCGTCGCCCGCGGCCAGGATGGCCGTCGAGCCACCTCGGGCCGCGTCCCCGCCGGTGTAGATGCCGTCCACTGTCGTTACTTGTGAGCCCTCGTGGTCGAGGTTGATCGTGCCCCATTTCGAGGTCTGTAGGCGTGGTTCCGAATCCTTGATGATCGGGTTGGCGGCGTTGCCCAACGCCATGATGACCAAGTCTGCGCGGATCGTCTCGGTGCGACCCGTCGGGAGTGGGCGTCGGCGGCCCGATTCGTCGGGGTCGCCCAGCTCCATCAGCTCTACGGTGGCGGAGGTGACGAACCCCTGGTCGTTGCCGACGAACTCAGCCGGCGAGCGCAGCACCGACAGTGCTATTCCCTCCTCCAGGGCATGATGGAGTTCCTCCACCCGAGCGGGCATCTCAGCCTGGGTCCGGCGATAGACGATTGTCACCTGGCCTCCGAGCCGGCGGGCCGTCCGGGCGGCATCCATCGCGGTGTTGCCGCCGCCGATGACCAGAATCTGCCTCCCCTGCGTCTCCGGCAGCGGGGTTTCAAAGTCGGTCCGTAGCCCTTGCATGAGATTGACCCGCGTCAGGAATTCGTTGGCGGACATCACATTGAGCAGATGCTCGCCGGGAACATTCATGAACCGTGGGAGGCCCGCACCCGTCCCCACGAAGATCTGGCCGAAGCCTGCGTCCCGCAGGTCCTGCAGGGTTGCGGTCTTGCCGACCACGAAATTCAGCACGAATTTGCCACCCAGCAGCCGGATTCGGTGGACGACATCGTCGATCAGGTCGTTGGGCAGTCGAAACTCCGGGATGCCGTAGCGCAACACGCCACCCAGGGCGTGGAAGGCCTCAAACACCGTCACCGGGATCCCCTCGGCCGCTAGTAGGTAGGCGTTGATCAAACCGGAGGGGCCAGAGCCGATGATGGCGACCGGCTGGTGGCTGGCCGCCTCCCAGGGGTCGCGGACCCCGGCGAACCGCCGCGCGTCGCCGTCGGGATTCAGCAGCTTCTCCCGCTCCGGCAGGAACCACTCCAGCTGGCCGATGGCGATAGGTGTCTTCAGCAGGCAGACTCCCTGGCACTGCACCTCTTGCGGGCACACCCGCCCGGTGACATCGGGCAGCGGGTTACTCGACTCCAACAGCGTCAGCGCATCAGTGAACCGATCGTTACCGATCAGTTCGAGCACCTTCGGGATGTGAATCGTGACCGGGCAGCCGCCGACGGGTTCGCGATGCTCCGCCAGAAAGGCGCCAAGTTCGCATGGCCGCTCCTCGCACTGCTTGTCCCGCAGCACTTCCAGCCAGACGAAGAGGTCGATCTCGCGGGCAGAGAAGCCTTGCTCCAGATAGCCGAGGTACCCCTGGTTGACCAGATCGAAGTCCTCGGATCGCGCGTCGGCACCTCGCACGTACGGTTCGATCCCATTGTGCGCCGGCCAGTCGACCGAGAGGCCGCTGAACATCGGATACTTCTCAGACAGGTAACGGTCGAGGGCCCGGATGAACTTGCGTTTGCCGCCCAATGGCAGGTTCCAGACAAAACGCATCAGCACAGTGCTGCTGTCGTCACCGCGGAGCAGCGCGGACCACATTGTGTGGCTGAACTGCTCACCCAACTCCGGCTGCCTGAACTCCCAGGCGACGGACTGCATACCCTCGGTGATGAACAGCTCACGGAACGCTCGAGGGTCGGCCGCCAGTCGTCGCCGAAGTAATTCGGTCTGCTTGTCGAGGTCAGCGGCGGCAGGCTCTTCGACCCCGGCAGTCATCGGATGATCTCCGCGTCGCAGGTGGCTCTCACACGGTCGATCCGCCTGGCGATGTCCGGTGTGATTTCGACGCTCTCGGCCGCCCCGGGAATCGTCCGGGCGATCACTCGGGCTTCGCCGTCGATCACGACGGTGGTCTTGCTGAAGAACTGCGGGAGTTCCTGGTAGCACGTCCCGCAGTCGTTGCAGAGCGACTCCTGGGCTGGGTCGATGGAGATCGGGGCGCCGCCGCCCGACCCGTTGGCAGCGGCGGCGGGGTTCGAGCCGCCAGCCCCACCGGTGGCCACGCTTCCCACCCCAGGCGCCGCAGCAGCGCCCGCGGCGAAACCGGTGGCTCCGATGCCACCCACCCCGACTGGGGCCTGGCTCGAGCTAGCGAGATCGGACATCGCCCGGGCAATCTCGTCCAACGACGTCTCGCGAGCGGTCGCGGCCTCGTCGTATTGGTGTCGCAAGGCCTCGATATCGGCGTGGTGAAGTGCGGTCAACTGCGCTTCGTGAACCCCCGACAGATATTGCAGCGTCTGCCAGTAGACGCGCCGATCCTCGACCAGTGCCACGATCGACGCTGAGCAGGCAACTCTGATCAGCCGTCGGTCCTGATCGGTCGCGTGGATCACCGGCAAGTGGGCCGAACGTCGATCCATCGGGAGTTCAACGAACTCGTCGATCGGTAATGCGAGGTCCTCCTCGCCGGGCAGCAGTCGCCGGAACTGCTTCTTGAACCGTACCTCGCCCAGGGCGAATTCGGCCGGCGTGAGGGCAGTGCTGAGCAACTGCAAGTGGCCCTCATCATCGAGGTACTCCAACGTGCTGGTGGTCCACGGTTTGTCCGGATCCGGGTTGCCCGCCAGCGAGAACCGCTCGTGCAGCGTGGACCCGCGCTTCGGATCGTGCACGAAGATGGGGTGCATCCGGCTCTCGACCGCCAACCGGGCGCGGGCATTTGAGGAGGCCTCTGGGATGCCGTGCTCGGAGCCGCATGGTGTGTAGACGTTCATCACCGCCGGCGCCGCCTGGTAGCTCAGGAATTCCACGGTTGCGGCCAGGAACTGACCGTGGATCGCAGTGCTGGTCGCGCAGACATACACGTGCGGGTGGAACGAGGCCAGTAGGGCCAGTTCCTTCCTACTCTCGTGCTTTCCCCGGTGGGCGCCTCCGAACCGCGCCAGGTCGGAATCCTGGCCCGTGAAACTCGCAGTGGACGCCTGGCCACCGGTGTTCGAATAGGCGCCGGAATCCAGCACCAGCATTTTGATCGGAGTGTCACTGGCGAGCACCCGCGACATCGCACCGAACCCGATGTCGTAGTTGGCCCCGTCCCCACCGATGGTCAGCACAGTGGGCAGAAGTGCGAGTTCGTCAGCGGTGAACCCCTCCCACGAGAGTCGGGACAAGTCAGAGTCCTCGCAGGTCGGGTCGTAGCTGTCCGACAGTTCCAAGGCCGCGCTTCGCAGTGCTCGCACCTCCGGCGCAGTCTGCGCGCAGATCCCCTCGAAGATGCCCTTCGCCAACGGGGCACTGTCCTGGAACAGGCTGTTGACCCACGGGTCCTGGTAGGAGTTGTACGGCATGGTGGAGGCGTAGACACTGCTACAACCGGTGGCGTTGGCGACGATCATGGGAGCCGGCCCATCGCCGGTGGGCCCGCCCTCGTAGCTGTAGAGCCGCCGTTGCAGGATGTCCACCAGCGCCTGAATCCGATCCCGTCGGTCGACCTCTCCCGGGTCGAGTACGGCAAGCTTCGCCTCCAGCGCCGGCACGATCTCGGCAAGTTCCCGTCGGTGTCGGCTGCTGCGCTCGTCGCCCAGGGCATGCCCTGCGGCCATCACCAACCTGATGGCAGTGACTTCACCGCAGCCGCGGCAGGCGCCGTGGCCGCCGGTGGTCGAGTAGTAGTTGTCGCGGTCCAGCAGCAGCCGCTTGAGGTCGCCGTCGGTGCTCGTCGAACCCTCCCGGAACCTGGCGGGCGTGTTGGGCAGTCCGGTCATGAACTCGAACCTGTCCATCAATGTCGACAGCACCGCATCGTGCTGAACCTCTGGTGTCAACGACCCTGGTCCGCAGACCTCGATGCACTCCAGGCAGCCGGTGCACTTCCACGGATCGATAGTGGCGGCGAATAGTCCGCCGGAGCCCGCGACCGACGCCTCCATCGCGTCGAAGAACGGTCGGGTGCGAGCCACCGGGTACGTCGCCAGTTCAGCGATCAGTTTTTCGAAATTGCGCTGCAAGGTGGGCTGGTCGATATCCAGACTGGCTACCGCTTCAGCGACCAACTCATGAAATGGTCGGGCGGCCTTGTCTCGACGGTAGGCCTCTCGCACCTGCTCAGCCAAGGCATACACGTGCACCCGGAGCGACTCCTGTTGGGCGGCGGGGACGTCGATACGGGTGATTCCCGTCAGGAGTAGATCGGTCAGTTCATGGACCGTGTTGGGAATGGCCGCATCTGGACAGGCCAGGGCGCACTCCATGCAACCCGTGCAGGTGCTGAAGTTGAAGTCGGGCACCGTTCGACGAAAGAGCCCCTTGTCCTTACCGGCCGCCGTGCCGGCGGGCATGAACAATCCGATCCCGGGCATCACCGGTGCTTCGCTGATTGTTCCCTCCCGGAAGGGGCGGGCCATGATGTCCTCGTAGTAGCCCGGATCGAACAACCCGGCAGTGCCGGCCGCCGTCTCGCACATCGCCGCCGACAGCGACACGGTTGCGTGGGCGAGGACTGGAGCATCGTCGTCCATTGCGCGGAACTCCGGTGCGTCATAGTCGACCGAGACGGTGGCCGCCATGCCATCGCGGATTACGGACATATTGCCTTCGATGACGGCGTCTCCCTTGGCGCCGAACTTCTTCGCGATTTGTCTGCGGACCTTGTCCGCGATGTCTGCCTCCGTGGCGCCCTGGGTCACTCGGTCAACGTGGCCGACGACCGCGCCGATGAAGGCGATGCCCATCATCCGGGTTTCCAGTTCGGGTGTGGGTGCATGCCGTTTGGCGACCTCGAAGGCGTCCACCAGCATGAAGTTGATGTTGTGGTCTCTGATGGTTCGCCGCGCGTGCCGTGGCAGTTCCCGCCAGACGTCCAACGGGGCCAGGTCGGATTGCAGGATGAAGGTTCCACCGGTCACCAGACCCTTGAGCGGATTGGCGTGGATGAATGCCCGATGATCGGGCGAGACCACGACCTCGACGTCCTCCAGTTCGGCGTTGGTGATGAGGACTGGCTCCGGGCTGAGCGTGATGTAGTAGTTGGTCGGCGCGCCACTCTTCTCCGAGCCGTACTTGGGTGCGGACTTGGAGTGCATGTCAAGTACACCGGCGAGGATGTCGGTGAGAAGCTTGCCGGTCGCGATCGTGCCGTAGCCGCCGACGGAGTGGAATCGGATGCGCAACGCCTCCGATGGCAGCAGCACCGGGTTCGGTTCGGTGTCCAGCGCCATGAACTCGGTCTCGGGATAGGCCGCGCGAAGTCGCTGTTGGAGTTCGCCGCCCTGCTTCGATGGGTCCTTCTCGAAGAACTGGGACCCGAGATAGATCAGCGGCGCTGACCCTCCCGCCGCCAGTTGGCGGTAGGCCGCGACGATGTGGCGTGGTTGTACGTCGTGACCTCCCAGGCCAAAAATCGCCGTGGTCAGCCTTGGGACAGACGGCAACGCCGGGATACCGTCGTACTGGTGCCCGTCGGCATTCGCGCGGGCCTTGAACAGGGCTTCGGTGACCAGACTGGTGAGCGCGGTTTGATCGGAGCGCTCCAGCACCGCCACCGCCTTTGCGCCGGCGAGCGCAGCCACGAGCTCGGCCTCCGGGAATGGCTGCAGCAGCTTGACCGAGACCACGCCGACTCGCAGGCCTGATTGTCGAAGCACGGGTAGTACTGCCCGCACGTCGTCGGTGATTGAACCCAAACCGACCATGATGTAGTCGGCGTCGTCGCAACCGTAGGTGTGAACCGGCGAGTAGTCGCGACCTGTCAGTGCCGAGAACTCCGCCATCGCCTGACGCGTCAGAGCCGGAACTGCGGCGGCGAAGTGAGTTCGATGGTCCGCGGCCCCGGCCTGGAAGTCCGGTTGATTCTGAACCGGACCAGTCAGGCCGGGATTCTCAACGTCCACTAGCGCAGGGACCAGTTGCCGGGTACCGCGCTCCATCGAGTTGAGCCACTGCCGACGCCACTGGCCGTGAAGTTCCTGCGGAACCCACACCAACGTCGACTCGATTAGTTCGCCGGCATTGTCCTGCTCAATCGTCCCGTCAAAGGCGTCCAGCTGCGACCTCAACGCGGCCAGGTCCGCTGGTTCGAAGTCATCCCGGTGCCGATCCAAGTACTGCTGCAACTGGAATCGACGACCTTTGGCTCCGAACAGCATCTCCTGGGCCACGGTCGGCGCCTTGATGCGTCCGGCTGGGTCACCGAGGTACTCGCGCAGCAGTTCGGGCTCCGGCAGGAGCGCTTCACTGAGCATGTGGCTGGTGGCAAAACCGTCCATCGCGTTGGCGACTGGGATCAGCGACAACGACGAGGTCCGGTAGGCGATCGCGGCAAGGTCAGCTGCCTCCTGCGGGTTGGACCCGAACAGGATCGTGTAACCAGCCGACAGCAGCGCGTAGACATCATCGTGGCCCGCCATCACGTTGAGGGAGTGCTTCGACACCACCCGGGCGGCAACCTGAAGCACGAAACCGCCGATCTTCTTGCCGACGGTGACGTAGTGCGACTCCATCGCGTAGAGGATCCCTTGGGAGGAGGACGCGTTGGAAACGAACTGACCGCCAGTCAGGGCGGCCCCCAACGCGCCGCTCTGGGCCGAGTGCTCACCCTCCGGTTCGAAGAAGAACGGATGGCGGCCCCAGACGTTGAGGCCGCCTTCGGCCCGCGCCGCTTCGAACAACTCCGAGATCTCGGTGGATGGCGTGATCGGGTAGCCGATCACGCCGCCGCACACCTGCGCCATCACATGGGCCACTGCGCCGTTACCGTGAATCACCGCGGGAATCCCCGGGTACTTGGGCACGGCAGCGAGGGGTGCATCGAGGTCGGCCACGATTTCGTCGTTCAGATGGCTTACGTTGGGCACCTCTCCAGTATGGACCTACGACATGCCCGGCGCGACGTTCCTCGTGTCGATATCCGCAGGGCGCAACTGGCCAAGGGCGGCGACCGCTGATGGGCTACAGTTTCGACGTCGGCAGTCGCCCGACAGAGTCCGTGTCGTTGAGCCGTATCGCCCGCCGCCACCACTTCACCGGACTCTGGACAGCAAGTCGCTGAATGGAGTCCCACGTGTCTGAATCATCCGCTTCAGGCGGACGATCCCGCGACTCCGGTGCGAAGAAGTCGGCCCGCCGGGCTCCGACCAAGGGCGGTACCGCCAGTCGTCGCACCGGCAGTTCCAACGGGTCCGCGGGCTCACGTGGCGGTAGCCGCCCGACCGGAGCCGGTAAGTCGACCGGAACGCGTCAGCCGACTGGGTCGGCTAAGCCGACCGGAACGCGTAAGCCGACTGGGTCGGGTAAGTCACGCGCGGCGGGAAAACCGACCGGAGCCGGTAAGTCGACCGGGACGGCTAAACCGACTGGATCGGGGAAACCGCGCGCGGCGGGGAAACCGACTGAGTCGGGTCGCACGACGGCCTCGGACAGGCCCCGCCGGAGCTCGTCCGACGCCCAGCGCACGGAAAGCAGATCCGGTTCAGCCGAGCGGCCTAGGACCTCGGATCGCTCACGGTCATCTGGTCGGCCCGGCGCCGCCGCGAAGCCTCGGTCATCCGATCGGCCGTCCGGGACCAGCAAGCCTCGGGCTTCGGAAGGTCGCGGCGGGGCTGGGAAGCCGACCGGGACCAGCAAGTCGGCCGGTGGGGGTCGACAGGGAACAGGCGCCCCGGTTCGCCGAGAGTCGGCATCGTCGACGAAGCCTGGGTCAACACGACGTTCCGGTGACCGACCGTCGCGTCGCGACGTTGAACGTCCGCGCCGCGGGGACGGTGAGCGTTCACCGCGTCGGGACTCGCAGCGGCCAGGCCCCCGGGAACGGGCAGAGCCGCGGGATCGGGTGGCAGCTCGGTTTGACGATGAATTCCTGGCCGAGGTGCTGGCAGCCAAAGTGCTGCCGCGAGACGTGATTGCGGAGCTCTCCACGCTCAACGAACGTCTGGGACCGCAGGTGCAGTCCCACCTGAGCGCGGCGTACGTGCTGCTCAGTTCCGACCCGGATGAGGCGCTCCGGCATGCGTTGGAAGCGAGACGGATTGCCCCGCGACTCGCCATCGTGCGAGAGGCCTTGGGGATCGCCTACTACCACGCGGCACAGTATGGCGAGGCCATGAAGGAACTCCGGGCCGCTCGCCGAATAAGTGGCCGGGATGACTCCCTGCCACTTATCGCAGACTGCGAGCGCGCCCTCGGCCATCCCGCGAAAGCGTTGGAAATCGCTCGGGATGCGGTGGGACTGGACCCCGACACGCAGGTGGAGATGCGAATCGTCGCATCGGGAGCTCGGATGGACATGGGTCAGCCGGAAGCTGCAGCACTGACCTTGCAGACGAAGTTGTTGAGCAGCCGACGGGTCAGCGCGGCCTCGGCGAGAATCAAGTACGCCTACGCCGAGGCACTTCTTGCCTCCGGCCGGGAGGACGAGGCGGTTCTGTGGTTCGGGCGCGCGGCCGAGGCCGACGAGGATCAGGTGACCGACGCGGCGGACCGACTAGCCGAATTCGAAGGAGTCTCCTTCCTCAACGACCCGATCGACGGTGTGCCGTTGGACGACGGCGATGCCTGAGCTGGTCACCCCTGGGCGGAACACTGAGCCGGAAGTCACACTTGCGGGGCGACATGATGTCCTGCTGATGGATCTGGACGGGGTTGTCTATGCAGGTCCATCGGCCGTTCCCCACGCGGTTGAGGTGCTGGTGGCCTGCCGCTCGGACGGCGTTCGGCTCGCGTTTGTGACCAACAACGCCAGCCGGACTCCGGGTCAGGTTGCTGAGCACCTTCAGGCATTGGGACTCCCGGCAGATGTGGCCGACGTCGTGACATCGGCGCAGGCAGGCGCTGGGATGTTGGCCAAGATCCTGCCGACCGGCTCTCGAGTGCTTGTTGCCGGTGGCAAGGGATTGGTCGAGGCGGTCACGGAGCGAGGTTTCGTGGTCACCCGAACTGCGGCGGATTCGCCGGCGGCGGTGATCCAGGGTTTCGATCCTGACATCGGATGGCGCCAGCTGGCCGAAGCGACGTACGCGGTTCGGGCTGGAGCCCACTACATCGCGACAAACGCCGACCTCACCATCCCTACTGCGGCGGGTATCGCTCCTGGTAACGGGCTGTTGGTCGCGGCTGTCGCTCAGGCGGCGGGAGTTCGACCCCAGGTAGCAGGAAAGCCTGAGAGGCCGCTGATGATGGAGTCGATCGAGCGGACCGCCGGGCTGGCACCGCTGGTGGTCGGGGATCGGCTCGATACTGACATCCGCGGAGCGGGTAACGCAGGGTTGCCGAGCCTGCTGGTGTTCACCGGGGTCTCGGGCATCCCGGAGTTGCTGTCGGCTGACGGCCGGGACCGACCATCCCACCTCGGCGCGGATCTGCGGGCGCTGCGGGAACCACCGGTGATGACGGAAGTGACCACCACTGCGGACGGTGGGGTGGAGTCGACCCGGTGTCGGCACGCTGGATTCCAGTTGCTGGACGGTGAAGCAGTCGAGAATCTGTCGGTGTCAGCTGGTGCCGGGAGATGGATAGATCGAGTGCGTGCGCTGGCCGCACTGGTCTGGGAGGCGCGGGATCAGGGTCGCGCGTGCGGCTTCGAGTCGGCTCTTCGAGGGATCGAGGCAGACCGGTCGAAGGACCCCGACCAGTTGTTCGGCGGTAGTGGTGCCGCGGACTGAGTGCCGTCAGCCGAATTTGCGGAGCCTGAGCAGGTCCCGGAAGCTGGCATCGAGGTGTACTCGCCCGGTTGCCCACGCGTGTGGAAAGGACAGTCGCTTCTCGGTCAAGGCGATCAGGTCGTCGCTGGTCATCGTCAGCCGGACGTCCGCCTTTGGGCCGCCGGGCTCCACGGAATGGATGTCCACGAGTTCGCCCTCATGAAGTCGGCCGCGAAATTCGGCGTCGATATCCAACAGGCCCAGCGAGAGTGTGCGATCGGGGATGGTCTTCTTCCGGTGGGTCTGGTCGAAGCCGGAGAGTCGCTCCGCCAGCACCTCGATTGCCTGTTGACACTCGTCCATTGACGCCATGCCTGGTCGAACCTCCGTCGCAAGTAGACGACGACGCTATCGCATCCTGACGGTGCGGGGCTTTCCGGAACGAACGTTCGCTACATTGGGTGCCGCCAGCCGAATAGCCCGTGTCGTCCTATCGCACCGGGCCCGTAGAGAGGGTCACCAGTGATCGACGCAGTGAAGAGTTACTTGCAGATGGCCTCCGGTTTGGTCGAGGCCAGTGCGGCCAAGGCCATGGAGGCGGCCCAGGGTCTGGTGTCCTCGGGCCTCGAGTCGGGCACCAAGGCGCCCGAACAGATGGCCACCCAGGTCGCGACGATCGCGGAGGACCTGCTGGCACAGAGCCGCACCAATCGGGAGCTGCTGGTAGGGCTCGTGCGAACTGAGGTGGAGCGCGCCGTAGGCCGAATCGGATTCGTCCGCGAGGAGGAGTTGGCTGCGGTACGTGCACATGTCGACCGACTGGAGCGGGAGATCAATGAACGGCTGAGCCAGGTCGGCGACCTGCCCGGCGTCAGTTCCACCGTCGACGCCGTCGCGGGCTTCGCGGACAGTGCCGCCGGCGAAGCCATGGCCGCCGCTGAGTCTGCCGCTGAGTCCGCCGCTGCAGTCGCCCGGTCGGCCCGGACCCTGGCAGGCACCACCGCCACCCGTCGGCTCGGCCTGCAGCACTCCGAGCCCGAGGAGAAGGCGGTGCCCGCGAAGAAGGTTGTCGTGAAGAAGGCTGCCCCGGCCAAGAAGACGGTAGCCGCACCTGCGCCCGCCAAGAAGACGGCCGCGAAGAAGGCGGCGACCAAGAAGGCTCCCGCCAAAAAGGCACCGGCTAAGAAAGCGGTCACCAAAAAGGCGCCTGCCAAGCGGACCGCGGCCAAGAAGGCGGCTCCGAAGGCAACCTCGGCCGACAAGGAATGACCGGTTCGGGCGAAGCTGGAAGTCAGCTGTCCCCGCCGCCCGCCAGCGGCGAGGCCGTTGACGGTGACGTCGCCGGAGATGCTCGGATCGCAGCGGCGGTGGATCGACTCGGCGATGCGGAGCGCGCGCCGCTGCACGAGCAGGCCGAAATCTACGCTGATATCCACTCTCGACTCAACTCCGCAATGGCAGAGGTGAGAACAGACTGACCGAGCCCGTGCGGCTTGACGCCATCCTGGTGCACCGGAGCCTGGTGCGGTCACGAGATCGGGCCCGCGAACTGATCCGGGCCGGGATGGTGGAAGTCGACGGCGAAGTTGTTCGAAAACCGGCAACGCGACCCAAACCGTCGGCCGATCTGCGGGTCCGCGATGAACTCGAGGGGTATGTCGGGCGGGCGGCGGCGAAGTTGGCTGGCGCGTTAGCCGAGCTACCGGGCTTCGACGTGCGAGGTAAGCGGGTGCTGGACGCCGGCGCCAGCACCGGCGGCTTCAGTCAGGTGCTGCTGGAGCGGGGCGCGGCGGCGGTGTTCGCGGTGGATGTTGGTCGGGGGCAACTGGCGGACATTGTCGCGGCCGACCCTCGAGTCAGGCCGATGCCCGCCACCGACGTCCGCGGGCTCAGCATCGGCGACCTTGGGGGTGCGGTGGAGGTGGTGGTGGCGGATCTGAGCTTTATCTCGCTGACACTGGTTGTGCCGACCCTGGCCAGGTTGCTGTCGCCGGCAGGTGACGCACTCCTGCTAGTGAAACCACAGTTCGAAGCGGGGCGGCGGGCGCTGGACTCGCGGGGGGTCGTCCGCGACTGGCGGATTCGGGCCGAGGCTGTGGCCGACGTTGCGGCTGCAGCGTTGGCCGTAGGATTGCGCTGCCTGCGGGTGGTGCCCAGCCACGTGCCGGGATCCGCCGGGAACGCTGAGTTCTTTCTGTGGCTGACCCCGGCCAGTGATCGGGGGGCGGGGCTGACGATGTCGGAGGTTCGTGATGGTGTTCTGATGGCAGCAACGCAGCCGGACACCCCGATGAGGCAGGAGGTGGAGCACGATGGCCGTCAGCAGTGACCGTCACGTGGCGCTGGTCACCCATCCGGTACGTCCGGGGGCGGCTCGGATTGCCAATGCGTTCGCCCGGTTGCTGGCCGAGTCCGGAGTCCGTGCAGTGGTTCCGACAGAGCAGTCCGCCTTCTTCGATCCGGAAGTCGCAGACACCAGGCACGAGCAGGATCTGCTCGACGGCGCGGAATTGGTGGTGGTTCTTGGCGGTGACGGGACGATCCTGTGGGGTGCTGAGCTGGCCCGTGATCGGCAGATACCGCTACTGGGGCTGAACTTGGGCCACGTCGGATTCCTGGCAGAGGCCGAAGAAGACGAGTTGTCCGAAGTGGCCGAGGCCATCGTGTCGCGCAGGTATCGGGTCGAGCGCCGGATGGCGCTGGACGTCGAACTATTTCAGGACGGGCTGCTGCTGGCCCGGACGTGGGCCCTCAACGAAGCCAGCATTGAGAAGGGCCGGGGGACCAGGATGCTGGACTTCATGGTCTCCATCGATGACGTTCCGCTGTCGAGGTGGGGAGCCGACGGCGTGCTCTGCGCCACCCCAACTGGCAGCACCGCCTACGCCTGGTCCGCGGGCGGCCCGGTCGTCTGGCCCGATGTCGAGGCGCTGCTGGTGGTGCCCAACAGTGTGCACGCCCTATTCTCCCGTCCGCTGGTCGTCTCGCCGCAGAGCGAGATCCGGGTGGTTCTTGGCGGTGGGCCGCAGCGGGGCCAGGTCTGGTGTGATGGCCGACGCTACTTCGAACTCGGGGCGGGAGCCGAGATCGTGGTTCGACGGAGCGACCAGCCAGTCCTGCTGGCGCGGCTGCACGGTGCGGCATTCGTGCAGCGACTTGTGGCCAAGTTCCACCTGCCGGTGGAGGGTTGGCGTCGGCCGCAGGACCCGACCGGGGCCTGACGTGATCGACGAGATTCGAATCACCGGCCTTGGTGTGATCGACGAGGCCCAGGTGCGCCCGGGCCCCGGCTTCACCGCACTGACGGGGGAGACTGGGGCCGGCAAGACCATCGTGCTGACGGCGCTCGGACTGCTGCTGGGCGGGAAAGTGGCGGTCTCCCTGGTACGTGGGGAACGTGCCCTGGTCGAGGGTCGATGGCGGCTGCCTGGTGCGGCCGTGGCCTCGAGAAGAGTTGTCGAGATTGGTGGTGACCTCGACGACGGCGACCTCATCATCACCCGCTCGGTGCCTCGCGAGGGCCGCAGTCGCGCCTCGTTGGGCGGTGTGTCGGTGCCAGTCGCAACGCTGACCCAGTTGGCCGACGAATTGGTCGCGGTGCATGGGCAGACGGATCAATTACGCCTCCGGCGGGCCGGGCCGCAGCGGCTGCAACTGGATGCTTTCGCAGGTCTGCCTCTGGCCGCCGAACTTGGCGAGTACCGCAAGTCCTTCCGGCAGTTGGGAAGCCTGGTCGCCGAACGGGAGGAGCGGGAAGGTGACGCCAGGGCGCGCGCCGCCGAAGCAGATCTGCTCGAGTACGGGCTTGCCGAGATCGCCGCGCTGAATCCGCAGCCAGGTGAGGACGAGTTGTTGGCGGCCGAGGATGAACGGCTCGGCAATGTGGAGTCCCTGACCGAGGCCTGCCTACGCGCGCAGTCGGCCATCTCCGATGCTGACGGTGAAGGGGCGGATGCTTTGGCGAGACTGGGAGAGGCGGTGCGGGCGCTCGAGCAGGCCGGCGTGCACGATCCGACGCTGGCCGAGCTTGCGCAGCGAGTGCAAGAGGCCGCGGCCCTGGTGGCCGACGTGTCGGCCGATATCGCCTCCTACACCGCGTCGCTGGAAGTGGACCCGCGGCGGCTCGAATGGGTGCAGGAGCGTCGCTCGGCACTTTCCAGATTGAGTCGCAAGTACGGTGCCACGACTGACGACGTGCTGGCCTGGGCGGCTCGGTCGTCGGTCCGGCTGGCGGATCTGGGCGAGGACAGTTCCCGGATCGAATTCCTACGAGCCGAGGAGGGTCGCGCCAGGATTGAGCTCGGCCGGTGCGCAGGGCGACTCAGCCGTCTGCGAGCCGAGGCGGCGTCGAACTTGGCCTCGGCGGTGACAGCCGAGCTTGCGGCGCTGGCGATGCCGGACGCCACCTTCGAGGTGTCGGTCAGCAGCCGAGACGACCCGGACGGTCTGGACGTCGACGGTCGGCGGGTGGGCTACGGACCTGACGGTGCCGACGACGTGTCCTTCCTGTTGGCCCCGCATCGTGGGGCAACCCCAGCCCCGATCGGTCAAGGTGCATCCGGCGGAGAGTTGTCGAGGGTGATGCTGGCCCTGGAGGTGGCTGTCGCCGGCACCGCTCCGGCGCCGACGATGGTGTTCGATGAGGTCGATGCCGGTGTCGGCGGCAAGGCGGCGGTGGAGGTTGGCCGGCGGCTGCTGCGGTTGTCTCGCCACACCCAGGTGATCGTGGTGACACACCTGCCGCAGGTCGCGGCTTTCGCGGACTCTCAGATCGTGGTGGCCAAAGGTGACGACGGTCGAATCACCTCCTCCAGCGTAGAGCTGGTCACCGGGGAGACCCGGCGGCGGGAGATCGCTCGGATGTTGGCGGGCCAAGATGCCTCCGCCCACGCCCTCGCGCATGCAGACGAGCTCCTCGCTCTGGGCGCCGCCGAGGTTCAGGGGTAGTTGGCTGTTACCGTGGTGATCCGTGGATCGATCACTCTCCCGCGGCTCAGCGGGTCGCCGCCAGAGCACCCGTCATCTCTTTGTCACCGGTGGCGTTGCCTCCTCGCTCGGGAAGGGCCTGACCGCCTCCAGCTTGGGTCAACTTCTCACCGCCCGCGGGTTACGGGTGACGATGCAGAAACTGGACCCCTACCTCAACGTCGACCCTGGCACCATGAATCCGTTCCAGCATGGCGAGGTGTTCGTCACCGACGACGGCTCCGAGACCGACCTGGACATCGGTCACTACGAACGTTTCCTCGGCGCCAACCTGGGCCAGGCCGCGAACGTGACCACCGGCCAGGTGTACTCCTCAGTGATCGCCAAGGAACGTCGTGGCGACTACCTAGGGGACACGGTGCAGGTGATCCCACACATCACAGACGAGATCAAGGTCCGGATCCGGGCATTGGCCACCGACGACGTTGACGTGGTCATCACCGAGGTCGGTGGAACGGTAGGCGATATCGAGTCGTTGCCATTCTTGGAAGCCGTGCGGCAGGTGCGCCAGGATCTTGGTCGCGAGAACGTATTCTTTCTGCACGTCTCGTTACTGCCCTACATCGGACCGGCTGGCGAACTGAAGACCAAGCCGACTCAGCACTCGGTTGCGGCCCTCCGCTCGATCGGTATCCAGCCCGATGCCATCGTGTTGCGGGCGGACCGGCCGGTTCCCGACGACATCAAACGCAAGATCTCCAGGGCCTGTGACGTCGATGCCGATGCGGTGGTCGCGGCGGTGGATGCCCCGAGCATCTACGACATACCCAAGGTGCTGCACTCCGAGGGACTCGACGCCTACGTCGTGCGACGGTTGGATCTGCCTTTCCGGGACGTAGACTGGACTCGCTGGGACGACCTGCTACGGCGCGTTCACCGACCTGCCCACGAGGTGACATTGGCGTTAGTCGGCAAGTACGTCGACCTGCCCGACGCCTACCTGTCGGTGCCCGAGGCCCTCCGGGCCGGCGGCTTCGCCAACGACTGCCGGGTTAACCTGCGGTGGGTTGCCTCGGACGACTGCGCTACCACGGACGGGGCACGAGCGGCCCTCGCGGACGTCGACGGTATCTGTGTTCCGGGCGGTTTCGGGGTGCGCGGTATCGAGGGGAAGCTTGGCGCCCTGCGGTACGCCCGTGAGCACCGGATTCCCACCCTGGGTCTGTGTCTGGGGCTGCAATGCATGGTGATCGAATTCGCTCGGGACGTCGTCGGCCTGCTGGACGCCAATTCCGCCGAGTTCGACCCGGCCACGACACATCCGGTGATCGCCACCATGGTCGATCAGCACGACGTCGTCGCGGGGCAGCGCGATATGGGCGGGACCATGCGGTTGGGTCTCTACCCGGCGCGGCTGGCGGCAGGCACGCTGGTGCGTGAGGCGTACGGGGTGCCGGAGGTATCCGAACGCCACCGGCACCGGTACGAGGTCAACAACGAGTTCCGGGAGGCGCTCACCGAGGCGGGACTCGTCTTCTCCGGGACGTCCCCGGACGGCCGCTTGGTGGAGTACGTCGAGCTGCCCTCGGATCTGCATCCCTACTACGTCGCCACGCAGGCACATCCCGAGTTCCGGTCCCGCCCAACGGCCGCACATCCGCTGTTCGTCGGGCTGGTGAAGGCTGCTCTGGCGCGGCGGGCAGCCGCGACCCACGCCACGACGCCGGTGCTGTCGGTATGAGGTCACGGCGCCACCTCGTTACAGTCTGTGTCAAGGCGACGAGCGCATGAACCAGTGGGCTGGGTCAGTCCGCGATGAAGACGTCGACATCCCGGTGACAGCGTCGGTGGACCGCTTCCGCGGCCAGATCTGGGGTGTCCGGTCGGACGATATCCAAATCTATGGACATCACGTCACCCGCGACTTCGTGGTTCATACCGGAGCTGTGGGGGTGATCGCGCTGGACGAGCACGACCGCGTGTTGTTGGTGCGGCAGTACCGCCACCCGGTCGGTCAATACCTTTTCGAGCCCCCGGCCGGGTTGTTGGACAAGGCGACCGAGGACCCATTGCGGGCCGCCCAGCGGGAACTGGCCGAAGAGGCGGGATTTCAGGCGTCCCAATGGCATGTGCTGGTTGACTTCTGCAACTCCCCGGGCGGGTCCTCGGAGACTTTCCGCTGCTACCTCGCGCGCGGACTGGCGGCGCTGCCGGAGGGACGGCACCTCACCGGCGAGGCGGAAGAAGTGGACCTCCCACAGGCGTGGCTGACCCTTGACGACGCTCGGGCCGCGGTGCTGGCAGGGGATCTGCAGAACCCGACAACGGTCGCTGGTGTGCTGGCTGCGTGGAGCGCCCGGCAGACAGACTGGGACACGCTGCGGCCGGCAACTGCCCCGTGGCCACGTCGGCAACGGGTGGTGTCCTCCGGTCGTTCGTTCAACGTTGAGCGCTCTTAGCGACTAGCGTTGACGGACTGCCCTCGATCAGGCAGTCTCGACTGCGTCCGCCGTCAGCGGCACCAGAGTGATCCGGAGGAGTCCCATGAAGGTCGGCGTTCCCCGCGAGGTCAAGAACCACGAGTATCGGGTGGCCATCACCCAGGCGGGCGTGTTGGAACTCACCCGTCATGGTCACGAGGTCTACATCGAACGTGACGCCGGAGTCGGCTCCAGCATCTCCGATGCGGAATTTGTCGAAGCCGGGGCCACGATCCTGCCCACGGCTGACGACGTTTGGGCCACCGGTGACCTGATCCTGAAGGTGAAAGAACCGATCGCAGAGGAGTACCACCGGATGCGCAGGGACCAGGTGCTGTTCACCTACCTGCACCTGGCCGCGTCCCATGAATGCACCGACGCTTTGATCAAGGCTGGTACGACCGCGATTGCCTACGAGACGGTCGAACTGCCAGACCGCAGCCTGCCACTGCTCGCACCCATGTCGGAGGTCGCGGGTCGGCTGGCGCCACAGGTCGGTTCGCATGCACTGATGCGGGCACACGGGGGTCGCGGCGTGCTGATGGGTGGCGTGTCCGGCGTGCACGCCGCGAAGGTGGTGGTGATCGGCGCAGGTGTCTCCGGCAACAATGCGGCCGCGATCGCGTTGGGGATGCAGGCGGAGGTGCTTATCCTCGACAGCAACGTGGCGCGATTGCGGTATGTGGACGCGATCTATCAGGGGCATATGCAGACGGTTGCCAGCAACGCTTGGGAGATCGAGCGGTGCATCCTGGACGCCGACTTGGTGATCGGCGCTGTGCTGGTGGCCGGGGCGAAGGCTCCGAAGCTTGTCAGCAATGAGCTGGTGTCGAGGATGAAGCCGGGCTCGGTGCTGGTGGATATCGCGATCGACCAGGGCGGCTGCTTCGAGGATTCCACCCCGACGACCCATGCGGAGCCCACCTTCCCGGTGCACAACTCGCTCTTCTACTGCGTGGCGAACATGCCGGGTGCCGTACCGCACACCAGCACCTGGGCTCTGACCAACGTCACCCTGCCCTACGTTGTGGCGTTGGCCAACAAGGGCTGGAAACAAGCCTGCATCGATGACAGGGCTCTCGCGCTGGGGCTCAATGTGCACGACGGTGAGATCACCTATGAAGCCGTCGCGGAGGCCTTCGAATTGCCCTACACGCCGTTGGCAGAGGTCCTCGGCTGAGACCCCCGCGGACCGCCTTCGGTGCGGGGATTGACGCATTCCTCGCCCACCTGCAGGTCGAGCGAGGCTTGCGACCCAACACGATCGCCGCCTATGGCCGGGATCTGGGGCGTTACCGCAACTTCTGTGCGGCCGCCGGCGTCGCGGACATCCGTGGCGTGGGGCAGCCGCTGGTGGAGGATTTCCTGGTGTCGTTGGCGGTCGACTCGGAGCAGGGGTCTGCGCTGTCGCCGACATCCGCCGCCCGGACCTTGGCCGCCGTTCGGGGACTGCACGGGTTCGCGGTGGCCGAGGGTTGGCGAACAACTGATCCCACCGCGCAGGTCGCGCCGCCCCGGACGGCCGCCCGGCTACCCAAGGCGATACCGCTGGCTGACGTCGAGGCGCTGATCGCAGCGGCCGCAGCGGGTGAGCCACCGCTGGGGTTGCGCGATGCGGCGCTGGTGGAGGTGTTGTACGGCACGGGTGCCCGGATCTCTGAGGTGGTGGCGTTGGATGTCGACGACCTGCCGCTGGCCGAGTCGGTGTTGATGTTGCGGGGTAAGGGCGACAAGGAGCGGCTGGTACCGATGGGCCGGCATGCGGCAGCCGCCATCGATGCCTACTTGATCAGAGGTCGCCCCGCTCTGTCCGCGCGCGGCAAGGCCTCGCCGGCGCTGTTCCTGAATGCTCGAGGTGCGCGGCTGACCCGACAGAGCGGTTGGGGGGTGCTGCGCCGGGTGGCGCAGCGGGCACAACTCGAGGTCGAGGTGTCCCCGCACACCCTTCGGCACTCGTTTGCCACCCACATGCTCGACGGTGGTGCGGATGTTCGGGTGGTTCAGGAATTGCTGGGCCATGCGTCGGTGACGACCACCCAGATCTACACGCTGGTCACCGCGCAGCGACTTGCCGAGGAGTACGCCACGTCGCATCCGAGGGCGCGCTGACACCGTCCGCGGTTTCTGGTGACGATACGGTTACCCGGTGGAACACGAGCCGGCTGCGGCTACCGAGCCAGTCGAGGCAACTGATGTCTTCTCTGTCCGGCTGGACGAGTTCTCCGGGCCGTTCGACCTGCTGTTGAATCTCATCGCCAAGCATAAACTCGAAGTTACCGAGCTTGCGCTGCACCAGGTCACCGATGACTACATCGGCTACATCCGGGCGCAGGGGGTGGACTGGGACCTCGATGAGACGACCGAGTTTCTGGTGATCGCGGCGACGTTGCTGGACCTCAAGGCCGCCCGGCTACTGCCCAGCGGTGAAGTCGAAGATGCCGAAGACCTGAGCCTGTTCGATGCGCGCGATCTGTTGTTCGCCAGGTTGCTGCAGTACCGCGCCTTCAAGTCGGTGGCCGTGCTGCTGGCTGAAGCGATCGCCAGCGCGGGTCGGCGGGTGCCACGGTCGGTGACGCTGGAGCCGCAGTTTGCCCAACTTCTGCCGGACGTGGTGTTCGGCCTTGGACCGCAGGCGTTTTCCGTCGTGGCGGCTGCAGCTTTGGCCCCGAAGGTGGAGCCGGAGGTGTCGGTCGCCCACATTCATGCACCACTGGTGAGTGTCCGGGAACAGGCGGCGCTGATGATGTCGGAACTGCGGGCCCGCGGGCACGCGACCTTCCGGTCGCTGGTGGCGCACGCGGACAGCACCAGCGTGGTGGTCGCCCGGTTCCTGGCGTTGCTGGAGTTGTACCGGGAAGGGGTGGTCGCCTTCGAGCAGGCGGCCGGCCTTGCCGAGCTGCACATTCGCTGGACGGGCGGCGGCGATGACAGCATCGATGTGACCGAGTTCGACGAGCAGGAAGGTGAGGCCGCGGGTGATCGGTGACGGCGAACTGGAGGGTGAGGATCGGGCGGGCGAGGTAATAGGTGACGTGGAGCCTGGGGGCGAGCAACTCGGCGAGGGAGACCTGGACTTGGGTGCGCCCGACCTGGCGGCAGCGTTGGAGGCATTGCTGATCATTGCCGACCAGCCGTTCAGTATCGACGAACTGGCGGCGGTGACCGGCGTGCCGTCGGCGACGGTGTCGGCCGAGGTCAGACGGCTGTCCGCGGAGTACACCGACGCCGGGCGTGGCTTCGACCTGCGCGAGGCCAACGGCGGTTGGCGGTTCTACACCCGAGCCGAATGTGCAGATGTGGTGACCCGGTTCGTGACCGAGGGGCAGACCGCCCGGCTGTCCCAGGCGGCGTTGGAGACGCTCGCGGTGATCGCCTACCGGCAACCCGTGACCCGCGCGAGAATCAGTGCCATTCGCGGAGTGAACGTTGACGGTGTCGTGCGCACTCTGTCCTCGCGTGGACTCATCGAACCGGTGGCCACGGAGCCGGAATCCGGCGCAGTGCTGTTCGGAACGACGGGATACTTCCTGGAGCGGCTCGGGCTGGTGGACCTCACCGAGTTGCCGCCGCTGGCCGAGCACGTGCCGATCGGGGCGGCGCTGGACGAAATCATCGAGACGAACGGCTGACAGGTGATGGTGGACGGCTCGGCGGACGGCGGCGGCGACTACCAGCAGATCCGGTTGCAGAAGGTGATGGCGACTGCCGGGGTGGGATCGCGACGGTATTGCGAGATCCTGATCGGTGCAGGTCGGGTGCGGGTCGACGGCCAAGTGGTGCGCGAGCAGGGGCTGCGGGTCGACCCGGCGACGGCGGTGATCCATGTCGACGGCGAGCGAATCGCGTCGGCGCCGGGCACGGCCGTCTATCTGCTGAACAAGCCCCGCGGGATGCACACGACGATGTCGGACCCGCAGGGGAGGCTCTGCGTCGGAGATGCGGTGGCCGGCCTGGACGTTCGGCTGTTCCACGTCGGGCGGTTGGACGCGGACACCGAAGGGTTGCTGGTGTTGACCAATGACGGCGAACTGGCGAATCGACTGACGCACCCGTCCCACGGAGTGGCCAAAACCTATCTGGCGTGGGTGCCCGGGCGCGTGTCCTCGGCGGTCTTGCGCCAGCTTCGTACCGGCGTCGACCTCGATGGCAGGGCGGTGGAGGTTGATCGTGTGCGGGTCGTCGAGTCAGTGGGCGGCGAGTCGCTGGTCGAACTGGAGATCCACGAGGGCCGTAACCATGTGGTCCGGCGGTTGCTGGCAGAGGTGGGCCACCCGGTCAGTCGGTTGATGCGGACAAGGTTCGGGCCGTTGAGCGTGGGCACTCTGCGTCCCGGTGCACTGCGTCGGCTCGGCTCGAAGGAGCTGCGCACCCTCTACACCGCGGCCGGACTGTGACCACGGACCCACGGCCGACTCGGGTATGCGCCTAGGCTTGGGGTCGGGCTCTTCGCCCCGAGCCGGTCGGACTGGGGCGGCTGGGATCGTTCCAGTTGGGACGAAAGTGTGACGAGGGCGGAAGGAGGTCGCGATGGTCGTACGAGCAATTCGCGCTGCCACCAGATTGCAGCGCGACGATGCCGACGAGATGGCGGTCGCAGTGGTTGAGATGCTGACAGCGCTGATTGACGACAATGGCCTGTCCCGCGATCAGCTGATCAGTGTGTTGTTCACTGCCACCCCGGACCTGCACAGTTGTTTCCCGGCCGCGGCCGCTCGGGGGATGGGCCTGACTGATGTGCCGCTGATGTGTGCCCAGGAACTCGACGTTTCCGGATCGATGCAGATGGTGATCCGGGCGATGGTCCACGTCGATACCGAACTCCCGCGATCCGAACTGACCCACCCGTACCTGCGCGGGACTGATGCGTTGCGGGCGACGGCACCCACTGTGGCCGACCCGGCTCCCGCGTGACTCCGGGGACCGCCTGGCGACAGCCGCCGCCTCGCGTGCTGGTCATCGGCACCGGGCTGGTGGGGACCTCGTTGGGGTTGGCCCTGACCGCCGCCGGCGCCCAGATCTGGCTGTCGGATCCGGATCCTGCCGCTGTTGAGGTAGCGGTCGCAATGGGTGCAGGTCAATCGGCCGACGGCTGGCAGGGGTCGCCGGAGCTGGTCGTGGTTGCAGTGCCGCCCTCGGTGACTTCCAAGGTGGTCGCCGACGCTTTGAGTGCCTACCCGGTGGCCACGGTGACTGATGTCGCGTCGGTGAAGGCGCCGATCACCGCCGGCCTGCGCGAAGCTGGCGCCGACCTCGCGCGGTTCGTCGGTGGGCACCCGATGGCGGGCCGGGAGGTGCACGGTCCGCGGGCCGGTCGAGCGGACCTCTTCGACGGGCGACCCTGGATTCTGACTCCGGACGCTGCCGCCGACCCGGAGCGGGTCCAGTTCGTCGCCGGAATGGTGGCCGCGACCGGTGCGGTGCTGCGAGTGCTGCCACCGGAGGTCCATGACCGCGCGGTCGCGTTGACCTCCCACACGCCGCAATTGGTGGCCTCGCTGATGGCGGCCCGGCTGGCCGGTGCGGACGATGAGTTGGTCTCGGTGTCCGGTCAAGGGTTGCGTGATGTAGTCCGAATCGCCGCCAGTGATCCAGGGTTGTGGTCGGACATCTTGACCACTAATGCGACGGCGGTCGTGCCGGTGCTGCTGGCGTTGCAGCAGGATCTGTCGGGCGTGATGGCCGCGTTGACCCGGGCGGCGGCGGCCGCGACCGCTGACCAGGAACTGACCGCTGTGCTCGCCCGCGGGAACACCGGCGCCAGCCGGTTGCCGGCGAAGCACGGCGGTGCAGCCACGGACTACGTGTCGGTTCCGGTCATAGTCGAGGATGCGCCCGGGGCGTTGGGACGCCTGTTCCTGGCCGCCGGTGAGGCAGGGATCAACCTGGAGGACGTTCGGATCGAGCACACGGTTGGCCGGCTGACCGCGATCGCCCATCTATCGGTCCTGCCCGGGGTCGCCGCCGAACTTCGCTCGGCGTTGGTCAGTGGCGGCTGGCGGGTCACAGGGTGAACGTCGCCACTACGCTGACGGGCGTGGATGCTCCTGTGATCGCGGTCGACGGTACCGCCGGCTCTGGCAAGTCCAGCGTCAGCAAGGGTGTCGCGAGTGCACTTGGACTTCGGTACTTGGACACGGGTGGCATGTACCGTGCTGTGACGTTGTGGATGCTCGATCATGGGGTCGACGTCAGCGACGCCGAGGCGATCGCCGCTGTTGCGAACCGGCCGACGATCGGGAGCAGCACCGATCCGCGGGTCCCCCAGATCACCTTGGATGGCCGCGACGTCTCCGAGGAGATTCGGACACCCCGGGTGACTGCGGCGGTGGCGGCGGTCGCTGCTGTCCCGGCCGTCCGGCAGGCGATGGCGGTGCGTCAGCGTGCCGTTGCGGCAGCCGCGCGCGCCTCCGGGGAGGGGCTGATCGCGGAGGGTCGCGACATCG
>CAZJNU010000037.1:0-246 GCA_964547485.1 uncultured Actinomycetes bacterium
CGGTGCTGTTCGTCGTAGCGGCCGCGCTCGCCGTGTAGGCGGTTCATCCTCAAGCGTGAGCAACGACTAGCCACGCTCCAAGGGACCGAACCCGCCGGTGCCGCCGCGCGGCATCCGCGCGCGTCGGATGCCTGATGCGTGAGGTCGAACCTTGATTCGCGGATTTCAGCGGGAAGTCACCTCTGACTCCGTTACGTGCCACCGGATTGGGGCCGATCACTTCTTTCCGACCAGCAGCGGGCATAC
>CAZJNU010000037.1:256-24917 GCA_964547485.1 uncultured Actinomycetes bacterium
GTTCGGCGGGTAGCCGCGTTGGGCCCCCCAACAACCGGAGGAGCGGGGGGGGGACAACCGTGGGGGGGGGGCGCACCGGGGTCACCCCCCGCGGGCCCGG
The DNA here is from genome assembly GCA_964547485.1 of uncultured Actinomycetes bacterium. GTDB lineage: Bacteria > Actinomycetota > Actinomycetes > S36-B12 > UBA10799 > JACJWR01. The sequence continues at coordinate 357 of CAZJNU010000037.1, forward strand.
GCCGGGGCCACCCACCGGGGGGTCGCGCCCCCGGCGGGGGGGTCGCCCGTTGGGTGTGGTTCAACTTTGGGGGGGGGGGGGGCCATTATGGGCCCCCAACCCCCCACTACATTGCCGAACTGGCCGGGTATGCCCGATATCTCTGGCGCTACAGACCCAGCGCGGCGCGCAAGGCCGTTTGAGCTGCCGATACCGCAGCCCGGTAGGTCGACTTGGCGGTGCGCTTAGCCGACTCGTAACTGCGCTCCGCAGTGCGGGCGGCCGCCCTGTACTTGGCGTGGGCAGCCTTCACCTGGGTGCGGTTGCTGGCGGTTTTCAGATCGTCGGCCAAAGTGGCGCGTCCGGCCGCAAGGGCGGCCACGTATTGGCTGCGGGCGGTGGCCGCTGTGGCCTGGAACGCTTCGCCGGCCGCGGCGACCGCGTCGGAGCACGCGGTCCGAGCCGCCTGCTCGGCTGGCGTCGCGGTTGCGGCGTAGTACGCGGAGTAGGCGGCCGCAATGGCTGTCTCCAACTTCGCCTCAGATGCCTCCTCCGCAGCCTTCTCAGTCGCCTTCACTGAGGTGAGCGTGTCGGCTAGCTTCACCTTCGCCGCCTCAATTGCGACCTTGGTTCCGGCGGCGGCGCGAAGGTCGGCGCGATACTGAGTCTTGGCCGCACGCTCGGCTGCAGCTGCGGCCCTTTCTGACTGCCTGTGCTCCGACTTGGCGGCGAGCTTGGCGGCGGACACGGCAGCGGTCAAGGTGTGCTTCGCAGCCGAGGAGGGGGCGCTGCGGACTCCGATGGCGCACGGTTGCGAGGACTTGTCGCGGGACGACTCGCCACTAAGGTCGTCATGTCCGCTGGCATTTGCCGGCGCAGTCACCGACAGCGTCGCGGCTGCTGCCAGTGCCGCCGTCACCGACAGGGTTGTGATTCGTTTGCGCATGAGGGTCCTCCATCGTTGGGGGCTCCCGTTGAACCCGTGCCAGCGACGCTACTGCGGCGCGAGCAGGGCAGGAGTTAAGCGACGGTAAGGTCGACGCGCGCAGGTAAAGCGACGGCAAAGTCGACCCTGGGGTGGCGCTTGGCGGGCCGCATCAGCCCAACGATGCCGCGGGATCTGACTGCATCAGCCCCAGGATGTTGCCATCGGGGTCCTTGACGTAGGCGAGCCAGCCGATCCCCGGGACGGCGCTGAGCGGGACCGCCACCGAACCTCCGGCGGCCAGGGCCTTCTCTAGATAGGCAGCGCAGTCAGGCACGTCGACTGTGACGACGAACGAGTTGACCGGCTGGCCCTCTTCCGGGGCTGGCCCCATCCGCTCCAGCAGGCCTCCGTCAATTCCCGGTTCACTGCTTGGGTCACCGGTCATCGGGTTGCCGTCGCCGGTGCTGATGAGCCAGTAGGGTGCGCCTTCCCAGCGATGGAAGTGCCATCCGAACAGCTGCTCGTAGAAGGCCTTGCTCGCGGCTGGGTCACTGGCATGGATCTCGAAGTGAACAGGTCGGGGCACGGGTCTCTCCAGGTTGTGTCAGTCGAAGGCTGTGCTGGGCAGGTCGCGTTCATCGCCAAGTATCGCCGCCAGCACTCGCGCTCCGACGGCGTCTGGGTGAAGGCCGGTAGGGAGCCGGGGGGCCGTGCCGGACAGCGGCCGGTCGACGAGACCCGTTTCGGTGTGCGGCGGGCGGGCATCGATAAGGCGGATCCCGGCTCGGCGAAGCTCCCGGCTGGCGGCGGCGTCGTAGGCAGTCAGGGCCGCCTTCGACGCGGAGTAGGCGGCCATGCCGGCCGTTGGGTGCTCGGCGACAACCGCGCTGAGTTGCACGACGAAAGGTGACCGACCATCGCGGGCCGAACTGGTCAGGTGGGGCAGGGCGGCCCGAAGCAGCCGGATAGGTGCCAGGGTGTTGATTTGGAAGAGTTCCAGCAGCGCAGTGTCGGGTAGGTCGGCCACAGGTCCGAACGCGACTGCACCGGAGGCCACGACCAGACCGTCGAGTCGGCCATGGGCCTCGACGGCAGCAGTTGCGGCCCGTTCGGCCGATTCGGGTTGGCGCAGATCACCGGTCATCAGCACTGCATCGAGGCTGAGCGCCTGCAACCGCCCGAGGTCGCGGCCCTGGAGGGTGAGCTTGGCGCCCTGCTGGGCCAATTGGCGGCTGATCGCCGCACCGAGCCCGCCGGTCGCTCCGACCACCAGGACGGACAGGTCGCGCACGGATGACATGCGGTGAGTGTGCCAGCCCCTGGGTTTCTCCGCCTTTCGAGGCGGCGGCGTCCGCTGACGCCGTCTTCCGCAGGAGACGAGTGGAGCGGGTGACCGGGATCGAACCGGCATGGCCAGCTTGGAAGGCTGGGGCTCTACCATTGAGCTACACCCGCGGTGCGCGCCTGGGCGCGAAACCGACCCAAGTATGCCGCACGGGACTGCGGACGCGGTCACGGTGGGCGCTGCGGCGTGGCGCGACTGCCTGGGGTCACCTGAACTGCCTCGGTGGCGGCGAGGGGCCCGTGGGCACTCCACGAAACCGAAATTCGGCACGACACGCCGCGACACGCCGCCGGTGGAGCGGCGCATCGCGATCGGGGAGTGCACAGAGGACATCGCTGAGGGCCGGACAGGGTGTAGAGCCCGCGCAGGGGGTCGAGTCGCTGCTCTGTGGAGCACCCAGGGCAGCGGGCGCAGGGGCGCCCCGTAGACTCTCGCAGGAAGTCACCGCGGGGCGTAGCGTAGTGGCTAGCGCGCCTGCTTTGGGTGCAGGAGATCGGGAGTTCGAGTCTCCCCGCCCCGACGAACGGCCCGGCGGCTGTATGCCTGGCCGAACGGTCCACCAGCGGGCAGCAATTGGCCACCCCCGCAGGATTGAGTAGTACCCGCACGACCGCACTACCCTGCCGACCACCCGGACCCACACGTCCACCAGCAGATCTGGAGACCCGAGCACTGTGAAGAGCTCCCTGGAGAAACTCTCTGACACCCGCGTCCGCCTGACGGTGGAGTTGCCCTACGAGGAACTCCAACCGAGTCTGGACGCGGCCTACAAGCGGATTGCCGGGCAGGTCAACATCCCGGGCTTCCGCAGGGGCAAGGTTCCTGCGCGCATCATCGAACAGCGATTCGGCCGGGGTGTGGTGCTCGAGGATGCGTTGAATGAAGCTGTGCCGGCGGCCTATGAAGCGGCAGCTGCGGAGCAGGGCGTGACGGCGCTTGGACAGCCCCAGGTCAACATCGACCAGAACCTCGAGGAGTTGACAGAAGGCACCGAAATCGTCTTCACGGCCGAGGTCGACGTCCGGCCCGAGATCGAGTTGCCCGACTACAAGGGGCTCACGGTCGAGGTGGCCGATGTCGAGGTGACCGAGGCCGACATCAACGAGCAGCTCGACGAGTTGCGCGGTCGGTTCGCGACCGTGACGCCGGTCGAGCGGGCCGCGGCGGACGGCGACCTGGTGGTTGTCGACGTGTCCGGCACGCTCGACGGGGTCGAGGTCGAGGAGTTCTCCGGCGCCGGCATGACGTTCCAGATCGGTGCCGGGAACATGATCGAAGGCTTCGACGATGCCGTCCGAGGCAAGTCCGAGGGCGAGACGGCCACCTTCAGTCACACGCCGCCGGAGGGTCCGCTGGCTGGCAAGGAGGTCGAGCTGTCAGTCGCGATCAAGGGGGTGCGGGAGCGGGAGCTGCCAGCCGCTGACGACGAGTTCGCAGAGATGGCCTCTGAGTTCGACACCATCGAGGAGTTGCGCGACGACCTCGCGGATAGACTCGCCCGAGTGAAGTTGGTGGAGCAGGGCATCGAGGCCCGGGACAAGTTGGCCGAGCTGCTACTGGAAACGGTGGAGGTGCCGGTGCCGGAGGGTGTGCTGGCCGACATGCTCGAACAGCACTTCTCAGACGGTCACGGCGACGAGGAGCATAAGGCTCAGGTCGAAGAGGAGACCCGGACCTCGCTGCGCAGCCAGTTCCTGTTGGACGCGATCGCGGATGCTGAGGAGCTCGACGTCGATCAGGAGGAGCTGAGCCAATGGATCATGCAGCAGGCTCCCCGCTACCAGATGACGCCGGACCAGTTCATCCAGGCGTTGATGCAGGCCAATCAGCTGAGCAACGCCTTCGGTGACGTTCGGCGCGGCAAGGCGCTGAGCGTTGTACTCGAGAATGCCGTCATCACGGACGCCTCCGGTCACGTGGTGGACCTCAGCGCCCTGGACGAGATCGAGGACGAGGAGCCGCTGCTGCCGAGCGAAGAGGACATGCTCGAGATGGAGGAGGAGATCCTCGAGGCGGAGGCGGAGTTCCTGGAGGCCGAAGCCCTGTTGGAGGCTGAAGCTGACGAGATCATCGAGGTCGACGAGATCGTCGAGGTGATTGAGGCCGCCGACGGGGAGATCATCGAGGTGATCGAGATCGACGAGACGGTGGTCGTCGTCGACGAGGCTGGTGGGGCCGACCAGGGTGGGGCCGAACCCAAGGGCTGAGCCGTCAGCGAACACCCACCGCCTTGGGAAGTCCTGGCGGGGGGAGCGGGTTAGGGTCATCACAGACGTGACAACAAGCGGATTCCGGCCGTGGTGGCCAGCGGATCCGTCTGAGCCGAGAGGGAGTGCGTTGAGCACTATCGATAGCACTGGAAATTCAGTTCCCGGACTGACTGTGCCGGACCTCCGCGGCGCTGGCGCCGGGATGCCCAGCTATGACGACTCGGTGTATCAGCGCCTGCTCAGGGAGCGCATCGTGTTCCTCGGATCGCAGGTAGAGGATTCGGTCGCGAACCTGTTGTGCGCCCAGATCCTATTGCTGGCCGCGGAGGATCCCGACCGCGACATCTACCTCTACATCAACTCCCCGGGTGGTTCCGTCACCGCCGGCATGGCGATCTACGACACCATGCAGTACGTCGAGAGCGATGTGGCGACGGTTGCGATGGGGCTGGCGGCGTCGATGGGTCAGTTCCTGCTCAGCGCCGGTGCGAAGGGCAAGCGATACGCCCTGCCGCACGCCCGGATCATGATGCATCAGCCCTCCGGTGGAATCGGCGGAACGGCGTCGGATATCAAGATCCAGGCCGAGCAGATGCTGCACATCAAGAAGCAGATGGCCGAGTTGATCGCCGAGCAGACCGGGCAGACGCTGGAGCAGGTCGAATCGGACTCGGACCGGGATCGGTGGTTCACCGCCGATGCGGCGCTCGAGTATGGCTTCATCGACCAGGTCGTGCGCAACGCGGCCGATGTCACCGGCAGCGGCGGCACCAAAGCACGGGGAGCGAAGAAGTGAACGTGCCACCTGCCACGCGCCACCCGTCGCCGTCGAGAGGATCAGTCGTGACCGAGTACGCGCCTCAGTCCCGCTATGTGTTGCCGGAGTTTCGCGAGCGCACGGCCAACGGTGAGCGGGTGCACAACCCGTACACCAAGCTGTTCGAGGAGCGGATCATCTTCCTCGGGGTGCAGATCGACGACGCCAGCGCCGACGATGTGATGGCGCAGTTGTTGTGCCTGGAGTCGATGGATCCGGATCGCGACATCTCGATCTACATCAACTCCCCCGGTGGCTCCTACACCGCGATGACGGCGATCTACGACACGATGCAGTTCGTCAAGCCGGAGATTCAGACCGTCTGCCTGGGCCAAGCTGCGAGTGCCGCTGCGGTGCTGCTGGCCGCCGGCGCCCCCGGAAAGCGGTTCGCGCTACCCCACGCCAGGGTGCTCATCCACCAGCCCTACACCGAAGGTGGTGGCCAGGGATCGGATATCGAGATCCAGGCCAAGGAGATCCTCCGGATGCGCCAGGAGATGGAGGGCATCCTCGCCCAGCACACCGGTCGCAGCGCGGAACAGGTCGAGAGCGATATCGAGCGGGACAAGATTCTGACCGCGGATATGGCCAAGGAGTACGGAATCGTCGACCAGGTCATCAACTCCCGCAAGATGGCGGCGAAGTAGTCGGAGGGCTGACGATCCCCTGGGAACGCGCCCGGCGTCGAAGTGACCTATTGTCGGAATGTGGGGGTACCGTTCTCCTAACAACGCGGTTCCCGCTCGGGGGGCCGGGCTAAGGAAGGGTCGGGCTGTGGCGCGTATCAGTGATGGTGCCGACCTGCTGAAGTGTTCCTTCTGCGGGAAGAGTCAGAAACAGGTCAAGAAACTCATCGCCGGACCTGGGGTCTACATCTGCGATGAGTGCATTGACCTGTGCAACGAGATCATCGAGGAGGAGTTCAACGAGACCTCCGATCTTCAGTTCGACGAACTGCCCAAGCCGCGGGAAATCTACGAATTCCTGGGCCGATATGTGATCGGCCAGGAAGCCGCGAAGAAGGCTCTGAGCGTGGCGGTCTACAACCACTACAAGCGGGTGCAGGCGGGCGCCAACGAACGCAAGGCTGCCGACGACATCGAGTTGGCCAAGTCGAACATTCTGCTGCTCGGGCCAACCGGGTCGGGCAAGACGCTGTTGGCGCAGACGCTGGCGCGGATGCTGAACGTGCCGTTCGCGATCGCCGATGCGACCGCGTTGACGGAGGCCGGTTACGTCGGCGAGGACGTCGAGAACATTCTGCTGAAGCTCATCCAGGCGGCTGACTACGACGTCAAGCGGGCCGAGACCGGGATCATCTACATAGACGAGATCGATAAGATTGCCCGCAAGAGCGAGAACCCCTCAATCACCCGCGATGTCTCCGGTGAAGGCGTGCAGCAGGCACTGCTGAAGATCATTGAGGGAACGACCGCGTCGGTACCACCACAGGGTGGTCGCAAGCACCCACATCAGGAGTTCATCCAGATCGACACCAGCAACGTGCTGTTCATCGTCGGGGGAGCCTTCTCCGGACTGGACACGATCATCTCGCAGCGGGTCGGCAAGCACACCCTCGGCTTCACCGGTGATCTCGAGCGAGCCACCGTCAATGAGCTGGATGTGTTCGCCGAGGCCATGCCCGAGGACATGCTCAAGTTCGGCTTGATCCCTGAATTCATCGGGCGACTTCCGGTGATGACCTCGGTCAGTGCGCTCGATCTGGACGGCATGATGCAGGTGCTGACGGAGCCGAAGAACGCCCTGGTCAAGCAGTATCAGCGACTGTTCGAGTTGGACAGCGTCACGCTGGAGTTCGAACCGGAGGCGTTGGAGGCCATCGCGGATCAGGCGATGAAGCGTGGCACCGGGGCCCGTGGGCTGCGGGCGATCATGGAGGAGGTCCTCCTCAACGTGATGTACGACGTGCCGAGCCGAGACGATGTGGCGGCCGTGGTGATCACCCGTGAAGTTGTGGAGCAGAACGTGCTTCCCACGCTCGTGCCGATCCGACCCGCACGCCGGGGTCGCGAGCGTCGCGAGAAGACTGCCTGACCTTCGCTCGCTGTCAACCGGTTCCCCTGGTTCGTGGGTGCAGTTGGCGCACCCAGACATCATTTCCCATGCGCACCTTCAGGCACTCACGGCGCAATAGCCACACGCAATAGTACTTTCGGGTCATACGCTGCGGACTCTTCGTGCTAATACTGGGCCAAGGCAGGCGCGTCTGACGTGGTTCTCGCAGCGGCGTCAATAGCGTGCCCTCGAGGACGCTGTTCGTTGCCGCGGCAATCCGTCGTGGTGTCCGATGTTCCTTCCACAGACCTCAGGAGTGATCGAGTTGCGAACGAGCCGGTTTGGAGACCTCCGACGGGGGTCGAAGTTGACACTCGCCATTGCTGGCGCGACGGTCGCCATGGTCGCTACCGGCGTTCCAGCGCAGGCCGCCCCTGCGCCGGCCGCCCCTGCGCCGGTTGGTGCCACATCCGCAGGAAGTACCGTCCGCGCGGCTGTCGCGCCACGGCCAGGCGACTTTCTGGCCCGAGTGGTCAGGACCGGCAGCGCGGGGCTCGCGGTGCGGGCCAAGGCCACCACAGCGAGTGCGTTCGTCCGGCGACTGCCGAATGGTGCGATGGTGCGCATCTCCTGCCAGGCGGCCGGTCAGGTCGTGACAGGCGCGGGTCGGAAGTCCAACGTGTGGAATCAGCTGTCCGGACCGGTCAGCGGTTGGGTGTCAGATATCTACACCCTGACCCCCGCGGTGAGCGGATTCTCCCCGCAGATCCGCCGCTGCCCCCGCCCGACACCGACTCCAAAGCCGACCCCCACTCCCACGCCTGCGACCACGGTCGTCGTCCTGCCCGCCTGGGGGACAAGTCTGGCCGTCCGCTCCGAACCCACTACGAAGGCGTCCGCCACCAGCCAGTTGGCAAACGGCAGCCGAGTCACGATCAGTTGCCAGGCGACCGGCGAGCGCGTCGCCACCACCGGCGCGAGCTCGGCCGTCTGGAACAAGATCTCGGCGCCGACTGCTGGCTGGATCTCCAACCTCTACACCTCCGCCGCCAACAAGGACGCCTTCACCGCTGGCATCCCTCGCTGCCAGACCACCCTCGGCTGACCTCGCCCCCACACGGGGCAGCGGTCTCTATTCTGCCCGGCCACAGCTGGGAGCCGCCCGCTCAGGCGCCTGGGCTGGTCGGGCGGGCAGCTACGGCGTCCATTTCCGCGTCGGATGAGCGCCAGACCGGGCGCAGTCGGCCAGATCTGTGAATGGGCGGGCATTCGCGGCCACATATGGCCGCCAACGCCCGCAATCTCCAAGGGTTGGCCGCCAGTGCCCGATTTCCAGGTGCGATCGCGTGTCTGAGGCGTTGCGGCGCCCAGGTGGAACCGAAGGTTGGTCGGAACAGAAGAGGGAGCCGGGGGGAGTCGGACGCACTGCAGCTACTCGGCTGGCTCCGCAGGCGGCAGGACCACCTCCGCGGACAGTTCCCCCGCCGCCGCCACCAAATTCAGCTCTAGGATCCGACCGGCCGCGGCGAGGTCATCTGCGCCCGCCTCGATCGCCGCAAGAGCCTCCGGGCTCGCCGAGATAGTCGCCGACGGCAGTTCGGTCCGCATGGAAAGCCGGTTCTCGCTCTTGGCCTTGCGGATCAGGCCGAGGGAGGCTGCGGTTGCCACCAGCACGGAGTCGTCCGCCGGGCTGCCTAGCTCGATCTGGTCCACGGTTGGCCAGTTCGCCCGATGGACCGAGCCCGGTTGCCACCAGGACCACACCTCCTCGGTGACGAACGGCAGGAACGGGGCGAACAGCCGCAACTGGATCGACAGCGCGAGCGCCAGGGTGGCCTTGGCCGAGTCAGCGCCGGTCTGCCCGCGGGTGCCGTAGGCGCGGTCCTTGACAAGTTCCAGGTAGTCGTCGCAGAAGGACCAGAAGAACGTTTCGCTGACCTCCAACGCTCGGGTGTAGTTGTAGTTCTCGAAGGCGTCGGTGGCTGCGGCCACGGCGGTGCGTAGTCGCGCCAACAGGGCGAGGTCCAGCGGCGCGGTAATCGCGGCCGAGTCAATCGTCGCGCCCATCCCGAGCGCGAACTTGGAGGCGTTCAGGATCTTGATCGCCAACCGTCGGCCGATCTTCATCTGCCCGACGTCGAAGGCGGTGTCCGTGCCTGGCCGACCCGAGGCGGCCCAATACCGAACCGCGTCACTGCCGTGTTGCTCCAGCAGGTCCGCCGGAGTGACCACATTCCCCTTGGACTTGGACATCTTCTTACGGTCCGGGTCCAGGATCCAGCCGCTGATGGCGGCGTGCCGCCACGGCAGCGTGTCGTCCTCGAGATGGGCCCGAACAACGCTGGAGAACAACCAGGTGCGGATGATCTCGTGCGCCTGCGGGCGAAGGTCCATCGGATACACCCGGGACCACAGGTCGGCGTCGTGAGCCCAGCCGCCGGCGATCTGGGGGGTCAACGAGGAAGTGGCCCAGGTGTCCATCACGTCCGGGTCGCCGATGAAGCCGCCCGGTTCGCCCCGCTGCGAACTGTCGTAGCCCGCGGGCACGTCAGAGGAGGGGTCCACCGGCAGGTCGGCCTCGTGCGGGAGCAGGTACTGGTCGAACAGTGGCTCACCCTCGGCGTCCAGCGGGTACCAGACCGGGATCGGTACCCCGAAGAACCTCTGCCGCGACACCAGCCAGTCGCCGTTCAGGCCCGCGACCCAGGTCGAGTAGCGGACAGCCATGTGCGGCGGATGCCACGCCAGCTGGTCACCCCGGGCCAGCAGGGCGTTGCGCAGGTCCACATCTCGGCCGCCGTTGGTGAGGTACCACTGCCGGGTGGACACGATCTCGAGGGGCTTCTCACCCTTCTCGAAGAACTTCACCGGATGGGTGATGGGCCGCGGGTCGCCGACCAAATCGCCTGACTCAGCGAGAAGCTGGGCTACCCGCTCCTTAGCGGTGAAGGTGGTGGCGCCGGCGATCGCGGCGTAGGCCGAGCGGCCCGCATCGTCGGTGATCCACTCCGGGACGTCTGGTTTGATCCGCCCGTCCCAGCCGATGATCGCCCGGGTCGGCAGGCGAAGTTCCCGCCACCAGGTGACGTCGGTGGTGTCACCGAAGGTGCAGATCATCGCGATCCCGGAGCCCTTGTCCGGTTCCGCCAAATGGTGGGCCAGCACTGGCACTTCGACATCGAACAGGGGCGTTCGGACGCTGCTGCCGAACAGCGGTTGGTAACGCTCGTCATCGGGGTGCGCCACCAGCGCAACGCACGCGGCAAGCAGTTCCGGTCGCGTGGTCTCGATGAATACCGGCTCTCCGCCCGGGCGCGGGAAACCGATCCGGTGGTATGCGCCGGGGCGTTCCCGGTCTTCCAGTTCGGCCTGGGCGACCGCGGTGCGGAAGGTGACATCCCACAGGGTCGGCGCCTCCGCCTGGTAGGCCTGCCCGCGAGCCAGATTGCGCAGGAACGCGGTCTGGGACGCGCGCTGTGCCCGGTCATCGATCGTCTGGTAGGTGTGAGTCCAATCGACCGACAGCCCCAACTGCCGCCAGAGGGACTCAAACACCTGCTCATCGGTGACCGTCAACTGCTCGCAGAGGTGCACGAAGTTGCGTCTGGAGATGGGCAGTTGGGTCTTGCCCGGCTTCTCCGGCGGGGTGAAGTCCGGGTCGTAGGGCAGCGAGGGGTCACATCTGACCCCGTAGTAGTTCTGCACCCGTCGCTCAGTCGGCAACCCGTTGTCATCCCAGCCCATCGGGTAGAAGACCTCTTTGCCGCGCATCCGCTGGTAGCGGGCGATGCAGTCGGTGTGGGTATAGGAAAAAACATGGCCGACGTGCAGCGAGCCGCTCACGGTTGGCGGCGGGGTGTCGATCGAGTAGACCTCGGAGCGCGGCTTGCTGCGGTCAAACCGGTACGTCCCGTCGGTGGCCCAGGAATCCGACCACCGTTGTTCCAGCCCGGCCAGCGTTGGCTTCTCGGGGACCTGACCGGTGGCTGTGCTCGCGGTTGCGTGTCCGGTCTGGCGGGAGGTGTCGGTCATGGCCGACATCCTAGGCTGGCTGAGCTGATCCGACTGGAGGGGCATCCGCGGTTGGTCGCTGGGTCGGGGAGCGCCCTAGCATGGCTCTCCGTGACCGACAACGAGTTCGACGAGGCCCGAACCGAGATCGATCCGGCTGCCATCGAGTTGGCGCTTCGGGAGGTCGAGACGGAACTCGCGGAACGGTGGCCCGAGAACAAGGTCGCCCCGGATCTGCGGCGCGAACAGTCGCTGATGGACCTGCTGGGCTCGCCCCAGCTGGCGGTTCCGGTGATCCACGTGGCGGGTACCAACGGGAAGTCCTCCACCGCCCGGATAATCGAGTCGCTGCTGCGGTCGTTCGGCCTCTCCACCGGCCTGTACGTCAGCCCGCACCTGAGTTCGATCCGGGAGCGGATCTGCCTGAACGGGGAACCTGTGAGCGCCGAGCGCTTCGTTCGGACGTTCCAGGATGTCGCCCCGTACGTATCGCTGGTGGATGCGCAGACCCCTGACGCGCCGATGACCGCATTCGAAGTGGTCACCGGGGTCGCCTTCGCCTGCTTCGCTGACGCGCCGGTCGACGTGATGGTGATCGAGTGCGGGATGGGGGGCCGATGGGACGCCACCAACGTGGTCGAACCGGCCGTGACAGTGATCACCCCGGTGGATCTGGATCACCAGGAGTACCTCGGCACCCAGCTAGCTGAGATCGCAGCGGAGAAGGCCGGCATCATCAAACCCGGCGCCCCGGTGGTGATGGGGCGGCAGTCGGCAGCCGTCGCAGAGGTGATCGAGGCTGCCGCCGCGGCGGTGGACGTGCCGCTGTTTCGGCAGGGGGTCGACTTCGCAGTCGAGTCACGGGCGCTGGCGGTGGGTGGTCAACTCCTGCTGTTGGCGGGTTGCGCAGGTGAGTACCCAGACATCTTCCTGCCGCTGCACGGACCTCACCAGGCGGACAATGCGGTGACCGCGCTGGCAGCCGTCGAGTGCTTCTTCGGCGAGGGGGGTCGACGCCTGAACGCAGAGACCGTCAGCCTCGGATTCGCAGCGGCGACGTCGCCGGGGCGGCTCGAAGTGTTGCGCACTGGTCCGACGGTGGTCGTGGATGCCGCCCACAATCCGGCCGGCGCGCGAGTGCTGGCCGCCAGCGTGAAAGAGGCATTCGACTTCAGCCACGTGATCGCGGTGGTGGCAGTGCTGGCGGATAAGGACGCCGTCGGCATCCTGACGTCGTTGGCCACTGTTATCGATGAGGTTGTGGTCACCCGGAACTCGTCACCGCGGTCGATGGACATCGACGAGTTGGCAGCCATCGCCGTCGGCGTCATGGGGGCGGATCGGTTGCAGGTGGCCGACGATCTGGCGGATGCGATGGAGGTGGCCACCGAGCGCGCGGACGAGTGGCTGGCCGAGGGTAGCGCCGGAATTTTGGTGACCGGGTCCGTTGTGACCGCTGGCGATGTCCGATCAATGCTGGTGGGGGAGTTGGTGCAGTCGATCGAGGACGAGGTGGTCGCGGCCCGAGCCGCCGAGGCGGCTCCCGACCCCGAGCAGGATGCTGTCGCGGCAGCTGAAGCACTGGTGGTCGAATCGATGGCGGAGCCGGTCGAGTGGGACCCGACCCGGGAGGACCATTCATGAAGGTGCTGGGCACGAGTGTGCTGGTATTCGAAGCGATCGTGGTGGCGTTGTTCATCCCGGTCGCCTACTTCACCGGCGCCGCCACCGATGGATCAACGGCTGCCTGGCTCGGCGGCGGCCTTGCAATCGCTTGCCTGGTCGGAGCGGGGATGGTGACCCGGCCCGGCGGGATCGCGGTGGGTTGGGCGATCCAGGTGCTGGTACTCGCCTGCGGTTTTGTGGTGCCGCTGATGTTCGTCCTCGGCGGGATGTTCGCCGCGCTCTGGTGGGCGGCAGTTCACTTCGGCCGAAAGGCGGATGCGGCGACCCGCACCCGTGAGGGGGGACAGACACCACTGACGTAGGCTGGCGCCACACCGTCAGCATCGTCGGCGACCTCCCCCGGACGGCCGCTGCGCAGACCTACTAGGAGCGCCCGTGTCCGAACGCACCCTCATCCTGGTCAAGCCCGACGGGGTCGCCCGTGGCCTGAGCGGTCAGATCCTCGCCCGGATCGAGGCCAAGGGTTTCACGCTGGTGGCGCTGGAACTGAAGACCCTGGACCGAGCCACTGCGGAGGCCCATTACGGCGAACACGTCGACAAGCCGTTCTTCGGCGAATTGGTCGACTTCATCACCTCCGGGCCGCTGCTCGCCGGTGTGATCGAGGGCAGGGAAGCCGTCGCCGGCTGGCGCTCGATGATGGGTGCCACCGATCCGGCGAAGTCGGCGCCGGGATCGATCCGCGGCGACTTCGCGACCCTGCTCAGCGAGAACGTGGTGCACGGTTCCGACTCCCCGGCCTCGGCCGCGCGCGAGATCGGGCTGTTCTTCCCGTCGCTGGCCGACTGACGACGGTTGTCGGCAGACTGTGTCGGACCGAATGGACTCTGACGGACGCAAGGGGTAGCGGGCATTACGGTGAAGTCACGGTTCGGTTCGTTCCTCGGTCGCGATATGGCCGTCGACCTCGGCACAGCCAACACCCTTGTCTATGAGCGTGGCGTCGGCATCGTGTTGGACGAGCCCAGCGTGGTCGCGCTCGACCGGCGAACCGAGGCGATCGTGGCCGTCGGCGGCGAAGCCAAGGCCATGTTGGGTCGAACCCCGGAGGCCGTCGAGGTGGTAAGACCCCTCCAGGACGGCGTGATCGCCGACTACCTGGTGACCGAAAGGATGCTCCGGTATTTCATCCACCAGGTGCACGCCAACGGGTTGTTCGCACGGCCGCGGCTATTGGTGTGTGTGCCGTCCCGGATCACCGATGTCGAGCAGCGCGCGGTCCGAGACGCCGGCTACGCGGCCGGTGCCCGCAAGGTCTTCATCATCGAGGAGCCAATGGCCGCCGCGATCGGCGCGGAACTCCCCGTCCATGAGCCGGTCGGATCGATGATCGTGGACGTCGGCGGCGGCACCACCGAAGTTGCCGTCATCTCCTCCGGCGGCATTGTCGCCAGTAGTTCCATCCGGGTTGGCGGGGATGCGCTGGACCTCCGGATCGTGGCGTACCTCAAGAGCGAATTCTCGCTGCTGATCGGCGAAGGTACGGCCGAGCGGCTCAAGTGGCAGATCGGCTCGGCCTTCCCGGTGCTGGACCAGACACACGCCGAGGTGCGAGGCCGCGACCTGGTCACCGGCCTGCCGCGCAGCGTGGTTGTCACGTCCGAGGAGCTGCGGCGAGTACTCGACGAGCCCGTCGACCGGATCGTCTCCGAAGTCCGATCGGTGTTGGATCGGACTCCGCCGGAACTCGGCGTGGACCTGCTCACCAGCGGCATTGTGCTGGCTGGCGGGGGCGCGCTGTTGGCTGGACTACCGGAGCGGCTGCGGCACGCCACCGGGATGCCGGTGCGACTGGCGGAGGACCCGCTGCGCTGTGTTGCCCGGGGAATCGGACTCTGCCTGGAGCAGTTCGAGGTGTTGCGCGATGTGCTGGTGGCGGAACCGCGGCAGTGACGGCGCACGTCAATGTCTGAGATGCGAGGAGTGAGTGCGAAGTGACGCCACGCGCGCGCAGCCTCGTCATCGTGCTCGTGGCCGTCTCGCTGACCGCCATTCTGTTGGATGTCAGGGGAGGTTCGGTGACCTCGGCGATCCGGACGGCGGCCGCAGTGCTGGTCTCGCCGGTGCAACGCGCGGCCGCCGCGATTGCCAGCCCGATCGTGAATTGGGTGGACGGTGCGGGCTCGTTCGGCGACCCGGAGCTTCGAACCCGAGCCTGGGCCGGGCAGGCAGCACCCTCGGTCGCACCTCGCGCGTCGGCGCGGGCGAAGGAACTCGACTCGCTATTGGCCGTCGTGACCGCCACCTCGTTGTCTGTGGTGCCCGCCCGAGTAGTCGCCTATCCGGGGGCCGGACCGGCGGTGGAGACGGTGGTCGTGGACGCCGGCGGCGATGATGGTGTGGTGTCCGATTCGGCCGTGATCACAGGAGCTGGGCTGGTGGGGCGCACGGCCCTGGTGGCCGCAGCCACTGCGACGGTGACGCTGATCAGCGCTCCCGGAAACTCCGTCGGCGCCCGGCTGACCAGAACCGGCGGTGCCGTGGTCGTGGCCGGCAGTGGGAACCCCCGGCGGCTGCAGCTGACGTTGCTCGATGTCGCGGCAGACGTCCGGATCGGCGATCAGGTCGTCACCTTCGGCTCGAAGGACGGGCGGCCGTTCCCTGCAGATGTGCCGATCGGTACGGTCACCGCGATCGAGGGTGACATCGGTTCCGGGCGGGCCGTGCTGGTCACCCCAGCCGTGGATCTGGCCGCGTTGGATCTCGTCGGGCTGGTGCTGCCCGCGGAACCGCGCCCCACTCGATCGCCACTGGCCGTTCAGCCCGGGCCGACGCCATGAGGTGGCGGGCGCGGGCCGTCGCGGGGGTCGCGGTGGTGTTGGCAGTGCTGCTCCAAGGTGCACTGCTGGCGCGACTGAGCGTGCCGGTGGAACTGCTGCCGCTGACCGTGGTCGCGGTCGCCACCCGATTGTCGCAATCGGAGGCTGCCAGCATCGGATTCGGAGCCGGACTGCTGGCCGACCTGGTGCCTCCTGCTCCGGGAGTGCTCGGCGGCAATGCGCTCGTCTGCACACTGCTCGGAGTCGCGGCAGTGCGGATCTATCCCAGGATCCCCCGCGTGTGGTGGGCCCGCGGGGTGTTCGTCGGCGTCCTCGCCACCTGCGCGACAGCTGCGGTGATGGTGTTGGCATTGATCATCGGCCGACCTGAGTTGGGCTGGCAGAGCATCTGGCCGACGCTGCTCGGGGACTTGCTGATCGGGTCGGTGCTCGGCGCCGCGCTGGTGCCGTTGGCCGCCGCCGCCCTCGGGCCGGGCCCCAGGATCGTGTTGGGGGCTGCCCGGTGAGCCTCACGTCAGGGCACTCGGGACGCCCGGTCAGCAGGCTGACCTCCCGCTCAAGGTGGCGGCTGATCGTGTTGCAGGTGCTGCTGCTCTCGCTGGCGGTGACGCTCTTGGGTCGGCTGGCCTACCTGCAGGTGTCCGGCGGCTCCCGGGCGGCAGCCCTGGTGGGTCAGGGGGCCCAGATCGTGCCGGCCCCACGAGGTGTCATCCTCGACCAGACCGGTCAGCCGCTCGCCGCCAACCGAACTGCGGTGGACGTGGTCGTGGACCGCGCCGCCTTCAACCGGCAGCCGGATTCCGGCGCCGCGTCACTGGCGAAGGTGGCCGCCGCAATCGGCGTCGACGGCGAGACGCTGAAGGTCAGGATGATCCCGTGCGGGCAACCGGGCGCCGCACCTGGATGCTTCACCGGGGCGGCAACAGAACCGCTGCCAGTAGCAACGGATCTGCCGGTCGGTGACGTGCTCGACCTGATCGAGAACCCGGGTCGGTACCCGGGGGTGAGTGTCGCAAGTCGGTCTGTCCGCGACCTGCCGGCAGTCGACGGCGCGAAGGCCGCCCACCTGCTCGGCTACCTGGGGTCGCCGAACCAGCAGGAACTTGACGCGGATCCGTCCCTGTCGCCGCGGCGCCAGGTCGGGCGGACCGGGTTGGAAGCCCAATACGAATCCGAGCTACGCGGCACCGACGGCAGCCGGATTGTGGTCAACGCCCCGGGTGGAAACCCGACCGTCGTCTCCGAGCGGCCGCCGCAGCCGGGCAACTACCTCGTCACCAGTGTCGATGTCCAGCTGCAGGCAGTGGTGGAGCGGCAGCTGGCCGCGGCCCTGCAACGGGCACGGGACAGCGGGCTCCGCGGTGACAGTGGAGCCGCCGTGGTACTGGACGTGACCAACGGGCAGGTGCTCGCGCTCGCGTCGGCCCCTGACTATGACCCGGGCATTCTCACCAAAGGGGTCGACCGGGCAACCTACGATCAGCTGTCCTCCGATGCGGGCGGTCGACCGTTGCTGAACCGTGTCACCCAGGGAGACCTCGCCCCCGCCTCCACCTTCAAAGTGATCAGCACCGCCGCCGCGGTTGCCGCCGGCTATGACCTCAACGGCAGCTACCCGTGCCCTAGTTCGTATGAAGTGTCAGGGCAGGTGTTCCGCAACTATGAGTCGGAGTCCTACGGGGATATCAGCCTTGCCAGGGCATTGGAGGTGTCCTGTGACACGGTGTTCTACCGGATCGCCCACAACCTCTGGCAGACCGATGGCGGCAGTGCCCCCAAGGCTCTGCCAAAGGACCAGTTGATCGCGACGGCCCGCGGGTTCGGTCTCGGCACCGCCACCGGGATCGACCTGCCCGGGGAGTCGACCGGGCGAATCGTCGATCGGCAGCGCAAGCAGAGCGACTACGCCGAACTCGGCCCCGCCTACTGCCGCCGTGCGAAGACCGGCTACCCAGAGGAAGCAGACCCGGCGCAGGCGGAGCTCTTCAAGAAGTACGCGGCCGAATACTGCGCAGACGGAGACAAATACCGCGCTGGCGACGCCGTCAACTTCGCCATCGGTCAGGGCGATTCGTTGGCGACCCCGCTGCAGATCGCCACCATGTACGCGGCGATTGCCAACGGTGGCACCCTGTTCGAACC
Source organism: uncultured Actinomycetes bacterium (assembly GCA_964547485.1). GTDB lineage: Bacteria > Actinomycetota > Actinomycetes > S36-B12 > UBA10799 > JACJWR01. The sequence continues at coordinate 18,271 of CAZJNU010000037.1, forward strand.
TCACCTGGCGAAGGCTGTGCTGGCCGCCGACGGTACCCCGGTGCGGACGATCGGGCCGAAGGAGAACGGTAAGTTGCCGGCAGCGCCCGGGACGCTGGAGTACATCCGACAGGCGCTGGTCGGCGTGCCTCGGGACGGTACCGCGAAGATCGCCTTCAGTGGCTTCCCGCTGGCTCAGATCCCGATCGCGGCAAAGACCGGAACCGCGGAAGTCGACGGTAAGCAGACGACTTCCTGGTTCGCCTCCTACGCCCCGGCTGACAAGCCCCGCTACGCGGTGGTGTTCATGGTCACCCAGGGAGGTACCGGTGCTGGCACCTCGGGTCCGAGCGTCCGGGCGGTGTACGAGGCACTGTTCGGCGTAGTGGATGGGGTTGCCGGCCGGGCGCCGAGCGTGCTCAAGGGTGGAGCCCCGCAGAGTGAGTTGCCACAGCTCGGCGCACCGGCGGCATCGGCGGCACCTGCGGCGGCCGTTCGATGACTCAGCTGGACACCAGCCCGGCTGCCGCTCGGACTAGGCGGCCGGCCACCGGCTCCAGTAGTTGGTGGGGCGGTCTGCTCCGGGGCGCTCGCAGACTGGACCTGGTACTGCTCTCCGCGGCGCTTGCGCTGTCAGTGATCGGCGCGGCGCTGATTTATTCCGCCACCCGCGGCAGACTGCTGGCCGCCGGCGACGACCCGCGAGCCTTTCTCGACAAGCACCTGATCAACATCGTTATCGGGATCGCCATCGCATGGGCGGTGGCGAAACTCGGCTACCGCACGTTGCGCGCCGCCACCCCCTGGGTCTACGCGGTGGCGGTGGCGCTACTTCTCGCCGTGTTAAGTCCACTCGGCACCGTCCAGAACGGTATCCAGGCGTGGCTGGTGCTGCCAGCGGGCTTCTCACTGCAACCCAGTGAGTTGACCAAGGTTGCCGTCATTTTGGTGGTCGCGCTCGCGCTCACCCACCGCGCCGGTCAGTCGGGCCTGGCGGCCGACTCGACCCCGTCAGGGCGCGATCTGGTCTCGGCGCTGGTTCTGGCGGGGCTGCCCCTTGCGCTCATTTTGTTGCAGCCGGATCTGGGGACCGTGCTGGTAGTTGCGGCCACGGTGGTGGGGATGCTCGCCATTGCCGGAACACCGGCCAGATGGTTGCTGGCGATGATGGCCGCGGCGGTGGCCATGGTTGCGGTGGTGCTGCTCGTCGGTGTGTTGGACGACTACCAGATCGACCGGCTGACGACGTTCCTGGACCCGGCCGCAGATCCACTCGGCAGTGGCTACAACACCAGAATGGCCCGGTTGGCGATCGCCGGGGGCGGGCTGATGGGTCAGGGGTTGTTCCACGGCGCCCAGACCCAGGGCCGGTCGGTGCCCTACCAGCAGACGGACTTCGTGTTCTCGGTGGCCGGCGAGGAGTTGGGGTTGCTCGGCGCTGGCCTGGTCATCGTTCTGGTCGGGATCGTGCTGTGGCGGGGGACCCGGATTGCGATGGCGGCACCGGACCTGTTCGGCCGGGTGGTGGCGGCTGGCGTCGTGGTCTGGTTCGCGGTGCAAGCGTTTGAGAACATCGGCATGAATTTGGGGATCATGCCGGTGACGGGGGTGCCACTGCCGTTCGTCTCCTACGGTGGCTCCTCGATGTTCGCCGTTTGGGCGGGTGTTGGGCTGCTGACCAGCGTTCACTTGCGCAGTCGCCGGCGGCACTGAGTCTGGCTGCTCGTACCCTGGTCGCCATGCCTTGCGCCGATATCTTCGACCAGCTCGAGCAGGTTCTGCCGCTGGTCTCCAAACCTGTGCAGTACGTCGGCGGTGAACTCAACTCGGTCGTGAAGGATTGGGACTCGGTGGCGGTCCATTGGGCCTTGATGTATCCGGATGCCTACGAGGTGGGTGCACCCAACCAGGGGGTGCAGATTCTGTACGAGGTCATCAACGAGCGTTTGGATGCGTTGTGTGAACGCTGCTATGCGGTCTGGCCCGATCTTGAGGAGATCATGCGGGAGCGGGGGATTCCGGCCTTCACTGTGGATGCCCACCGCCCGATCGCCGAATTCGACTTGCTTGGCGTCTCGTTTGCGACCGAGCTCGGCTACACCAACATGCTGACCGCGCTGGACCTGGCCGACCTGCCGTTGCACTCGGCCGAGCGGGATCGCGGTCCGCTGGTGATAGCCGGCGGCCACTCGGCGTTCAATCCGGAACCGATCGCCGACTTCATCGACGCCGCCGTACTCGGCGATGGCGAGGAAGCGGTGCTGGCAATCACCGATATCGTGCGGGACTTCAAAGCGGAAGGCTCGCCAGGCGGGCGGGCGGAACTACTGCTTCGGCTGGCGCGGTCTGGCGTCGCCTACGTTCCCAGGTTCTACGATGTCGACTACCTGCCGGACGGACGGATCAGAAGGGTCGCGCCGAACACTCCCGGGGTGCCCTGGCGGGTCGCCAAACACACTGTGATGGACCTCGACGAATGGCCCTATCCGAAGGCCCCGCTGGTGCCGCTGGCCGAGACCGTGCACGAGCGGGCGAGTGTGGAGATCTTTCGCGGCTGCAGCCGCGGCTGCCGATTCTGCCAGGCGGGGATGATCACCCGCCCGGTGCGGGAGCGGTCGATCAGCACCGTCGCAGAGGTCGTCACCAACGCCGTCGCCAAGACCGGATTTGAGGAGGTCGGGCTGCTGAGCCTCTCCAGTGCCGATCACTCCGAGATCGCCGGGATCGCGAAAGGGCTCGCGGACCAGTTCGAGGGGACCAACACGTCGCTGTCGCTGCCCTCCACCCGGGTGGACGCTTTCAATATCGAGCTGGCCGCGGAACTCTCCCGCAACGGACGTAGGTCTGGTTTGACCTTCGCACCTGAGGGCGGATCGGAGCGGATTCGCAAGGTGATCAACAAGATGGTGTCCGAGGAGGACCTCATTCGGACGGTCGCGGCCGCCTATTCGGCCGGCTGGCGACAGGTGAAGCTCTACTTCATGTGTGGGCTGCCGACCGAGACCGACGAGGACGTGTTGCAGATCGCTCGCCTTGCACGGGAGGTCATCCGGACGGGTAGGGAGGCGGCAGGCCACCGGGATATCCGCGCCACCGTCTCGATCGGTGGATTCGTGCCGAAACCGCACACGCCGTTCCAGTGGGCCGCCCAGTTGGAGTGGCAGGCGACCGACGCTCGGCTGGCCAAGTTGCGGGATACGATCCGAGGCGATCGGGAGGTGGGCCGGGCCATCGGTTTCCGGTACCACGATGGCCGGCCCGGAATTATCGAAGGGTTGCTGTCGCGCGGCGATCGGCGGGTCGGTGCCGTGATCGAGGATGCCTGGCGGACAGGTGCGCGGCTGGACGGTTGGAGCGAGCACTTCTCGTTCGAGCGATGGGCAGCCGCTGCGGAATCCGGATTGGCCGGTACCGGCGTGGATCTTGACTGGTTCACGACCCGCGAGCGGGGTGAGACGGAGGTTCTGCCGTGGGATCACCTCGATTCCGGCTTGGACAAGGAATGGCTGTGGGCGGATTGGCAGGACGCGCTGGACGAGGTGGAGGTAGAGGACTGCCGATGGACGCCCTGTTTCGACTGCGGGGTGTGTGACCAGCTGGGAACCGAGATCCAGATCGGACCGACCGGCGCTGTGCTGCTGCCGATACCGGCGGTGCCGGTGATGGCGGTGGCGGACGTCCGCGACCAGGCGGTGGACCTGTGAGTCGCAGGGTCCCCGACCGCGAGTACCTTCCGCCAGTTGATCGCATCCGGCTCAAATTTGCCAAGCGTGGTCGGCTCAGGTTCGCCAGCCACCGCGACTTCCAGCGAGCATTCGAACGGGCGCTTCGCCGCGCCGCTGTCCCGATGGCCTACTCCGCCGGCTTCTCCCCACACCCGAAGATCTCCTACGCCAACGCCGCCCCCACCGGTGCCGGCAGTGAAGCGGAGTACCTGGAGATCGGGATCATGGATCGGATCGACCCCGACCGATTGGCCCAGGCCATCGATCGTTCCCTGCCGACGGGCTTTGACATCGTGGACGCGGTGCGGGTCGGGGCTGGCGATTTCGCCTCCCGACTGGAGGCTTCCGTCTGGCAACTGGTACTGCCCGGGGTACCCGCCGCAGCCGGTGTCGCTGCGGTCGAGGCACTGCTCGCACAGGAAACCGTTACGGTGCAACGGATGACGAAGAAGGGGTTGCGTACATTCGATATTCGTCCGGCGCTGGTTGCCGCGCGATGCACGCCCGCCGGCGACGGGTGTGCGATACTGACCCTGGTCGTGCGGCACGGCACCCCGTCCGTTCGACCCGACGACGTCCTGGTGGGCCTGTCTCAAGTGGCCGCTCTGGCGCCGCCGGCGCCTCCCCAGGTGACCCGGCTGGCGCAGGGGCCGCTCGCGGCAGATCAGTTCTCAGTGACCGACCCGTTTGCGCCAGATCGCGCGGCGGGGGCCCCGAGTGGGGCCGGCGGCCACGGGTCCGACCGCCAACTGGCGTAGTCGAGGTTCGTCCCACCGATGCGGTGGAACAGTTTTTCCAGACCAGCTTCGCGTTCCCGTAGGGTTCGCGCACGAGAAGTTCCTGAGCGGCAGCAGCGCCACGGAAAGTGCCGCTAGCGCCCGGGGACGAAAGGGGCAATGCCCATGAACGACGACCAAACGACCCAGTCCACCGGCGTTGAGGCGGCCGACACCGCTGTTGAGGCGGCCGACACCGCTGGCGTGACCGGTACCGAAGGGGTCGAGTCAGCACCCTCGGCGGGGAGTGTAGCTACCGGCAGCGCTGACGACCCCACCGACGGTGAGGCTGACGCAGCACCCCGCCGGCGCGGTCGGCGTCGGGCGGCATCGCGACCTGCCGGTCCGCCCGCGGCGTTCTTCTCGGCGGCGTCCGCACCTCCGACGGAACCGGCAGCCGTGCCCTCGGCACCGCCGGTCGCCGCTGTGGCCGCGGTCTTCCAGGCACCTGATCTCACACCTGCCCCGGCCCGGTCGAAGCCGTCGGGGGATGTCGGCGACTCCGGCGTCTCGTCCAATGGCGGCGAAGACGTTGGCGAGTCTGCGGGTCGGGATGCTGGCACAGCTGACGCCGCGGGGTCCGACGAGGCCCCCGCGGGTGACGTCGAGGCCGCGTCGAGCGATCGGCCAGCAGGTAAGCGTCGACGCCGCGGTGGACGCGGTCGTCGACGTAAGTCCGAGGATGGTACCGCCGACTCCGCGGCGGACGGGACCACGGCAACCGGCGGTGAGCAGCAGTCCGGTACCGGCCAGGGCGGCGAGGACAACTCCGCTGAAGGCCAGAGTGAGGGCGCTGGAGAGGGCCAGGGCGGCGGAAAGCGGCCGTCGGACGGCGACGGCGACGGTGACGGCGAACCCGGCACCCGTCGGCGCCGGCGGAGGCGCCGACGTGGTTCGTCGGGTGGCGACGCTCCGACCGGCGAGGACGATCCACCGAACACAGTGGTCAAGGTCCGCGAACCGCGGCGCGCCTCCGATGAGGTCACCGCGGTCAAGGGCTCGACCCGGCTGGAAGCGAAGAAGCAGCGCCGACGGGAGGGTCGGGAGTCTCGCGGTAGGCGGGCACCGATCCTCACCGAGGCTGAATTCCTGTCGCGCCGCGAGTCGGTCGACCGGCGGATGGTCGTCCGGCAGCGAGGCGAACTGACCCAGATCGGGGTGCTGGAGGACGACGTTTTGGTCGAGCACTACGTCAGCAATGCTGGCTCCGGGTCGTTGATTGGCAATGTCTATCTGGGCAAGGTCCAGAATGTCCTGCCCAGCATGGAGGCGGCCTTCGTGGATCTGGGGCGCGGTCGCAACGCCGTGCTGTACGCCGGCGAGGTGAATTGGGACGCCGCAGGGTTGGAAGGACAGCCCAAGCGGATTGAGTTGGCGCTGAAGCCCGGTGACAGCGTGCTCGTGCAGGTGACCAAGGACCCGATGGGCCACAAAGGCGCCCGGCTGACCAGTCAGATTTCGCTGCCGGGTCGATTCCTGGTCTACGTCCCCGAGGGTGGCATGACCGGTATCAGCCGTAAACTCCCCGACCGGGAGCGGTCCCGACTGAAGAAGATCCTGCGTGCGGTGATGCCGGAGAATTCGGGCGTGATCGTACGGACCGCGGCCGAGGGTGCCTCCGAGGACGAACTCGCCAACGATGTCGCGCGGTTGGCTGAGCAGTGGGAGGCGATCCAGAAGAAGGCCGCAACGGCCTCCGCGCCGAGCCAATTGCGGGCCGAGCCCGACCTCGCGATCAAAGTCGTGCGCGACATCTTCAATGAGGACTTCGCCGGGATGGTGGTGAGCGGCGACCAGGCATTTGCGGAGGTCAACGACTATGTGAATTCGGTGGCCCCGGACCTTGCACCGCGGCTGTCCAAGTGGACCAAGAATCAGGATGTCTTCACCGAATTCAGGATCGACGAACAGCTGGCGAAGGCCCTGGACCGCAAGGTGTGGTTGCCCTCCGGCGGTTCGCTGGTGATCGATCGGACCGAAGCGATGACGGTCGTGGATGTCAACACCGGCAAGTTCACAGGTAAGGGCGGCAACCTCGAGGAGACGGTCACCCGGAACAACCTGGAGGCGGCCGAAGAGATCGTCCGGCAGCTGAGACTGCGCGATATCGGTGGCATCATCGTGGTCGACTTCATCGACATGGTGCTGGAGAACAATCGGGATCTCG
>CAZJNU010000038.1:0-24496 GCA_964547485.1 uncultured Actinomycetes bacterium
CGCTGATCATCCGGGCCGCGGAGCAGATCGGGATCGAGATCCCGCGGTTCTGCGATCACCCGTTGCTGGATCCGGTGGCCGCCTGCCGGATGTGCCTGATCGAGATCGACGGGATGCCCAAACCGCAACCGGCCTGCGCCATCCCGCTGACCGACGGCATGATCGTGCACACCCAACTGACCAGTGTCGTCGCGGACGTGGCCCAGCGCGGGGTGATGGAGTTCCTGCTCATCAACCATCCGCTCGACTGTCCGGTCTGCGACAAGGGCGGTGAGTGCCCGCTGCAGAACCAGTCGATGACCGCCGGTCGCAGCACCTCCAGATTCACCGGTCGCAAGCGCACCTTCCCGAAGCCGATCAACGTCAGCGCGCAGGTGCTGCTCGACCGGGAGCGTTGCGTCTCCTGCGCCCGCTGCACCCGGTTCGCCGACGAGATCGCTGGGGATGCTTTCATCGGCCTGCTCGAGCGCGGGGCCAAACAACAGGTCGGCACCGCCTCCGACCAGCCTTTTGACTCCTACTTCTCCGGTAACACAGTGCAAATCTGCCCGGTCGGGGCGCTCACCAGCGCCGGTTACCGGTTCCGGTCCCGGCCATTTGATCTGGTCAGCACCCCGACCGCCTGTGAGCACTGCGCGGCAGGCTGCGCGATGCGCACCGATTCCCGACACAGCACCGTGATGCGACGACTCGCGGGCGACGATCCGGCGGTGAACGAGGAATGGAACTGCGACAAGGGTCGATTCGCCTTCCCCTACCTCAGCCAAGGCCGGCTGAAGACTCCGCTGCTGAGGGATGAGGCCGGCGAGTTGGTACCGGCGTCGTGGCCGGAGGCCATCGCGGCGGCGGCCGCCGGTCTGGCCACCGCCCGGGGACACGCGGCAACCCTGACGGGTGGCCGGTTGTGTCGCGAGGATGCCTACGCCTACGCCAAGTTCACCCGGGTGGCGCTCGGCAGCGATGACCTCGACTTCCGCGCGCGGCCGGCCTCCACCGAGGAGCGGGACTTCCTGGCCGCGGTCGTGGCAGGAACCGGCGTCGGCACCGAATATGCGGCGCTGAGCAACGCCCCGGTGGTGGTACTTGTCGGGTTGGAGCCCGAGGAGGAGTCGCCGATCATCTTCCTCCGGCTGCGCAAGGCCGCGGACAAGGGCAGTACCAAGGTGGTGGCGATTGCCCCCTGGCAGAGTCCGGGCTTCGAGAAGACTTCGGCCACTTTGATCCCGACCATTCCCGGTGACGAACCGTTGGCGCTGACGGCCCTGTCCGATCCGGGGCAGTCCGGCGATATCGCGGAACTGTTGCGCACCCCGGGGGCCGTGATTCTGGCCGGAGAACGACTGGGAAGTGTGCCCGGCGGTCTGACGGCCGCGCTGGCGCTGGCGCGCGCAACCGGCGCTGAACTGTCCTGGGTGCCGCGTCGAGCAGGCGAGCGCGGGGCGTTGGAGGCGGGTGCGCTGGCCGGTGTGCTGCCGGGGGGTCGGCCGCTGGCCGATGCCGGCGCCCGAGCCGAGGTCGCGGCCGCCTGGGGGTTGGCCGCAGATGCGTTGCCGGCAGTGCCCGGCCGCGATCTGGAAGCGATCCTGGCCGTGCTGGCCGAGCAGCGGCAGCTACTGGCCGAACGCGCAGCCGAGGGGACCCCTGTCGAGGACAGCGCCGAGGCGGACGTTGATGAGCAGCCGGAGGAACGGTTGCCGATCGAGGCGCTGCTGCTGGCCGGGCTACAGGCGGCCGACTTCACCGATCCGGTCGATTTCCTGGCGGGCGTGGACGCTGCCGGATTCGTCGTCCAGCTCACGGCGCACCTCAGCGATGTCAGTGCTTCCGCGGATGTGGTGCTGCCGGTGAAGGTCGACACCGAGCGGGCTGGCTCATATCTGGACTGGGAGGGGCGGGTTCGCACCTTCCCACGGGTGTTCCGCGATGCGGTCGGCTTCACCGACGGCGAAGTGCTGGCGATGGTCGCCCGCGAGCTGGGGGCACCGATCGGGGTCGGCGATACGGTCGCCTTCGCGCGGGAGTCCGCCGCGCTGGGCGACTGGAATGAAGACAGGCCCGAGTTCCAGGCGCGAGAACCGGAACCGGTCACTGTGGCGGCTGGGGAGGCTGTGCTGGCAACCTGGCGGCACCTGCTGGATCTTGGCGTGATGCAGGTCGGTGAGCCGTATCTGGAGGCGACCCGCAGGCCGGTGGTCGCCCGGATCTCGCCGGAGATGGCCGGATCGCTCGCGGTGGCCGACGGCGACGATCTCACCGTTGCCACCGACGCCGGCTCTATCACGTTGCCGGTCCGAGTGACCGCGATGCCGGACCAGACAGTTTGGTTGCCCACCAACTCGCAGGGCAGTCAAGTCCATCTGGCGCTGCGGGTCACCGCCGGCGCAACTGTACGAGTGTCCGCCGGAGGTGCTCAGTGAACGGAACCGTCACGCTGGAGAGTTTCGGCAACGACCCGGTCTGGCTCTCGATCATCAAGGTGCTGGGGCTGTTCGTGCTGCTCGTGCTGATCGTGTTGTTCACGATCTGGTTCGAGCGCCGGGTGGTCGGCCGGATGCAGTTGCGGATCGGACCGAACAGGACCGGTCCGCTGGGTCTGCTGCAGACTCTGATGGACGGTGTGAAACTGGCGCTGAAGGAGGAGATCTTCCCAAAGGCGGCGGATCGCGCCGTCTACATCATTGCCCCGCTGATCTCCGCCATCTGCGCGTTCATGGCGTTCGCGGTGATCCCGCTCGGGCCCACGGTGTCGATGTTCGGCTACCAGACCCCACTGCAGCTGGCAGATTTCCCTGTCGCGGTGCTCTACATCGTGGCCATCGCCTCCATCGGTGTGTACGGAATTGTGCTGTCCGGCTGGTCCTCCGGTTCGACCTACTCGCTGCTGGGCTCACTGCGCTCCAGCGCACAGGTGATCTCTTACGAGATCGCAATGTCGTTGTCCTTCGTCGCGGTTTTCCTGTACGCGGGCTCGATGAGTACCTCGGAGATCGTCAACGCCCAGACCAAGCTCTGGTTCATCGTGCTGTTGCTGCCCTCCTTCATGATCTACGCAGTGTCGATGGTGGGCGAGACCAACCGGGCGCCCTTCGACCTGCCGGAGGCGGAGTCCGAACTTACCGGTGGTTTCCACACGGAGTACTCCTCGCTCAAGTTCGCGATGTTCTTCCTGGCCGAATACATCAATATGGTCACCGTGTCGGCACTGGCGACCACCCTCTTCCTCGGTGGCTGGCGAGCCCCTTGGCCAATCTCGATCTGGTCCGGTGCGAACGAGGGCTGGTGGCCGATCCTCTGGTTCCTGCTGAAGGTGTTCACCTTCATCTTCGTGTTCGTCTGGCTCCGCGGCACCCTTCCCCGGATGCGCTACGACCAGTTCATGCGGTTCGGCTGGAAGTTCCTGATCCCGGTCTCGATCCTGTGGATCATCGTGGTCTCCATCGCCCGCTACGTCGCCAACCAGCGGGACCTGTCGCTGACCGCGCTGGTGGTGATCTTCGCGATCTGCCTCGGGGTGTTCATCGCGGTGGCATCCTGGGTGAATGGTCGCCGGAAGGTCGAACCGCCCGTGGCGCCGAAGGTGATCGACCCGTTCGCGGGCGGCTACCCGGTGCCACCACTTCCGGGGCAACGACTGGCCGGCGAGCGAACGCCGGTGACGGTGTCACAGTCCGCGGCGCCCCAACCGGCAGTCGGCGAGACCAGTGCGATGGACCGGGAGGGCGCCGACGATGCCTGAGATGCCGCAGGCCGCGAAAGGCTTCGGAGTCACTTTCCGGGCCATGTTCAAGAAGGTTGTGACCGAGCAGTACCCGGAGCACAAGAAGCCCCCCAAACCTCGATTCCATGGTCGCCACCAACTCAACCGACACCCGGACGGGTTGGAGAAATGCGTGGGGTGCGAACTCTGTGCCTGGGCCTGCCCGGCAGATGCGATCTTCGTGGAGGGCGCGCCGAATACCGACGAGGAACGGTTCTCGCCCGGGGAGCGGTACGGCCGGGTGTACCAGATCAACTACCTGCGCTGCATCTTCTGCGCACTGTGCGTCGAGGCCTGCCCGACGCGGGCCCTGACGATGACGCACGAGTACGAGTTGGCCGACGACAACCGCACCGATCTGATCTTCGAGAAGAAGGATCTGCTGGCTCCGATCTTGCCCGGGATGATACCGGCCCCCCACGAGATGGTCGCCGGCACGACCGAGAAGGATTACTACCAGGGCAAGGTCACCGGCGCCACGGCCGAGCAGATCGCATTGGCGCGCAAATCCGATGAGGGGGGCGACGCGTGAACCCGTCGGTGCTGTTGGCGGCCAATGCCGGCGAGGCGTGGGTCTTCTGGATCTGCGGTGGTCTGGCCGTGATCGGCGCGATCGGCATGATCCTCTCCCGCAAGGCAGTGCACAGCGCGCTGTTCGTCGCGATGGCGATGATCAACCTGGCCATCCTGTACGTATCCCTGCAGGCACCCTTCCTCGGCATGGTGCAGGTCATCGTCTACACCGGCGCGGTGATGATGCTGTTCCTGTTCGTCCTGATGATCGTTGGAGTGGACTCCTCCGACAGCCTGGTGGAGACGATCAAGGGCCAGCGACTCGCCGGCATGTTGTTCGGCATCGGCTTCCTGGTGCTCGTGGCCGGCGCAATCATCAAGGGCATCGGAGTCGTGCCGAGCGGGAATTTGGACGCCGCCAATGCTGTCCACGGCGGTAACGTGCAGGGAATCGGCGCACTGGTCTTCACCGATTATGTGTTCGCCTTCGAATTGACCTCTGCCTTGCTGATCACCGCAGCCCTTGGCGCGATGCTGCTCGCGCACCGGGAGCGTCACACCCCCCGAAAGAGCCAGCGCGAACTCGCGGTCGAACGTTTCAGCGGCGAGGGATATCCCGGTCCGAAGCCGCCCCCGGGCACCTACGCCCGACACAACGCGGTTGACACGCCGGCGCTGCTCCCGGATGGCACCACCGCCGACGAGTCGGTGCCAGCGCCACTGCGCGCCCGCGGATCGGTGCGGGCGGTGAACGCCGCTGACATCGCGGAGGTCTCCGATCTCGCTGCCGGTGGAACCGCTGTCCCCGGGGTGAGCTCCGGCAGGGGCGAACCGAGGGCCACCGGAACCCCCAGCGATACCGATCAGAAGGGGGGCGAATAGGTGAGTACCACCCACTATCTGGTGCTGTCGGCGATCCTGTTCTCGCTCGGAGCCATCGGCGTGCTCCTTCGACGCAACGCCATCGTGGTCTTCATGTGTGTGGAGATGATGCTGAACGCCAGCAACCTCGCCTTCGTCGCCTTCGCCCGGGCCAACGGAAATCTGGACGGCCAAGCCGTGGCCTTCTTCGTGATGGTCGTGGCGGCGGCTGAAGTGGTCGTCGGGCTGGCGATCATCGTGACCATCTTCCGCACCCGACGCTCGGCCTCGGTCGACGAGCCAAGTCTGCTGAGGTACTAGGGGTGAACATGCTCGCGACCAGTGACTCCGGCGCCGCCGCCCTGCAGGAGATGGCTCCGGCGACCGGGATCTTCTCCTTCATCTGGGTGATCGTCGCCCTTCCACTGCTTGGGTCGGCCCTGTTGCTACTTGGTGGCCGACGGACGAACAAGTGGGGACACCTGCTGGCGATCCTGATGGTCTGGGCGTCGTTCGCGCTTGGCGTCGCGATGTTCGTGGCGATGCTTGCCAAGCCGGCCGAGTCCCGCGGTGTCACCCAGACCCTCTATGAGTGGTTTGTGGTGGGGGACTTCAACGTCCCGGTCGCCTTCCAACTCGACCAACTCTCGATGGTGTTCGTGCTGCTGATCACGGGCGTCGGCGGGTTGATCCACATCTACTCGGTCGGCTACATGGCCGAGGACCCGGACCGGCGCAAATTCTTCGCCTTCCTCAACCTGTTCATCGCGGCGATGCTGTTGCTGGTACTGGCCAACAACTTCGCGCTGCTCTACTTCGGCTGGGAAGGCGTCGGCCTGGCGTCCTACCTGCTCGTCGGGTTCTGGCAGTGGAAGCCGTCCGCAGCGGTGGCCGCGAAGAAGGCGTTCGTGGTGAACCGGGTTGGCGACTTCGGGTTGTCGATCGCGGTCATGCTGATCTTCTTCACGTTCGGTTCAGTGACCTACCCAGAGGTGTTCTCCGAGGCGGGTCAGGTCGACTCCACGATGATCAACCTGATCGGGTTGGCGCTGCTGGTCGGGGCGTGTGCGAAGTCGGCGCAGTTCCCGCTGCACTCCTGGCTGTTCGACGCGATGGAGGGTCCGACCCCGGTGTCGGCGCTGATCCACGCCGCGACGATGGTCACCGCCGGTGTCTACCTGATCGCCCGCGCCAACCCCATCTTCAACCTGGCGCACGTCGCGTCAACCGTGGTCATCATCGTCGGCTGCATCTCGCTGCTGGCCGGCGCCATCATCGGGATGGCCCGGGACGAGATCAAGAAGGCGCTCGCCGGTTCCACGATGTCGCAGATCGGCTACATGATCGTCGCCGTCGGTCTCGGTCCGGCCGGCTACATCTTCGGCATCTTCCACCTGCTGCTGCACGGCTTCTTCAAGGCCGACCTGTTCCTCGGCGCCGGGTCGGTGATGCACGCCATGAACAACCAGGAGAACATGCGCCGGTACGGCGCGCTCCGGGCGGTGATGGTTGTCACCTTCGGCACCTTCCTGTGCGGCTACCTGGCGATCATGGGGATACCCCCGTTCGACGGGTTCTACTCCAAGGACAAGATCATCGAGGCCGCGTTCGGCGCGAACATCTGGGTCGGACTGGTGACCTTCATCGGGGCGATGCTGACCGGCTTCTACATGACCCGGATCTTCGTGATGACCTTCCTCGGCAAGGCGCGATGGGATGACGACGCGCACCCGCACGAGTCGCCGAAGTCGATGATCGTCCCGATGGCCATTTTGGCGCTTCTCAGCACCGTCGGCGGTTTCACGCTGGCCTACAACGGCATGTTCGAGAAGTGGCTCGAACCGGTACTGGGATTCACCGAACATGACCTGCCGTTCCCGGCCTGGCTGCTCTCTGCCGCGGTGCTGGCGGTGGTGCTGCTCGCGGTGTTCCTGACGGCTAAACAGTACGGCCGCGACGTACCTGTCACGGCCCCCCAACACGTCTCCTGGCTGACCAAAGCTGCCCGGGTGAACCTCTACAGCGACGCCTTCAACGAAACGGTGTTCATGCGGCCTGGACAGTACCTGACGCGTTCGATGGTGTGGTTCGATCATGCGGCCGTCGATGGCACCGTGAACGGATCCGCGGCCACTGTCGGCGGCGCCTCCGGCCGGCTCCGAAGGTGGCAGACCGGCTATGCGCGGACGTACGCACTGTCCATGTTGGGAGGCGCGGTCCTGGTGATCGCCGCCCTGTTCCTGGTGAGGCTGTGAACATGGATTCCTTCCCCTGGCTGACCGCGATCGCAGTCATCCCGCTGATCGGCGCCGCGGTCATCGCGTTCCTGCCCGCAGGCCGCGACTTGGCGGCTCGCAAGATCGGCCTGGTCTTCGCAGTGATCCCGTTGCTGATGGTCATCGCGATGGCGCTGCAGTTCTCAGCGGATTCGCCGGACGAGTTCCAATTCGTCGAGAACGTCCCCTGGATCCCCGCTTTCGGCGTGTCCTACGCGTTGGGGGTCGACGGTATTGCGCTGGTGCTCATCGCGATGGCCACGGTGCTGGTGCCGTTGGTGATGATCGCTGGTTGGCGAGAAGGTGATGAGTCGCTCGGGGGTGGCTCCCCGAAGGGCTATGTGGCGTTGATCCTGGCGCTGGAATCGTGCCTGATCTTCGTCTTCGCAGCCACCGACGTCTTCCTGTTCTACGTGTTCTTCGAAGTCATGCTGATCCCGATGTTCTACCTGATCGGGCGCTACGGCGGACCGCAGCGGTCGTATGCGGCGATGAAGTTCCTGCTCTACAGCCTGCTCGGCGGGCTGTTCATGTTGGCCGCCCTGATCGGGCTCTACGTGACTTCAGCCCGGGAGCTCGGCGAGGGCACCTTCGACTTCACCGCGCTGACGAACCTGAACATGGACTCGGGCACTCAGAAGATGCTGTTCCTCGGCTTCTTCTTCGCCTTCGCGGTGAAGGCGCCGCTGTTCCCATTCCACACCTGGCTACCCGACGCGGCGGCCGAGGCGAAGCCCGGCACCGCGGTGTTGATGATCGGTGTGATGGACAAGGTCGGCACCTTCGGGATGATCCGGCTGTGCCTGCCGATCTTCCCGGCGGCCTCGGCGTACTACGCGCCGATCATCATCGTGATAGCGGTGATCGGGATCATCTACGGGGCGCTACTGGCGATCGGGCAGACCGATATCACCCGACTCATCGCCTACACCTCGATCTCCCACTTCGGCTTCATCGTGCTGGGCATCTTCGCCTTCACCTCGCAGTCGATGGCGGGCTCCAGCCTCTACATGGTCAATCACGGTTTCACCACCGCCGGTCTGCTGTTCATCGCCGGCTTCCTGATGAGTCGCCGCGGGTCCAAGTACATCGCCGACTTCGGCGGGGTGAACAAGGTGGCCCCCATCCTGGCCGGCACCTTCCTGGTGGTCGGGCTGTCCTCACTGGCGCTGCCCGGGCTGTCCAGTTTCGTCAGTGAGTTCCTAGTGCTGGTCGGCACGTTCACCCGACACCCGTACGCGGCCGTGTTCGCCACCCTCGGCATCATTTTGGCGGCCATCTACATCCTCTGGCTGTACCAGCGGACCATGACCGGACCGATCAAGGACGGCTGCCAGGACTTCCCTGACCTCAACGGCCGTGAGTCAATGTCGATGGCGCCGGTGATCGCGATCATCATCGCGCTTGGCTTCTTCCCGCAGGTGGCGCTGAACGTGATCAATCCGGCGGTCGATCGCACGATGAGTCAGGTGGAGCAGACGAATCCGCCACCGCTGGTACCTGCTGCCACGACTAGTCAAGGGGGTGCGCGATGATCGGCGGCTACCTAGCCACGACCGCGACAGCGGCCATTGAGCCAATCGGCGGACCCCAGATCGACTACGCCAAACTCACGCCGATCCTGCTGGTGCTGGCCGCGGCAATGGTCAGTGTCGTGCTGGAGGCGCTGTTGCCGCGGGAGTCGCGTCGCAATGCTCAGCTCGTGCTGGTGGTGGCGGTGCTGCTGGGGTCATTGGTGAGTGTGTTCCTGCTCGCCGGTACCAACACGTTGACCGCCAACGGTGCGCTCGCGATCGACGCCCCCGGGTTGTTCATGCAGGGGTCGATTCTGTTGTTGGCGCTGCTGTCGGCGCTGGTGATGGCCGAGCGCCGGGTCGACCCGGCCGGCGACGCGTTCACCGCCCGCGCGTCGGCCCTACCCGGTAGCGAGGATGAGCAGGCCTTCACCCGGCAGGGATGGTTGCAGACGGAGATCTGGCCGCTGTTCCTGTTCTGCGTCGGCGGAATGCTGGTGTTCGTCGTGTCAAACGACCTGCTGACAATGTTCGTGGCGCTGGAGGTGATGTCGCTGCCGCTGTACCTGCTGGTCGCGATGTCGCGGCGGCGGCGGCTGCTCAGCCAGGAGGCGTCGCTGAAGTACTTCCTGCTGGGCGCCTTCGGATCGGCCTTCTTCCTCTATGGCGCCGCCCTCACCTATGGCTTCGCCGGCACGTTGAACTTCGGCGAAATCTCCGACAAGCTCAGCTCGGTGGCTGGGCCGAACGGATTGTTGATCGCTGGAATAGGTCTGATCGCGGTGGGCCTGCTGTTCAAACTCGGCGCTGTGCCGTTCCACCAGTGGGTTCCGGACGTGTACCAGGGGGCCCCGACGCCATTGACCGGCTTCATGGCGGCGGCGGTGAAATTCTCCGCCTTCGGGGCGCTGCTGCGGATCATGTACGTCGCCTTCGGTGGTGCCCGCTGGGACTGGCGGCCCGCGTTCTGGGTGATCGCCGTGCTGACCATGCTGGTGGGCGTCATCCTGGCCCTGACCCAGAACGATGTGAAGCGGATGCTGGCCTACTCCAGCATCGCCCACGCGGGATTCCTGCTGATCGGCGTGCTGGCGGCCAACAACACAGGTCTAGGCGGCACGATCTTCTATCTGCTCGCCTACGGGGTGTCCACGATCGGTGCCTTCGCCCTGGTGTCGCTGGTGCGGGACCCCGCGGGCGAGGCGACGAGTCTCTCGTCGTGGGTGGGGTTGGGTAAGCGGTCGCCACTGGTCGCCGGCGCGTTTGCGCTGTTCCTGCTGGCGTTCGCGGGCATCCCGCTCACGTCCGGTTTCGTCGCCAAGTTCTACGTCTTCACAGCTGGTGTGGCCGGCGGTGCCACCCCGGTGGTGATCATCGCGGTAATCGCGAGCGCGATCGCAGCGTTCTTCTATGGCCGGGTGATCGTGCTGATGTTCTTCACCCAACCCAAGGCCGACGGGCCGTCGGTGGTCATTCCGTCAACGCTGACGGCTGTGTCGATCGGATTCTGCGTTGCCTTGACGGTGCTGCTGGGTGTGGTACCGCAGGCCGTGCTCGATGTCGCGGAGAAGGCGAGCACGTTCGTCCGGTAGCTGCCGGGTCACCAGTGGCCGCGGCCGTGACGGGCCGTACCGTTATCATTGGGCGGCGTCCCCGGCTCGCGTTACCCGCAGATCGGAAGCTGCCATTGGCGGCATCCAGTGAGGACCTCCAGTGACCAACGGCTACTCGCTGGGCGATGATGCCCTCGCGCGCCGGCTGGACGACCGGCTGGCTGCCGTTGAGCTGATGCTGCGGGAGAGTGTCAAGAGCGACTACCCATTCGTGACCGAGACCTCCCGGCATTTGGTCGATGCCGGCGGCAAACGGTTCCGGCCGATGCTGGTGTTGCTCGCGGCCGAGTTCGGCGACGCAGCCAGCAGACAGGTGTTGCAGGCCGCGGTGGTGGTGGAGCTGACGCATTTGGCAACCCTGTATCACGACGATGTGATGGACGAGGCGCAACGGCGGCGAGGAACTGAGTCGGCCAATGCCCGGTGGGACAACACGGTCGCGATTCTGACTGGCGACTTCCTGTTCGCGAAAGCGTCAGACATCCTCTCCGAGTTGGGCCCCGATGCGGTGCGGATTCAGGCGCGAACGTTCGAGCGACTCGTGATCGGTCAGATCAAGGAGACCGTCGGGCCGAACGGCGACGGTGACCCGGTGCATCATCATCTGGGAGTGCTGGAGGACAAGACCGGGTCGCTGATCGCGACGTCTGGTCGGTTCGGGGCGATGTTCGCTGGCTGCGAAGAATCCGTGGTGGAAACGCTCACGCTGTTCGGAGAGCGGATCGGGGTCGCCTTCCAACTGGCCGACGACCTGGTCGACCTGACCAGTGAGGACGGACAGTCCGGCAAGACTCAGGGAACCGATTTGCGGGAGGGGATCCAGACCCTGCCGGCGCTGCTCGCGCTGGCGTCGGCGGACCCTGCGGATGCGCGACTGCAGGAGTTGCTGGCCCGGCCGCTGCCGGATGACGGCGAGCATGCCGAGGCGCTGGCGTTGCTGTTGGCGCACGACGCAGTCGGGCAGGCGCGGGCGGAGGCCCGGCGCTGGGCGGACGAGGCCCGCGCGACGCTGGCGGTGCTGCCCGATATCGCCGCCCGAGACGCCCTCGAGCGGCTCTGTGACTACGTCGTCACCCGCACCGCCTGAGGAGAGCCGCTCGCCGGGCCGCTCCCTTGCCGGGCCGCATCGGCCCCCGCCTCCAGCCTGCTACCGGTCAGTAACCGGAACATTGCATACGCCATAGGGTAGGTAAAGTTCCGGTTACTGACGGGTAATCACCGGGCGCCCACCATGACCGGCGGGTTGCGGCTCAGTAGCCCAGCAATTTGGCGGCCAGATCGGTCATCACTTCGGTGGCGCCACCGCCGATGCCCAGCACCCGAGCGTCGCGGTAGTGCATCTCCACTTCGGCATCTTGCAGGAATCCATAGCCGCCATGGAGTTGGACCGCCATGTCCACCACCCAGTCGCAGGCCGCGACCGCCGTGTTCTTGGCCATCGCAGCCGCGAGCAGCGCGTCCTCGCCGGCCGCCACCCGGGCCGCCACTGTCCGGGTGTAGGTCCGCGCGACGTCGGTCTGCCGATGCATCTCAACCAGATCGTGACGGACGACCTGTCGGCTGATGAGCGGACGCCCGAACGTCTCCCGCTGGCGCGCCCAGTCAAGGGTCAGCTCGAGGCAGCGGGCCGCCGTTGCGTAGGCGGTGACGGCCAGTGAAATCCGCTCCACCGCAAAATGGCGGGCAAGTGACCCGAAGCCTTCGCCAGCTCCGGGGGTCAGCAAAGCCCACTCCGGTACCACGACGTCGGTCAACGATAATTCCGCGGTATCGCTGCAATGCCAACCCATTTTGTTCATCTTCGCCGTGACCGTGAAGCCGGGTGTATCGGTCGGCACCACGAACAACGCAATACCAGCCGCCCCCGGGCCAAATGCGCGAGCTGCGACCACCGCGAAGTCCGCCCGTGCGCCGGAGGTGATGTAGGCCTTGGCTCCGTTCAGTCGCCAGTGGGTTGCCGCGGCAGGCGCGGCGTCTTCGCCGTTGGAGTCGACAGGCACCGCAGCGGTTCGCAATCCTCCGACGTCTGAGCCGCCGTCGGGCTCGGTGACCGCCAGGCAGGTGATGGCCCGGCCGGTGAGGGTCGGTCGGATCACTCGGTCCACGAGTATCTCGGCGTCGGCCGGGTCGCTGGTCAGGTCGGCATCGGCCCGACGACGAGCGGCGGCGTCCACCACGTGCGGGATTGAGATGCCGTGCGTGAACAGACCGGCAATCAGCCCTCCGGACCCGCCGCCGGCCAGGATTTCCTCGGTCATCACGACAACGTCGAGCAGGTCGCCGCCGCTACCTCCCACCTCCTCGGGGTAGCTCAGACCGAGTAACCCGAGGTCACCAGCGCGCTCGTGCAGACTGCGGGGGAGGTCACCGGCGGCCTCCCACTCGCGCAGCCCGGGGACGATCTCGGTCTCCGTGAAGGATCTCACCAGGGCCGCCAGGGCCCTCCGCTCCTGGTTGTCGAACTCGTCCATCGGCCCTCATCCTCGAAGTTGAGTCGGATCACCGGTGCGCCCGGTGGTCCGTCGTCGGCTACTGGTCCAGAGTGCCAAACCCGCTGTGGTGATTGGTCGGGACCCACCCGGACGGTCTCCGGCGGCCCGCGTCGGCGCCCTCGTCAGGGCCGGCTGGCGTGCCGGAAGGCATCCACGCTGAAGACAGTCAGCGCCAACCAGATCACCACGAATCCCGCCCAGGACAGGGCGGACATCTGCTCCGAGAAGACGATCACGCCGAGCAGGAACTGCACCACCGGCGTCAGGTACTGCAGCAGGCCGATACTGGTCAATGGCAGCCGCACGGCGGCAGCTCCGAAGGCGAGCAAGGGCAACGCAGTGACCACACCGGCGGAGACGAACAGGGCGGTCATCAGGCCCGAGTCCAGGAAGTGGTCGCCGCCGGAATTCGTCAGCAGTAGTAGGAACACCAGTGCAACCGGCGCCATGAAACTCGTCTCGACCGTCAGGCTGGGCACGGCGGGCACATCGGCCAGCTTCTTGACCAGACCGTAGAGGGCGAATGAGCAGGCCAGCAGCAGACCGAGCCAGGGCGGGTGTCCGTAACCGAACGTCAGCACAACGACGGCCACTGCTGCCAGCGCGACCGCGAGCCACTGGGCCCGACGCAGCTGTTCGCCCAACGCGACCACTCCGATCAGCACCGACACCAGCGGGTTGATGAAGTAGCCGAGCGAGGCCTCGACGATGTGTTCATTCAGTACGGCCCAGATGTAGCCGCACCAATTCGTCGCGACCAGCAGCGCTGCGGCCATGAGCAGCCAACGCTGCCGGGGGTTGGCGTACGTTCGCCCGACAACCCGCCAGCTTCGGGTGAGGGTGACGAGGAGCGCGAGGAAGACCAGCGACCAGAGGCTGCGATGGGCCACGATCTCAAATGCGCCCGCCGGGGCCAGCAACGGCCAATAGAGCGGGAACAGCCCCCACATCCCGTAGGCGAGCAACCCGAACACCAGCCCGGCTAGGGGTTGTCCGGTGGCTGGCCCCCCGGCCTCGGCCGGGTCGGTGGCCGGGCCATCGTCCGGCGGGGTCAGGTGACGGTCCAGGTGTCCCGCCCCTGCAGCAGCGCCGCCAGATCGGCTTCGGTCTCTTCAGCGCCGGCCAATTGCGACGTGAAGCCGTCGTTGTAGGTCGGCGCCTTGACGGAGCGGAAAACGCCGATCGCGGTATTGGCCAACGTCACCGGGTCGGCCAGTTGGGAAAGCGCGAAAGCGGCCAGCGGAGATTCGGCCTGCGGGTCGTGATACACGATGTCCTCAGCCCTGACACTGTCCGTTGCTGCCACCCGAAAGCCGCAACCCAAGTCGCGAACAACAGCCTTGCGCCCCTCATCGAAGGTGATGGGCTGCCCGGCTTCCAGTCGGATCAGCGAAGCATCCCGGGTGGTCGGATCCTTCAACGTCGCGAACGCGCCGTCGTTGAAGATGTTGCAGTTCTGGTAGATCTCCACCAGCGACGCACCCTTGTGTTCACTGGCGGCGCGCAGCACGGAGGTCAGATGTGCGCGGTCGGAATCAATCGTCCGAGCCACGAACGTGGCTTCAGCGCCCAACGCCAGGGTCACCGGATCAAACGGCCGGTCAATCGACCCAGCAGGGGTCGACTTGGTGATCTTGCCGATTGGGGAAGTCGGTGAGTACTGGCCCTTGGTCAGACCGTAGATCCGGTTGTTGAACAGCAGGATCGTGATGTCAACGTTGCGCCGAAGGGCATGGATCAGATGGTTACCACCGATGCTGAGGGCATCTCCGTCGCCGGTGACCACCCAGACGTCAAGATCCGGGCGACTCACCGAGAGGCCGGTGGCGATAGCGGGGGCGCGGCCATGGATGGAGTGCATCCCGTAGGTCGTCAGGTAGTACGGGAACCGAGAGGAGCAGCCGATACCGGAGACGAACACGATGTCCTCGCGGTTACGACCCAGCGAGGGTAGGAAGCCCTGCACCGCAGCAAGGATGGCGTAGTCCCCGCAGCCGGGACACCAGCGGACCTCTTGATCGCTCTTGAAGTCCTTCGCTTTCAGGGTCACGTCAGTCGCCATCGATAGCCTCCTCGATCGCTAGTTGCAGTTCGTTGGATTTGAACGGCATCCCCTGAACCTTGCTGATGCTTTCCGCCGGCACCAGGAACTTCGCCCGAAGCAGCAGTGCCAGTTGGCCGCTGTTCATCTCGGGTACGATCACCCGGCGGTATGACCGCAGCACCTTGCCGGTATTCGCCGGCAATGGGTTCAGGTGGCGCAGATGCGCCTGCGCGACTGGCCGGCCACCCTTGCGAACGTCCCTGACCGCGGCGCTGATAGGGCCGAAGGTCGAGCCCCAGCCGACCACCAGCACCTCGGCCTGTTCGTCGGAGTCAACCTCTAACTCCGGCACGGCGATACCGTCGACCTTGGCCTGCCGCAACCGCACCATCCGCTCATGGTTGAGCGCGTCGTAAGAGATGTTGCCGCTGCCGTCTGCCTTCTCGATTCCGCCGATCCGGTGTTCCAGACCCGGTGTCCCGGGTACCGCCCACGGTCGGGCGAGGGTCTCCGGATCGCGAAGGTAGGGCCAGAACTCCTCGGTGCCGTCATCGGCAACGTGATTCAACTCGGTGGCGAACTCGACCGACAGGTCGGGCAGCGAGGACACCGCAGGGATCCGCCAGGGCTCCGATCCGTTGGCCAGGTATCCGTCTGACAGCAGAATCACCGGAGTGCGGTAGGTGGTGGCGATCCGCACCGCGTCAAGGGCGGCGTCGAAACAGTCGGAGGGCGAGCGTGGCGCGATGATCGGCACCGGGGATTCGCCATTGCGCCCGTACATCGCCTGCAGCAGGTCGGACTGTTCCGTCTTTGTGGGCAGGCCGGTGGAAGGGCCGCCGCGTTGGACGTCGATGATCAGCAACGGAAGTTCCAGCGACACCGCAAGACCGATCGCCTCTCCCTTCAGCGCCATCCCCGGCCCCGAGGTGCTGGTGACTCCCAGGGCGCCGCCGTAGGAGGCGCCGAGCGCGGCGCCGATGCCGGCGATCTCGTCCTCGGCCTGGAACGTCTCGACGCCGAGCCGCTTGTGCTTGGCGAGTTCGTGCAGGATGTCACTGGCGGGCGTGATCGGGTAGGAGCCGAGGAATAGGGGCAGCCTCGCCTGCCGGGCAGCGGCGATCAGTCCGTAGGACAACGCCAGGTTGCCGCTGATGTTGCGGTAGGTCCCTGGCGGTTGGTGGGCCGGGGATATTTCGTACTGCACCGCGAAGTCCTCGGTGGTATCGCCGTAGTTCCAACCCGCTCGGAGCGCGGCCAGGTTGGCGGCCAGAATCTCCGGTTTGCGGGCGAACTTCTCCGTCAGGAAGCGCTCGGTGCCGTCCATCGGGCGGTGGTAAAGCCATGACAACAGGCCGAGGGCGAACATGTTCTTAGCTCGCTCGGCGTCCTTCTTGCCGATCGCGAAGCCGGCCAAAGCGGTAACCGTCATCGACGTCAACGGGACCGGATGGACCGCGTAGGCGGACAGCGAATCGTCGTCCAGCGGGTTGGTGGTGTAGCCAACCTTGGCGAGGTTGCGTCTGTTGAACTCATCGGTGTTGACGATGATGTCGGCCCCGCGGGGCAACTCCCGGAGGTTCGCTTTCAGCGCCGCCGGGTTCATCGCCACGAGCACGCCGGGGGCGTCGCCGGGGGTCAGAATGTCGTGGTCGGCAAAGTGCAGCTGGAACGCGCTCACCCCTGGCAGGGTGCCGGCGGGTGCGCGGATCTCGGCTGGGTAGTCAGGCAGGGTCGACAGGTCATTGCCGAACGTCGCGGTCGAGGAGGTGAACTGGTCCCCGGTCAGTTGCATCCCGTCGCCGCTGTCGCCGGCGAACCGGATGATCACGCGATCGACCTTCACGGTCTTCTTTGCCATCGGACCTCACGAATGCAGGGGTGGATGCTGCGGGTACCGCTGCGTCAAGGGATTGACCCTGGCTGGACGACGCGGCCAGCCCAGTGTAGTTGTGCGCGGCCGCACGGCTGGGAGCGGTCGGGTTAGGGTGCGCAGTGTGTCGTCGCCGAAGGTCGAGGGAGTCCTAACCCAGCATGGCTGGTTCGATACCGGAATCGGCGGGTCGCGGGTGCGGGTGGTACCGCTCGGTTTGGCTTGTTGCGCGGTCGAGCTTGCTGCCGGAATGGCGACCCTCGCCCCGGCCGGGGTCCTCACCCCGTCCGACGCTGTGGCCCCGACCAGCGCCCTGGCCCCTACCGGCGAAGCCGAACCTGACTGCCATGTGTTGGTGGTGGCGGGGACCGTCACGCATGCGATCGCGGACGATGTGCGGGCGGCATGGGAGGCGCTGCCGGAACCGCGGGTCGCGGTCGCATTCGGGGCCTGCACGATATCGGGCGGGCCCTACTGGGACTCGTATTCGGTTCGGCCCGGTCTCGGTGACCTGCTGCCGCCGTCCGCTGTCGTGCCCGGCTGTCCGCCAGGCCCGGACACGTTGGCGGCGGCGGTAGCGCAAGCGGTGGCGGAAACGCAGGCGGTGGCGGCCGGAACAGCCCGGGCGGCGGCGGAGGCGACTTCCCCCGCGGGGCCGGACTCTCGATCGGAGGGCAGTGAAGTTGAGTGAGGGGTCAGGCGGATCGCTAGTGCATGCCATCCGGACGGCTGTTGGTGGCTCGGTCTCGGTGGCGGCTTCGACAGTGGCGGCGGACGGCCTCAGCTGTCTGACGATAGCGGCGAACCACTGGCGGGCAGCTCTGCTGGCGGCTCGAACGGAGGGGGCTCGGCTCGACTGGCTCGGCGGCACCGACGTCGAGGGCGCGGTCGAGTTGGCCGGCTACGTGTTCACCTTGAACGAATCTGTGCTGCTGCTGACCAGGATCGATGACGGCAGGGAAGCGCCGAGCGCGGTTGAGGTCTACCCGGGCGCCAGCTGGCACCAACGGGAGCTTGCCGAGATGTTCGGCGTCGCCTTCGATGACGGTCCGACCGAGAGTTTGCTGCTGTCCGAGGAGGTTGTCGGCTTTCCGCTTCGCCGGGACTTCCCACTGGCGCCGCGGTTGGCGAAGCCATGGCCCGGGGCGGCCGGACAGGAGTCCCGTCGGCGGCGGATGAAGGTGCCGGGCGTGCATCCCGAATGGCCAGCCCCTCCTGAGGTGGCGCCGTGACCCAGCTCCCCGCAGAGCCACCCGCAGAGCCACCCGCAGCGTCGCCCGCAGCGTCGCCGCCGCCGGCAGAGCCGCGGCGGCCGACGGAAGCCCATGGTGCGATCGCGCTGCAACCCGGCGCCTGCACCAGCTGCAACCTGTGCGTCACAGATTGCCCCGTATGGTGCATTGAGCTATCCGCCCACACCGAGCGACTGTCGGACGGCCCAAGGGGTCGGGTAGTCAAGGTCTTGGACGAATTCAGCATCGACTATGGCCTCTGCATGTTCTGCGGGATTTGTGTCGAGGTGTGTCCGTTCGATGCCCTCGCGTGGGTTCCGGCGCCCGTTTCGGCGGGCGGGACTCCGAGAGCGCTCGTCGAGGGCATCGCGGAGCTGGCCGCCCGCTGGCCCAGCCAGTAGCGGGTGGTCGACCCCTGGGTCAGCCCCGAGGTGTTGGCGGCCCGCTACTCGGCGCCCGGCGGATGCGTCGGCCCGGGCCCTTGGTCCACCCCGTTGCGCAGTTGCTGTCCACTCTGCAGATACCACGCCGTCACCGCCAACACCATCGCCACCATGGCACCCACCAGGCACCAGAAGAAGACGGTGACATCTATCCGGCAGCCCAGCGGCGGGTCGCCGGGCAGCACTCGTCGCAGAAACGGCAGCGCCAGCACCAGGCCGATGAACCAGCTCAGGTGTTCCAGGTAGGCGACGCGGCGGTCGGTGATGAACAACCAGGCGACCGCAATCCCCAACAGCGGCAGGACGGTGATGAGGGCCAGGATCGCCCACGCGAATCTGATGCTGAACGGTGCGCGTTCGGTGCGTATTCCGATGCTGGGATTCAATTCCGCGGCGGCGGGCGGGGTGATGGTGGTGGTCCAGCCGTCGATGGCGCTGACCACCCCGACGGCCACCGGCAGGCCAGTGGTGGCGGTTGTCCCGTCGACAGTTGTGCCCAGCCGCTCAGCCGAGAGGGTAAGGGTTCCGCTGTAGTTGTCACCCGGGTAGTCCTGGATGTTGCCCACGACGCTGAGCAGTACCTCTTCGGTTTCCAGCCGCTTACCGCGCTCGAAGACGAACTCCTGGCTGGAGACATCGGTCCGGAGGGTGACGACCACCTCATCCTGCAGGATGCCGCGGGAATCGACCAGATCACCGTGCGCCGTCAGCTGCAGGTTCGCGAGCATCTTGTCATCGATCGCGCGGAACTCCATCGGCTCGAGGATCGCGGTGATGCCGTTGCGCACTGCCGGCGCCGGTTGATCGCTGCCGGTCGGCTGGTTGCTGTAGCGGAAGAGCAGTAGCCCCCAGGTCGCGACGACGAGGACCAGGATGACGACGACCACGATCGCCCCGCGGCCAGATAGCGGTCGGGGTGTTGGTGCGCCTCGCCTGGCCCGCCGCAGTTCCACTCTGGTTGGCATTGAAGGCTCCCTTTGAGGTATCGACGCTAGCCGGGAGTGAGTCGCCCGGGGGTACCTTTGGCAACTCGAGTGGGTAAGGCGCGCTGACTGCACCGGCCGGGATCGGGGGTTAGGCTTGGGTCATGTTTCGGTCCCGACCGCACCAGGGCTGACTCATCGTGGACGAGAGCGGACGCGATAATCCCGAGCCGCCGGAGTACCGGCGGGCATTGAATAGTTCGTCGAGGGCATTCGCGACGCTGGCAGAGGGAAATCGGGTCGTTCTCCGGGCCCCCGACGAGGCGGAGTTACTCCGGCAGATGTGCCGGACGGCGACGGATGTCGGCGGGTACGCCTTCTCCTGGTACGGGGTTCCGATCGACGACGACGAGAAGTCCGTGCGGGTGGTCGCCACCGGTGGCGACGACCGGGGATATCTCGACACTCTGCGAGTCAGTTGGGGGGACGACCTCCTCGGTCAAGGGCCGACTGGACTGTGCCTCAAGTCGGGAACGGCACAGGTCCGCAATGACCTCGGTGCCGATCCACGGTTCGCCCCCTGGGCGCAGGCCGCCGAGGACAGCGGAATCCACTGTTCGATCGCCCTGCCGGTGCGATTGGGTGACGAGATCCATGGCGCGCTGATGGTCTACGCGCAGGATCGGGGGGCATTCGACGCGCAGGCCCTGGAGTTGCTGACGAGCCTGGCGAGCAACATTGGTTACGGGATTTCCCGACTGCGTGCGATGGCCGCGCTGGCTGCATCGGAGGAGTTGTTCCGAACCATTGCGGAGAATGCCTCCGACATCGTCCTGCGCGGGGACAACAATGGAGTCATTGAGTGGATCTCGCCCTCGGTTGAGTCGGTACTGGGCTGGGCTCCGCGGCAGCTCGTGGGATTGCCGTTGCGGCAGGTGATCCACCCGGACGACCTGGGCTTGCTCGAGCAGGCGCGCGACGATGCAACCGCTGGTGGTCGTGTCAGCCTGAACTTACGACTGCAGCGAGCTGATGGGACGTATCGCTGGATGTCTGCTTCGGGTCACGTCGCCGTCGATGAGGACGGCGTGGCCA
Organism: uncultured Actinomycetes bacterium; assembly: GCA_964547485.1. Taxonomy (GTDB): domain Bacteria; phylum Actinomycetota; class Actinomycetes; order S36-B12; family UBA10799; genus JACJWR01. Next base: position 20,637 of record CAZJNU010000038.1, read on the forward strand.
CCGGCTTCGTCAGCGGCTGGCGCGACGTTCAGCCAGAGGTGGAAGCTCAAACCGCCCGGGTTGCCGCCGAGCAGGAAATGGCAGCCAGCGAGGAGCGCTACCGGCTGATCGCAGAGAACGCCCTGGACGTGGTGGTGCAGGCGAATTCTGAAGGTGTGATCTCTTGGGTCTCGCCGTCCGTGACCGAGGTGCTGGGTTGGCAGCCAGGCGAGTTGTTGGGACGCAGCCACCGGTCGCTGGTCCACCCCGAGGATTTGGCCGCGGTCGTCTTGGCGCAACAACAGGGTTTGGCTGATGGAACGGGTCGAGGGCGTGGTGAGAGGCGCTACCTCACCAAGGATGGGAGCTGGCTCTGGGTCAGCGTCCACGGTCGCGCGCTGCGCGACGAGAGCGGTGGGCTCATCGGCGGAATCGACACGATGCGAGACATCGACGCGGAGGTGCAGACCCGTCGGCAACTGGCCTTCGAGGTCAACCACGATTCGCTGACCGGCAGGTGGACCCGGGACTGGCTGCTCAATCAGCTGGAGGACGACTCGTTAGGCGGTGGCGGTGGCGGCGGTGCGGCGCGGCCGTCGCTGCTGTCGGTCGGGGTGGATCGGCTGAACGAGATTAACGATGCCTTCACCCACACTGCCGGTGATCGCGTCCTGATAGCGGTGGCCGACCGGATTGTCGCGGCCGTCGGGGATCGCGGCCTGGTGGCACGTACGGCTGACAACGAACTGAGTGTGCTGTTGCAGGACCCGATGGCACGTCCAACCCTGCTCGACTTCATTGCCGAACTGCAAGCCGCTGGGTCCGGTCCCGTCGCCATGGGTGCGCAAGAAATCCCGGTCACCGTCAGCATCGGCGTTGCCTCAGGCGCGGGAAGTAGTCCGCTGGAGCTGCTGCGCGACGCCTCCACCGCGATGCACCGGGCGAAGGATTCCGGCGGCAACCGATGGGAATTCGCGAACCCTCACCTCGCAGAGGAGGCGCGACAGCGACTGCTCATCCAGACCGGCCTGCGCGATGCCCTCGCCTCGGGCCAGATCCAGGCTTGGTACCAACCGGTGGTGACACTTCCAGACGGCCGGCTGCGAGGCTATGAAGCGCTCGCCCGATGGATTCGCGATGACGGGACCGTCGTACCCCCGGACGAGTTCATCCCCGTTGCCGAACAGACCAATCTGATTATCGACCTCGACCGGTCCATTCTCCGGCAGGCCCTCGAGGTGATGGCATGGATCCCCGCCAACCTCCATGTCGCTGTCAACCTCTCGGCGGCCGCCCTGGTTCGACCCGAATTGGTGGACCGGGTGACCCAGGAGCTCGCGGCCGCTCATGTTCAGCCGCGCCGACTCCACTTGGAGGTGACCGAGACGTCGTTGGTGCATGTCACCGGCAGCGTCCAGTCCGCGATGCGCGAGCTTGCCAACCTCGGCATCAATTGGTGGGTCGACGACTTCGGAACCGGCTACTCCTCGATCGCCCACCTGCGCGACCTGCCGGTGCAGGGACTCAAACTGGACCGCTCGTTCACGCATGACATCACAGCTGTAGATCCGACGAGTCTGAGGTTGGCTCAGGGCCTGGTGGGACTGGCCCAGGGGCTGGGGCTGGCCACCATTGCCGAAGGGGTCGAGACTCAACGCGAGGCTGATCTGCTCGCGGCCCAGGGCTGGGAACTGGCGCAGGGCTGGCTCTTCGGCAGACCGCGACCGCTACTTCCGCCCGATGGCAGCGTCAGCGGTAGTTGACAAATTGGGTGGCGAAATCCAGGTCGGCGTCCTTGACGAGCGCGATGACCTCCTGCAGGGCATCGCGCGATTTGGCTGACACCCGCAACTCCTCGCCCATCACCTGGGTCTTGATTCCCTTGGGCCCCTCGTCGCGGATCAGTTTGGCCACCTTCTTTGCCTGTTCCTGGGTGATGCCGCTGCTGAAAGTCCCATTGATCTTGTACTCCTTGCCGGATGGCCGAGGTTCGCCCGTGTCCAGTGACTTAAGCGAGACGCCCCGCTTGATCAGCTTGCCTTTGAACACATCCAACGCGGCCACTGCCCGTTCCTCGGTGCCTGACGCGATCTCGACGCCCAGCTCCCCTTGCCAGGCGATCGAGGTGCCAGTGTTCTTGAAGTCGAAACGCTGCGCCAGTTCCTTTGCAGCCTGGTTCAGAGCATTGTCGACCTCCTGCCGGTCAACCTTGCTGACGATGTCGAAACTGCTGTCGGCCATGGGACTCCTTCGTGGCGTGATTGAGCGGGGGCTATATTCTTCTACCAGCACCTTAGGCGGGTTGCCCGAGCGGCCAATGGGAGCGGACTGTAAATCCGTCGGCTTTGCCTTCGAAGGTTCGAATCCTTCACCCGCCACGTGGCGCAAACGCCCTGGTCAGGGCCCTTACCGGCCCGGCCAGGGCGTTTTCGTGCGTTTCGTGCCCAACCGCGGGGGTGCGGGTTACGGTGGCCTCCGCTGCGATGAACGCCCGAGGCCTGATGAACGGATCGGGATCAGTCGAGCTGTGGCACTTCCGGGCGGGTCCCGGCTGTCACGAGTTGGTCGATGCCGCTTGTTGCAGCCCTGTGTGACGCGTGGCAGATTGCCGACCACGTTGTGACGTCACCGGCAGGTGTCGCTTTCACCGCCCACTCCAAGCGGCGCTGTCAGAGCCGTCACCTTTCGTCCACATTTTCGCCAGGTCGCATCGAAGCCGTGCTGTCTTGTCGGTGGTCCGAAGTATCCTTAGAACGTAAGTTCGAGTGAGCAGGTTCGTTCAGTTTTGTTGGTTCGATAATCACTTTGGTTCGGTTGGTTGCCTTGGGGGGTGAACAGTATGGAACGTTGGTCGTCGCGTGGGCCGGTGGTGGTCGAGGTGTGGCGTGACTTCGGGGTGTGGCCGGTGGATCCAGGTGGCCCGGTCGGTGTGTGGGATCGGGGGGCGGCGCTGGGGGTGGCCGTGGAGGTCGCGCCCGGGTGTGTCGGCGGCGCGGCGGAATCCGACGCTGCCGCGGCCGCAGCCGCAGCCGAGGCCGCTGCCGCGGACGAGGCCGATGAGGCCGCTGAGGCTGCTGCGGAGGCCGAGGCTGCTGGGGCGGGGGAGGGTCCGGAGGTGTTGGTGTCGGGGGGTGTGTGGGAGTCGCGGTTGGCGGTGGTGGTGTCGTTGTGGTGGTTGGAGTGGTGTCCGGGGTGGGTGTCGGCGCAGTGGGCCGAGGTCCGGTTGTTCTCGCCGGTGCGGGATCTGATGTCGTTGCCGCCGGGGCCAGCACTGTTGGCGGCGGTGGCGGCGATCCCGACGGGGGCGTGTCGGGTGGATCACAAGGGTGAGGAATTGCCCGGGATTGAGCCGGTGCCGGGGACCGCACCGGGGTGGGCGTGTGCGTGTCAGGTGGTGGTCGCCGCGGCGTGGGAGGCGTGTGCGTCGTGGACCCTGGTGCAGTCCGCGTCAGCACTGGTGGCGACTACGGGTGCCGCACCGGTGGTGTGGTCGGCACCGGAGGGGTGTGGTGGTGGTGTGACGGATCCGATCGCTGAGGAGTTGGCGCCGGCGTTGCGACTGTCACCGGCCTCGACGGGGAACAGGATTGCTGCGGCACGCAGGTTGGCCGCAATCCCGGCGATGACCGCTCTGGTGGCTGAGGGCCTGTTGGGTGCGGGTCCGGCACGGTTGATCGCCGACGATTTGGACGTGTTCCCGGCCGAGGATGTCACGGCGGTGACCATAGAGGTCGCTGCAAAGGTGCGGGTGCGGGCCAGGTCGGGGTTGCGGGCCTGGACCGGTACCGAGATCCGCCAACAGGTGGCCCGTGCCCTACTGAAGCTTGGATCGGCGAAGGTGGCGAAGGCACGCCGGCAGGCCAGACAAGGTCGGCGGGTGA